>CAXTCC010000233.1:0-6289 GCA_964242015.1 uncultured Variovorax sp.
GCGCACCCGTCGCTGCCGCCGGTATCGCCCGAGGGCGTTCGAACCCTATACGCTTTAACTTCAGCTTCATTGCAACTCCTGGCAAGAGGCGACGATGACCTCTCCTGAGTCTCCCCGTGATTCGCTAATGCGGCAGCCTGTGGCGACGCCTATGCCAACGACCGAATGATCTTGTCCAGCGTCAGCGGATAGTCCCGCACCCGCACACCGCAGGCGTTGTAGACGGCATTGGCAATGGCCGCTGCGCTGCCGCACAGGCCGAGTTCGCCGACGCCCTTGGCTTTCATGGGCGACGATTTGTCGTCCACCTCGTCGAGGAAGAAGACGTCTTGTCTCGGTACGTCCGCGTGCACCGGCACGTGGTATTCGGCCAGGTCGTGATTGACGAAATAGCCGTGTCGCGTGTCGACGATCGACTCTTCCATGAGCGCAGCACCCAGGCCCATCGTCATCGCGCCGATCACCTGGCTGCGAGCCGTCTTCGGGTTCAGGATGCGCCCGGCCGCGAAGGCGCCGCTCATGCGCCGCACGCGCACTTCGCCGGTTGCCGAATCGACGCCGACTTCTGCGAAGTGCGCGCCGAACGTGGCCTGCGCATACGTTTTGGTCAAGTCACCGAACTCGATGCCGTCTTCCACGGTGATGCCCTGCTTGCCCGCGACTTCTGCCAGCGTGAAGCTGCGGCTGCCCGAGACGATCTTGCCCTCGTCGAAGCGCGCGTCGCCCGCCATCAGGCCGGCCTTGCGCGCGATCGCTTCGCGCAGTTTCATGCACGCGGCGTACACGCCCGCCGTCGAGCTGTTGCCGCCCCATTGACCGCCCGATCCGGCCGACACCGGAAAGTCCGAATCGCCCAGACGCACGACGACTTTTTCGACCGGTACGCCGAGCAACTCGGCTGCAGTCTGCGCAATGATCGTGTAGCTGCCGGTGCCGATGTCGGTCATGTCGGTCGAGATCGTGACGATGCCTTTGCCGTCCACCGCCGCGCGTGCCGCGGACTTCATCGTGAGGTTGCCGCGAAAGGCGCTCGCCATGCCCATGCCGACCAACCATTGGCCATCGCGCACCTGGCCCGGTGTGGCACGCCGCTGGTCCCAACCAAAGCGCTGCGAGCCGATGCGCAGGCAGCCGACGAGGTCGCGATGGGAGAACGCACGATCGGGCTTCTCGGGGTCGACCTGCGTGTCGTTCGCGATGCGCAGTGCGACCGGGTCCATCTTCAAGCTCTCGGCCAGTTCGTCCATGGCGATTTCGAGCGCCATCAAACCCGGTGCCTCGCCAGGCGCACGCATGGCATTGCCTTCCGGCAGGTCGAGCGTGGCAAGGCGGTGCGAGGTCTTGCGATTCGGCGCTGCATAGAGCAGGCGCGTCTGCATGGCAGCCGTCTCGGGCTGACCGCCCGGCAGGTCACCGGACCATGTTTCGTGCGAGATGGCCACCAGCTTGCCGTCACTGGCCGCGCCAAGACGGATGCGTTGAATCGTTGCGGGACGATGGGTCGTGTTGTTGGCGATCTGCGGTCGTGCCAGCGCCACCTTGACCGGTCGACCCGCCACGCGTGACGCGAGTGCAGCCATGACGGCGTCGCTGCGGATCCACAGCTTCGAGCCGAAGCCGCCACCGACATAGCTCGACACGACGCGAATGTTCTCGGGCGACAGGCCGAGCACTTCCGACAGGTCGCGCTTGGCCCAGGCGATCATCTGGTTCGACGTCCATACGGTCAGCTTGCCGCCCTGCCACGACGCGATGCTCGCGAACGGCTCCATGGCCGAGTGGCTCTGGTTGGGCGTGGTGTAGGTCTGGTCGACCTTGATCGCGGCGTTGGCAAACGCGTTGTCGAAGCTTCCGACGGCCGTGTCGGCCGGATCGTCCATCTTCGGCGTCACGGCCGAAGGCCGTTCCTTCGCCAGATCGAAGCGGCCCTCGGCGCGGTCGTAGTCCACAGCGATCAGCTGCGCTGCGGACCGGGCTTGCTCGAAAGTCGATGCGACGACGATGGCGACCGCCTGATCGAAGTGATCGACTTCAGGCCCTGCCAGCAACTTCGCGGTGATGGCCTTGGCCTTGTCGACCTTGCCGGCATTCTCGTAAGTGACGACGGCGATCACACCGGGCGCCGCCCGCGCGGCACTGGTGTCGAGCTTGCGGATGCGCCCCTTGGCGATCGCGGCGCCGAGGATGACGCCGTACGCCTGGTTGGGCACGACGTCGTGCCGTTCGTAGGCATACGGTGCCTTGCCGCTGGTCTTCAGCGGGCCGTCGATGCGGTCGTGCGGCTTGCCGACGACCTTGAGGCGGTCGACCGGATTGCGCGTCGCGGGTTGATCGAACTTCATGACTTCAGCTCCTCGATTCCGCCAGCACCGAGGCCAGCGTGCGTTCCACCAGCAATGGCTTGAACGCGTTGTGTTCACTCGTGCGTGCGCCAGCGAGCGTGGCGCTTGCGATGGCGGTCGCATCGGTCTGCGATTCGGCGGCTTCCACCCGCCATGGCTTGGGTGCCAGGCCGCCATAGGCAAAGCGTCCGCGGCCATTGGACTGGATCACTGCTGCGACGGAAATCAATGCGAACGCATAGGACGCGCGATCGCGCACCTTGCGGTAGATGTGCTTGCCGCCCAGCGGCGCAGGCAGCGTGACCGACGTGATCATCTCGTCGCGCGCGAGCGCGTTCTCGACTTGCGGCGTCGTGCCCGGCAGGCGATGGAAGTCGGCGATCGGTATCGCGCGCCGAGTGCCATCGGGCCGTACCGTTTCCACCGAGGCGTCGAGCACGCGCATGGCGACCGCCATGTCGCTCGGATGCGTCGCGATGCATTGGTCGCTGGTGCCGAGGATCGCCAGGTTGCGATCGAAGCCGCCGATGGCCGAGCAGCCCGAGCCCGGCTGGCGCTTGTTGCAAGGCTTGGTCGTGTCGTAGAAATACGGGCAACGCGTGCGCTGGAGCAGGTTGCCCGCCGTCGTCGCCTTGTTGCGCAACTGGCCCGAGGCACCCGACATCAGTGCGCGCGTGAGCACGGCGTAGTCGCTGCGCACCCGCGGGTGCGAAGCGAGGTCGGTATTGCGCACCAGGGCGCCGATGCGCAATCCGCCGCCTTGGACGCTTTCGACCTGATCGAGCTTCAGCCGGTTGATGTCGATCAAATGCGTCGGCGTCTCGATCTGCAGCTTCATCAGGTCGAGCAGGTTGGTGCCGCCCGCGATGAGCTTGGCGCCCGGCGTGTTTGCCAGAGAGGCCGCTGCGCCCGCGGGCGTCGTGGCCCGTTCGAAGGTGAATTGCTTCATGCCTTGCCCCCCGTGACCGGGCCCGCTGCCACCACGGCCGCCACTCCCGCGACTTCCTGAACGGCGTCGAGGATGTTGGCGTAGGCACCGCAGCGACAGATGTTGCCGCTCATGCGCTCCCGGATCTCTTCCGGCGTGGCGCGTTGAATGGCTGTGATGTCGACGCTCACATGGCTCGGAATGCCGGCCTTGATTTCCTGCAGCGTGCCCACTGCCGAGCAGATCTGGCCGGGCGTGCAATAGCCGCACTGAAAGCCGTCGTGCTTGACGAACGCAGCCTGCATCGGATGCAGCTTGTCAGGTGTGCCCAGTCCCTCGATGGTGGTGATCTCGTCACCGTCGTGCAGCACCGCCAGCGTCAGGCAGCTGTTGATGCGCCGACCGTTGATCAGCACGGTGCAGGCGCCGCACTGGCCGTGATCGCAGCCTTTCTTGGAACCGGTCAGCTGGATGTGCTCGCGCAGCGCATCCAGCAAAGTGGTGCGGGTGTCTAGGTTGAGGGCATGAACGTTGCCGTTGACTTTGAGCTCTATGGGCAGCATCGGTGTCGGGCCTGTGGCGGTGGTGGTCGACGTGCCGGCCGTTTGTGCCCGGCTGGCGGCGATGGGCAGAACGGTGCCGGCCGCAGTGGCAAGGCCCCCTGCGAGCACGCCGCGTCTGCGGACTTCGAAAGAGTTTTGTGTGTTTGACATCGTGGGTCCCAGAGATGGTTACTGGTTGATTCTTCAAGGCGCCTCTCCGGGCACCTGGTTGCGCTCAGGAGCCTGAGGACTTGCTCTCGGAATCGTCGTCGGCCTTCTCGTCAGAGTGCTTGAGCGCCGGCTTCAGGCCCGGCTGCGGGGCGTGCTCTGCATCCGGTGCGACTTCTTCGCCGCGATGCTTCTTCTCTTGTTGCACTTTCTTGTCGTGCGCGACATTTCTTGGATCGGTCATGCAATGAGGTTGCATCGTCGCAACGCAGTGCTGCGTCGGACTGCGCGCCGAGCGCCGGTGCGCCGGCGGTGCATGGCAACACCGAGGCGAAAACCCCGCCAACCTGATGGTCAGAGGGCGGAAGGGAGAGGGAGTCGAACCCTCCCGGCGACGCGTGGCGCCACCCACCGGGTTTGAAGCCCGGCCGTCCCACCAGGGACGATTCCCTTCCATGTCTTGTCGCCACGAGACCGATTCATGGAACGATTCACGCGCCGAACAACACGGTGTCGGGCCGCAGCAAATGCACGTCCTTCACGCGTCGTGTGTAGCCGATGCGGTCGAAGAATTCGAGCAGCTGGATCGCGCGCTTGCGGCCAAGTCCTGCCGCATCCCTGAAGCTCGCGGCCTGCAATCCATCGGGCAGCGCGAGGCAATCGCGTGCCAGTGCGGCGAGTCGTTCGATCGTCGCCGCCGGATAGTACAAGTCCTTCACCACCTGGAACGTCAGACCGCGCCGCGCCAGGCTGGCGAGGGTCTGGCGCACGACGGCATCCGATGCGCCGCAATCCTTGGCGAGGGTGCGCACCCAGGGCGGATCGAAGCCGCCGTCGGCCAGCATCGGCATCAGCTTTTGCGCGAGGCGCTCTTCGGTGGCGCTGAGCACCGCCGCATGCGCGGGCAGATGCAGCCAGTGGCCGCTGCGCGCCAATGCACCGCTGGCGAGCAGCACTTCGATGGCGTGCAACCAGAGCGCATCGCCGATGCGCGGTGCGGCCAGTCGTTTGAGGCGGCGCGCATCGGGCCCGACGTCTTCGGGCGATGCGGCGTGAAATTCGGCGAGCCGGTCGGTGATGCGTCGTTGCAGCGCAGCGAGGTGCGTACCGGCGATGAGCGTTCCGGTGCTCACCGCGCCTGCATCGAGCGAACCGTCGAGCCGAACGACGTCGGCCGGCAACGGCAACCCCGCATCGGTCTGAAGTGCGAGCGCGCGCGTCAAGCGGTCGGCGTCGATGCCGACGGGTGCGCTGGCGAGCAACGCCGCCACCAGCGCGGCGCGGTCGTCCAGAGCCCATGCGGCCAGCGTTTGCAGGCGCTCGGGCGTGCGTCGATAGCGCATCGGCGCAAACGGGTCGAGCACCCGCACACCGGCAACGGTGCGAAGCGCCGACGCGTCGCGCAGCACGCCGCGGTCCCCGTGCCACGCGCTGATCGGCTCGCGCAGCACGAGTTGCGCGAGTGCGGTGTCGCCGGGCGCCAGCACGTCGCGGTCGAGCAGTGCGACCGATGCCATCACGTCACGGGTGCCGAGGTGCGCGTGCACGGTGGTGCCGGAGCGCAGCGCGTGCGCCTCGCCGGGCCACAAGGTGAGCTGCACGTCGATGCGCTCGGTGCTCAGCGCGATGCCGGCCGCGCACAGCCATTGGCCGCGATGGACTTCGTCCTTGGCGACGCCGGCGAGTGCAAGCGCGCAACGTTGACCGGCATGCGCGGACTCGGCCTTCTCGTTCTGCGCGTGGATGCCGCGCACACGCACCTTGCGGTCGCCGGGGACGATGAGCAGTTCGTCACCGATGCGGACTTGGCCGGCCATGACGGCGCCGGTGACGACGGTGCCGACGCCGGTGAGGGTGAAGGAGCGGTCGACGGCCAGGCGGAAGGCTTGGCTTTCGTTGGGTGCTTGCCCCCATCCCTGCCTCCCCCCGGGAGGGGAAGGAGCCACACGGCGCGCCTCGGTGATGAGGTGGTTGCGAAGGGCGTCTACGCCTTCGCCGGCGGTGGCCGAGATGGCGAAACTCGGGGCGCCTGCGAGGGACGTGTCGGCCAGCAGTGCATCGATATCGGCTTGCACTTGCGCGACGCGTGCACTGCGTTCTGCGGCATCGATGCGGTCGATCTTGGTGATGGCGACGGTGCCGCGCTGCAGGCCGAGCAGTGCGACCACGGCCAGGTGTTCGCGTGTCTGCGGCATGACGCCGTCGTCTGCCGCGACCACCAGCAAGGCATGGTCGACGCCAGTGGCGCCGGCCAGCATGGTGTGCAGCAAACGCTCGTGGCCGGGGACATCGACGAAGCCGAGCGAAAC
>CAXTCC010000234.1:0-6280 GCA_964242015.1 uncultured Variovorax sp.
CGCGACATCCTGATGTGGATGCTGTCGACCAAGATGATGCCGGCGGTCGGCGCGCTGGTGCCGATCTATGTCATGGCGCAGACGGTCGGCATGCTCGACTCGCTGACGGCCCTGACCATCGTCTTCACGCTGTCGAACCTGCCGATCATGGTGTGGATGCTCTACACCAGCTACAAGGACATCCCGCCGGAAATCCTCGAAGCGGCACGCATGGACGGCGCCAGCCTGTGGAAGGAGTTCCGTCACGTGGTGCTGCCGCTGTCGGTCGGCGGGTTGGCTTCGACCGGCCTGCTGTGCCTGGTGCTGAGCTGGAACGAGGCCTTCTGGGCACTCAACCTTACTTCCGCCAAGGCCGGCACGCTGGCCACGCTGATCGCTTCCTACTCGAGCCCTGAAGGCTTGTTCTGGGCCAAGCTGTCGGCCGCCTCGCTGATGGCCATCGCGCCCATCGTCGTGTTCGGCTGGTTCAGCCAAAAGCAGTTGGTGCAAGGCCTGACCTTCGGCGCCGTCAAGTAATCAAGGAGACAAGTACATGGCCTACCTCGAACTCAAGAACATCAAGAAAAGCTTTGGCGACGCGCACATCATCAAGGGCGTCGATCTCGAAATCGCCAAGGGCGAATTCATCGTCTTCGTCGGTCCTTCGGGCTGCGGCAAGTCGACGCTGCTGCGGCTCATCGCCGGGCTCGAACCCATCACCAGCGGCAACCTGCTGCTCGACGGCAAGGACATCACGTACACCGCGTCGGGCAAGCGCGACCTGGCGATGGTGTTCCAGAGCTACGCGCTCTATCCGCACATGAGCGTGTACGACAACATGTCGTTCGCCCTCAAACTGGCGGGCGTGCCCAAGGACGAGATCAAGACCAAGGTCGAGTACGCGGCCAACACGCTCAACCTGACCCAGTACCTCGACCGCACGCCGAAGGACCTGTCGGGCGGGCAACGCCAGCGCGTCGCCATCGGCCGCGCCATCGTGCGGGCACCCAAGGTGTTCCTGTTCGACGAGCCGCTGTCGAACCTCGATGCCGCGTTGCGCGGCAACACGCGCGTCGAGATCCACAAGCTGCACGTGGCACTGGGTGCGACCACGATCTACGTCACGCACGACCAGGTCGAGGCGATGACGCTGGCCGACCGCGTGGTGGTGCTGCGCGACGGCCTGATCGAACAGGTCGGCTCGCCGCTCGACCTGTATGACCGGCCGGCCAACCAGTTCGTCGCGCAGTTCATCGGCATGCCGTCGATGAACATGGTGGCAGCTGCCGCGATCCCGAGCTTCTCGTCGCAGACCGGAGGGCGCTTGCCGCAAGACGGCTTCCTCGGCGTGCGGCCTGAAGGCTTGCGCGTGCATCCGGGCCGCGGCGCAGCGCCGGGTGGCGTGGCCGGGCGCGTCGACCTGATCGAAGCACTCGGTGCCGACACCTTGATCCACGTCGACGTGGGCGGCGTGCCGCTCATCGCGCGGCAGAACGAGCGCACCCCCTTGCGCGTCGGCGACGAGGTCGGTGTCGAGCTCGACCCGTCGGTACTGCATCTGTTCAACAAAGAAGGCCGAACGGTCGCCGCATGACGGCGCCGTCGGGAGAACCATCGTGACCACCAACACGCCCGACCGGGTGATCCTTCACCTCGGCCTCGGCTCGTTCCATCGAGCCCACCAGGCCGTCTACCTCCAGCGCTTGATCGAAGCCGGCGACACACAGTGGTCGATCACCGGCGCGAACCTGCGCGGCGACATGGCGCCGGTGCTCGACGCGCTGCAAGCGCAAGGCGGCCGCTACACGCTGGAGACGGTGTCGCCCGCCGGCGAGTACCGCTACGAGCGCATCGAATCGATCCGCAAGGTGCTGCCGTGGGAGCCGACGCTCGCTGCGGTGATCGCCTGCGGCGCCGCACCGGAGACGCGCATCGTCTCTTTCACGGTGACCGAGGCCGGCTACTACCTCGACCCCAAGGACAAGCTCGACCTGTCGTTCGCAGACCTTTCGGGCGACGTCGAACGGGCGCACAAGGGCGAAGCGGGGCAGACCATCTACGGTGCGCTCTGCGCAATCCTGCGCGCGCGCAAGGCGGCCGATGCAGGGCCGGTCACGCTGCTCAACTGCGACAACCTGCGCCACAACGGCGAGCGCTTCAGGGCCGGCCTGCTCGAGTTCATCGGCATGACCGGCGACGACGCGCTGCTGCAATGGGTCGGCGCCAACACGACCTCGCCCAACGCGATGGTCGACCGCATCACGCCGCGCCCGCCGCCGGAGTTGCGCGACCGCGTGAAGGCCGCCACCGGTTGGGACGATGCGGTGCCGGTCAGCGGCGAAAGCTTCATCCAGTGGGTGATCGAAGACGACTTCATCGCCGAGCGGCCCGATTGGGGTCGTGTCGGCGTGCAACTGGTCGACTCGGTCGCGCCGTATGAAGAAGCCAAGATCCGCATCCTCAATGCGACGCACAGCTGCATCGCCTGGGCCGGCACGCTCATCGGGTTGGATTTCATCCACGAAGGCACGCACGACGCGGCGATTCGCAAGATGGCCTTTGACTACGTCACCGACGACGTCATTCCGTGCCTGAGCTCGCCGACGTCGCCGGGGCCGATCGACCTGCCGGCGTACCGCGATGTCGTGCTCGACCGCTTCGGCAATCCTGCGATTCGCGACACCAACCAGCGCGTCGCGATGGACGGCTTCTCGAAGATCCCCGGCTTCATCGCGCCGACGGTGCGTGAGCGGTTGGCGGCCAACGAATCGATCGACAGCGTGGCGATGTTGCCGGCGCTGTTCCTCGCTTTCCTGCAGCGCTGGCATCGCGGCGTGCTGCCGTACGAGTACCACGACCAGAGCATGGACGTGGCGGCGGCGCATGCGTTGTGCGATGCGGCGGACCCGGTGGCGGCGATGTGCGGCGATGTCGCACTGTGGGGCTCGGCGGCCGGCGATGCGCGGCTGGTCGATGCCGTGCGCGGTGCCGGCGAGAAGGTGACTCGCTTTGTCGAAGGAGCTCCGGCATGACAGCAGCAACGACCTCCATCGAGTCCATCGCCTCGACGACCGCCACGACCGCTGCCCGAAGCGGCAGCTTCGCAGGCCGGCACATCCTGCTGACCGGCGCGGGCGGTGGCATCGGCCTCGCGGTGGCGGAAGCCTTCGCCGCCGAAGGCGCGCTGTGCAGCGTGGTCGACCGGTCGCCGACGCCGTCGGACGAGGCGGCCGCATTGCAGCAGTCGCATCCGGCGCAGCTCCACTACGTCGGCGCCGACGTGACCGACGCCCGTGCCATCGCCGCCATGCTGGCCTCGGCCACGCAGCGCTTCGGGCCGGTGCACACGCTCTTCAACAACGCGGCGCTGTTCGATCTGGCACCGCTGCTCGACAGCGACGAGGCCTCGTTCGATCGGCTGTTCGCGGTCAACGTCAAGGGCATGTTCTTCGTCATGCAGGCGGTGCTGCGGCAGATGGTCGAAGGCGCCACGCCGGGCGCGTCGATCATCAACCTGGCCTCGCAGGCCGGGCGCCGCGGCGAGGCGCTGGTGTCGCATTACTGCGCGACCAAGGCCGCGGTCATCAGCTACACGCAGAGCGCGGCGCTGGCGATGGCGCCGCACGGCATTCGCGTCAATGCGATTTCGCCGGGCGTGGTCGACACGCCGATGTGGGCGCATGTCGACAGTCTCTTCGCCAAGGCCGAAGGCCTGCCGCTCGGTGAAAAGAAACGGCGCGTCGGGCTCGAAGTGCCGCTCGGCCGCATGGGCAAGCCGGGCGACATCGCTGGAGCGGCGCTGTTCCTGGCGAGCGACGCGGCGAGCTACATCACGGCGCAGACCTTGAATGTCGACGGTGGTAACGTCATGAGCTGAACGGTTTTCCGTCCTGCTTCAGTCTCCGTCCGTCTCTACTTCATGACCGCTGCCCGCCAACGCCATTTGCCCCGCCATCGCGAGCCGGAGATGGAGCGCGACTTCACGCGCTCGCCGGCGCTGGGCTACGAGGCGCCGGACGAAAGCGGGCTGGTGCGCTGCCTGGCGCACGGCTTTCCGAGCCCGCTGGTGCGCTGGCACTTTCACGAAGAGTACGAACTGCACCTGATCACCGAGACCTCCGGCAAGGCCTTCGTCGGCGACTGGATCGGGCCGTTCCAGCCCGGTCATCTGGTGTTGTGCGGGCCCAAGCTGCCGCACAACTGGATCTCGCTCGATGCGCCCGAGGGCGGCGCTGCCGGCCGTGATCGGGTGATCCAGTTCCGGCACGAGCCGATCGAGCGGGCCGCGGTCGACATTCCGGAATTGCGCGAGGTCATGCACCTGCTCGACCGCGCTCGCAACGGCATCGAATTCTTCGGCATGTCGGAGCGCGCACGCCAGCATTGGGATCACATCAAGGCGTCGCGCGGCGTGCGCCGCTTCGGCGTGTTCTGCGACTTCATGGCCGACCTGTCGCAGTGCACCGACTACCGACTGCTGTCGAGCGTTCAGATGCAAGGCGTCGAAGGCGATGCGGAAGTCGACCAGATCAACGGCATCGTCAACCGCATCACCGCCAACCTGGCCGAGTCGATCGCGATGTCGGATGTGGCGGCCGAACTGGGCATGAGCGAAAGCAAGTTCAGCCGGTTCTTCAGGCGCTCGACCGGCAACAGCTTCACCGATTTCGTGAACCGCGTGCGCATCAACAGCGCCTGCCACCTGCTGATGCAGACCGACCACTACGTGACGGACATCTGCTACCAGGTCGGTTTCAACAACGTGGCCAACTTCAACCGACGCTTCCTGGAAATCAAGGGCATGACGCCCAGTGAATTCCGGCGGCAGGCCGACCATCGCTTCGGTGGCTCGACCGTGCCGTTGAATGCGCCGGCGCCGTCGAGCGCATCGATGCCGCTAAATGCTCAGGCGTCGAGTGCTCAGGCGTCGAGTGCTCAGGCGCCCGCGCCTACCAGCACCGGCGTGGCCCGGTAGCGGTCCGGAAACACCTTCTTCAGGTTCTCGATCTTCGGCAGGTCGTTGAACACGATGTACGGCTGGTTCGGGTTGCGCGTCAGGTAGTCCTGGTGATAGCCCTCGGCGGGGAAAAACCGCTTCTGCGTTTCGATGGTCGTGGCGATCGGCCCACCGAAGGTCTTGGCGGCATCGAGTTGCGCGATGTAGGCCTTGGCGATGCGCGCCTGCTCGGGGGATTGCGCGAACACGGTCGAGCGGTATTGCGTGCCGCGGTCCGGCCCCTGGCGATTGAGTTCGGTCGGGTTGTGTGCCACCGAAAAGTAGATCTGCAGGATGCGGCCGTAGCTGATCTGCTTGGGGTCGTAGGTGATGCGCACGGCTTCGGCATGGCCGGTGCTGCCCGAGCCGACCGACTCGTACTTGGCGGTCTTCTCGTCGCCGCCGGCATAGCCCGACACCGCGCTCGTCACGCCCTTGACGTGCTGGAACACGCCTTGCACGCCCCAGAAGCAGCCGCCGGCGACGACGGCCGTCTCGGTCGGTGCGGTCGAAGCTGCAGCAGCACTCGCGGCATCGTCCGCCGGTGCCGGAATGACGACGGCATTCTCAGCGGCGAACGCAGGCACGGCCTTCCAGAGTGCAGCGCCAGCGAGCAAGGCGACCGCGGAGAGCAAGGTGCGGCGTGCGAGCACCGATTGCGTTCCAGAGGCGGACGCGCTTGGGAATCCACTTGGGGAAACAGCAGTCTTGGCCTGATGTTTCGACGGTTTGTTGTTCATACGGGTTTCGCGTCCTTTCGTGCTTCTTCCAGCAGTTGCTGGATAACCTGTTCCGACTTCTCGTATTCGCCTTCACCGAAGTGATGAAAGCGGATGCGGCCTTTGGCATCGACGAAGTAATGCGCCGGCCAGTAATTGTTGTTGAACGCGCGCCAGATGGCAAAGCTGTTGTCGATCGCAACAGGAAAGGTCACGTCGAGCTCGCCCACCGCGCGCTTCACATTGTTGATGTTTTTCTCGAATGCGAACTCGGGTGCATGCACGCCGACCACAACGAGCCCTTGGTCTTTGTACTTGCGATTCCACTCGCGCACATAGGGCAAGGCATTGCGGCAATTGATGCAGCCGAAGGTCCAGAAATCGACCAGTACCACCTTGCCGCGCAACTGCTCTGCTGTGAGCGGTGGCGAGTTGAGCCATTCGACGGCGCCGGAGAAGCCCGGTAACGCACCTTCGTCGGGCAGCGAGAGTGGCGCGAAGCGCGGCACTGCGGGTGCCTGAACCTTGATAAACGCACCGCTGTCGCCCGCAGCGGGAAGGGCGGCGTCCGATGTCTGATCGACCG
>CAXTCC010000235.1:0-6246 GCA_964242015.1 uncultured Variovorax sp.
GCCTGCTCGTCGAGGCCGCGACCTTCGTTCGTCACCAGACTCGAGCCTACTTTCACGACGATGCGCCGCGCATCGCGCAAGACGGTGGACGCCGCCATGGTCAAGGCGCCGGTTCGGCGAAACGCGGGTCGATTTCGGCCGGCGGCTGTTCGGCGATCTGCTGCGCCTTGATGTGTCGGTAGATGGCCTGCACCAGTGGCTCGCACCCCTCCCGCGTCAGCGCGGAGATTTCGAACACCGGGCCCTTGAAGCGCAAGCGCTTCACAAGGTCCTTGACGCGCGCTGCACGTTCTTCGTCGGGGACCATGTCGAGCTTGTTCAAGACCAGCCAGCGTGGCTTCTCGTACAGCGCCATATCGTATTTCTTGAGCTCGCCCACGATCGCCTTGGCTTGGATCACCGGGTCGACAGCTTCGTCGAAGGGCGCGATATCGATGATATGCAACAGCAAGCGCGTGCGCTGGAGATGGCGCAAGAACAAATGACCGAGTCCAGCGCCTTCTGCCGCGCCTTCAATCAGACCGGGCAAGTCAGCAACGACAAAGCTTTGCTCAGGGCCGACGCGCACCACGCCCAAGTTAGGGTGAAGCGTCGTGAACGGATAGTCAGCAATGCGAGGCCGCGCATTGGAAATAGCTGTGATCAGCGTCGATTTGCCTGCATTCGGCATCCCGAGCAACCCGACATCCGCCAGCACCTTGAGCTCAAGCTTCAGACTTCGCTTGTCGCCGGGCCAACCTGGTGTTTTTTGACGCGGAGCCCTGTTGATCGCGCTCTTGAAGCGCATGTTGCCGAAGCCACCGTCGCCACCTTTGGCAATGGTGATGACCTCGCCGGGCACCAGCAATTCGAACAGCACTTCACCGGTTTCGACGTCGGTGATGATCGTGCCGACCGGCATCTTGAGTGTGACGTCTTCACCTGCAGCGCCGAACATGTCGGAGCCCATCCCATGCTGGCCTCGCTTGGCGTCGTGCCGGCGCGAGAAGCGGAAATCGACCAAGGTGTTCAGGTTGGGATCGGCCACCGCGAACACGTGCCCACCGCGGCCGCCATCGCCGCCGTTCGGGCCACCAAACTCTTTGTACTTCTCATGCCGGAACGACACGCAGCCGTTGCCGCCATCGCCGGCAGCGATGTCGATAAAAGCTTCGTCGACGAACTTCATGGAATGTCCAATTTACAAATGAAGAAGCCCCGACAAGCGGGGCTCCTTCGAGCAGATCGAGCGATCGATCAGGCTTGGGTGGCCGCCGGCGTCACGTTGACGGTGTGCTTGTTCAGCGACCCCTTGACGGCGAAGGACACATGGCCGCTCACCAAAGCGAACAACGTGTGATCCTTGCCGATGCCGACATTCACACCGGGATGGAATCGGGTGCCGCGCTGACGCACGATGATCGAGCCTGAGCTGATCATTTCGCCGCCGAACGCCTTGACGCCGAGCATTTTGGGCTTTGAATCGCGCCCGTTTCGCGTTGAGCCGCCGCCTTTTTTCTGTGCCATGGTGTCAGTTCCTTAACCAGCGATCGCGCCGATTTGCAGTTCAGTGAACTGCTGGCGATGACCTTGACGTTTCTGATAGTGCTTGCGACGGCGCATCTTGAAGATGTGCACCTTGTCGTGCTTGCCATGCGACAGTACCGTGACTGTCACCGTGGCACCGGACACCAGGGGCGTGCCGACCTTGATTTCGCTGCCGTCTCCAACAGCCAGAACCTGGTCGATCACGATTTCCTGGCCTACGTCCGCAGCAATCTGTTCTACTTTAATTTTTTCGCCGGAAGCAACACGATACTGTTTGCCGCCGGTTTTTATGACCGCGTACATGAATGACCTCTTGAATAGGAAGCTCCACGGACGAATTCCGTAGAGCCAAAGATTATAGCACTGTTTGTGCTCGCTAACATACTTTGGCGCGAGGGCAGTGAGCCAGGGTTCGCCGCTATCTATAATGGCGTCACACGGCCCCGGCCGTTTTGCTGCCCATCTATAGCGCTCCAGCGCCCCTGTTTTGCCAGTCATTGCCGCCGAAGCGTCCGCCTCCTCTACTGCCGCCGTCCTCGGCCTGATTTCCGACGACATGGCGGCTGTGGACCGCGTCATCGAGGCTCGACTGGACACCGGCGTTCCGTTGGTCAGCCACGTTTCCAAGTACATCATCGCTGCAGGTGGAAAGCGGCTCAGGCCTGCTCTTCTTTTGCTGATGACCGGCGCACTCGGCTATACCGGCGACCAGCGCTACAACCTTGCTGCAGTGGTCGAGTTCATTCACACGGCAACGTTGCTGCATGACGACGTTGTCGACGAATCGACCCTGCGCCGCGGTCGACCGACCGCCAATGAGTCCTTTGGCAATCCTGCGAGTGTTCTGGTCGGTGACTTTCTCTACTCGCGGGCCTTCCAGATGATGCTGGACGCGGACAACATGCGCGTCATGCAAATTCTTGCGGAGGCGACGAACGTGATCGCTGAAGGCGAGGTGTTGCAGTTGATGAATATGCACGACGCGTCACTCAACGAGGCGGCTTACCTTCGCGTCATCCGCTCCAAAACGGCGAAGCTGTTCGAGGCCAGCACGCGGCTGGCCGCGGTCCTGGCCGGAGCGCCCCCCGCCGTCGAGGAATCGTGCGCGACCTATGGGCAGGCGCTCGGAACAGCGTTTCAGGTGATCGACGACGTGCTCGACTACGCTGGAGACGCCAGCGAAACCGGCAAAAATCTGGGTGACGACTTGCGCGAAGGCAAAACGACCTTGCCTCTGATTCTTGCGATGCAGAGAGCACAGCCAGACGAAAGCCGGCTCGTCAAGGCGGCCATTGAAGCGGGCGACACTACTCAACTCTCGCTGATCGTCCAGATTGTCCGACAGACCGGTGCGCTTGACGCGACGCGGGCCGCAGCCGCGGCGGAAGCGCAGCGCGCCATCGATGCACTTCGGGACTTTCCCTCCAATTCGCACACGAGCGGTTTGCTACAATTAGCGGCTCAATTACTTGAGCGGCGCGCCTAGGATTTCGCGGTCTCGCGAGATCGAAAGCGCCGCCTTCTTGTAACAAATCGGGGTGTAGCTTAGCCTGGTAGAGCGCTACGTTCGGGACGTAGAGGCCGGAGGTTCGAATCCTCTCACCCCGACCAGCCTTTTTGTGGCTGTAATGCCAAAAGCTGTGCGATATGGCACGGCATTTGCGGTTTACAGTATTAAGGCGATCAGCGATGATCGTGAAGCACTTTTTCACGTTTTTTACACTCGCTGCATGGCCGCTGCCGAACCTCTCGTCAAAGAAAACTTGCCCGTTGCACTCCCCGGCTTGGCGCGTGCGTTGATCTCTGCTGGCAAGTTGCCAGGGAAGACGGCCGAAGAGATCTATCAAAGATCGCAGACGAGTCGGACCAGTTTCATCGCCGAGTTGACCGGTACGGGCGCGGTTTCTGCAGCCGATCTTGCCCACACACTGTCCAGCGCCTTCGGCGCGCCGCTGCTCGATCTCGACGCAATCGATCCGCAGCGATTGCCGAAAGATCTGCTCGATACCAAGCTGTGCCAAGCCTATCGCATCGTTGTTCTTAGCAAGCGCAACAACCGTTTGATCGTTGCAACCGCTGATCCTTCCGACCAGCAGGCTGCGGAAAAGATCAAGTTCGCATCCCAAATGGGTGTCGACTGGGTAATAGCCGAATACGACAAGCTCTCTCGCATGGTCGAAGCCAATGCGGTCAGCGCGGCAGAAACCATCGACAACATTGTTGGCGCCGAATTCGAGTTCGACGAAGTCACAGCAGACACGTCAGGCGATGCGAGCGAGCAGGCCGTCGCTGAAGTCGAAGACGCGCCCGTGGTTCGGTTTCTTCACAAGATGCTGCTGGATGCTTTCAGCATGCGCGCGTCGGACATTCACTTCGAGCCGTACGAACACAACTACCGCGTTCGATTTCGCGTCGATGGCGAACTGCGTGAAATCGCCAGTCCGCCGACGGTGATCAAAGACAAGCTGGCATCGCGCATCAAGGTCATCTCGCGGCTGGACATCTCCGAAAAGCGGGTGCCCCAAGACGGCCGCATGAAACTGAAAATCGGCGTCGACCGCGTCATCGATTTTCGGGTCAGCACGCTGCCGACCCTGTTCGGCGAAAAGATCGTCATCCGGATTCTCGATCCGAGCAGCGCGCGGCTGGGCATCGATGCGTTGGGTTACGACGCCGACGAGAAGGCGCGCCTGCTTCAAGCCATCGGCCGCCCTTACGGCATGGTCCTTGTCACAGGTCCGACAGGTTCGGGCAAGACGGTTTCGCTCTATACCTGCCTGAACTTGCTGAACAAGCCCGGCGTGAACATCGCAACCGCGGAGGACCCGTCTGAAATCAATCTGCCTGGCGTCAATCAAGTCAACGTCAATGAGAAGGCCGGGCTGACTTTCGCCACCGCACTTCGCGCTTTCTTGCGGCAGGATCCCGACATCATCATGGTCGGCGAAATCCGGGATCTGGAGACTGCGGACATTTCGATCAAAGCAGCCCAAACCGGGCATTTGGTCTTGTCCACGTTGCACACCAACGATGCGCCGACCACGCTGACCCGCATGCGCAACATGGGCATCGCGCCCTTCAACATCGCATCCAGCGTGATCCTGATCACGGCTCAGCGCCTGGCTCGGCGACTTTGTACGGTTTGCCGTACACCGGCCGACATTCCCCGCGAAGCGTTGCTGGACGCCGGCTTCACAGCGGCGGACGCTGACAGCGGCTGGACACCCTACCGCCCGGTTGGCTGCTCGGCTTGCAATGGCGGCTACAAAGGCCGAGTCGGCATCTACCAGGTGATGCCCATCACTGAAGAAATTCAAAAGATCATCTTGCGCGACGGCAGTGCGCTGGACATCGCTCGGCAATCCGAGGCGGAAGGCGTTCGTTCGCTGCGTCAATCCGGTCTTCGGAAAGTCATGCAGGGGCTGACATCACTCGAAGAAGTGGTCGCGTGCACCAACCAATAAATACTGCGAACCGGAGATCACATGGCCACCGCCGCATCGACACGCACCTTTAAAGAATTTGTCTTTGAATGGGAAGGCAAGGACCGCAATGGCAAGGCCGTCCGTGGCGAGATCCGTGCTGCAGGCGAAAACCAGGTCCAAGCTGCATTGCGGCGCCAAGGCGTCCTCGCTTCGAAAATCAAGAAGCGGCGGACACGCTCGGGCAAGGCCATCAAGCCGAAAGACATTGCCATCTTCACGCGCCAGTTGGCGACGATGATGAAGGCCGGCGTGCCGCTGCTGCAAGCCTTCGATATCGTCGGCAGGGGCAATGCCAATGCAAGCGTGTCCAAGCTGCTGAACGATATTCGAAGCGACGTCGAGACTGGCACATCACTGTCGGCAGCGTTTCGAAAATTTCCCAAGTATTTTGACAACCTTTACTGCAACCTGGTCGAGGCCGGCGAGGCGGCCGGTATCTTGGAAGAGTTGCTGGACCGCCTTGCTACGTACATGGAAAAGACAGAAGCGATCAAGTCCAAGATCAAATCCGCTCTGATGTACCCCATTTCGGTCGTCGTCGTTGCCTTCGTGGTCGTCGCGATCATCATGATTTTCGTGATTCCCGCGTTCAAGCAAGTCTTCAGTTCGTTCGGCGCCGATCTGCCCGCGCCAACGCTGATCGTCATGGCCATCAGCGAGTTTTTTGTGGCTTATTGGTGGCTTATCTTTGGCGTGATTGGCGGCGGCCTGTACTTTTTCATGCAGGCTTGGAAGCGTAACGAGCGCGTTCAGAAAGTCATGGATCGCATCCTGTTGAAGTTGCCGATTTTTGGATCCCTCATAGAAAAGTCATGCGTTGCACGCTGGACGCGAACGCTGTCCACGATGTTCGCGGCCGGCGTGCCATTGGTCGAAGCGCTGGACTCTGTCGGCGGAGCGTCTGGCAACTCTGTGTACGCTGACGCCACTGTGAAGATTCAACAGGAAGTTTCGACCGGCACGAGCCTTACAAGCGCGATGACGAACGCGAATCTGTTCCCGTCGATGGTCATCCAGATGACCGCTATCGGTGAAGAATCGGGCTCTATCGATCACATGCTCGGCAAGGCAGCCGACTTCTTCGAGTCCGAAGTCGACGACATGGTCGCTGGACTGTCGAGCCTGATGGAGCCCATCATCATCGTCTTTCTGGGCGTCATCATCGGCGGCATCGTGGTCTCCATGTACCTCCCCATCTTCAAGCTCGGTCAAGTCGTCTGATGCTGGTGTCGCA
>CAXTCC010000236.1:0-6244 GCA_964242015.1 uncultured Variovorax sp.
AGCTGAGCCCGCAAGAGACCACCAGCGCGCTGCGCTCGGCGCAAGACCAGGGCGCCCGCTACATCGTTCAAGGCAACGGCTCCGGCCCGGCGCTGGCGATCATCGACGCCATCGAAAAGAACAACGCGCGCAACCCCGGCAAGGAACTGCTGTATCTGAACTATGCGGCAGTCGACCCTGATCTCACCAACAGCAAGTGCAGCTACTGGCAGTACCGCTTCGACGCCGACACGTCGATGAAGATGGAAGCGCTGACCACCTACATGAAGGACCAGCCGGAGATCAAGAAGGTCTACATCATCGGCCAGAACTATTCGCATGGTCAGCAGGTGAGCAAGTTCGCCAAGGCGAACCTGAAGGACAAGCGTCCCGACATCCAGATCGTCGGGGACGACCTGCATCCGTTGGCGCAAGTGCGCGACTTTGCCCCGTACATCGCCAAGATCAAGGCATCGGGTGCCGACACGGTCATCACCGGCAACTGGGGTTCTGACCTGGCGCTGCTGATCAAGGCATCGAACGACTCGGGCCTGAACGTCAAGTTCTATACCTACTACGCCGTGACCACCGGCACGCCGACCGCCATGGGCGCAGCGTCCGACGGCAAGGTCTACCAGGTCGGCTATGCCCACTACAACATGGGTGGCGACATGCAGAAGTACGCCGCCGACTTCAAGACGAAGTTCAACGACGACCTCTACACCACCGACGTGTACACCGTCTTCGCAGCGCTGACCGAAGCCTTCGTCAAAGCCAAGTCGACCGATCCGGTCAAGGTGGCTGCCGCGATGGAAGGCATGAAGTTCAAGAGCTTCAATGGTGAAGTCGAACTGCGCAAGACCGATCACCAGATCCAGCAAGGTCTGTACATCGCGAAATGGGAAAAGGCCAGTGCCAAGTACCCGTACAGCCCGGAGAACACCGGCTACACGCTGGCGCCAGTCAAATATTACGAGCCGTATGTGGCGAGCACGCCGACCTCGTGCCAAATGAAGCGGCCTGGATGAGGCATCCCTGTTGAAGTTTCATTAAGCGCGGCCCGCGCTTGAAGCGTGTCGAGGCCCGACCTAAACCATCGGGCCTTTTTCTTTTATGTAATCCGAGAGAACGATGAACGTCGAATTTTTCGCTATCTCGCTGCTCAACGGCGTCAGCTACGGGCTGCTGCTGTTCATGCTGAGTTCGGGCCTGACCCTGATCTTCAGCATGATGGGCGTCCTTAATTTCGCGCACACCAGCTTCTACATGCTGGGCGCCTATCTCGCATACACCATCTCGGGCGTCGTCGGCTTCTGGCCGGCGCTGTTTCTGGCCCCGCTGCTGGTCGGATTGCTCGGCGCCGCTTTCGAGCGCTACAGCCTGCGCCGGGTGCATAAGTTCGGCCATGTGCCGGAGTTGCTCGTCACCTTCGGCCTGTCGTACCTGATCCTCGAACTGGTGCAGCTCATCTGGGGCCGCTCGACCGTTCCGTACGGATTGCCGACTCAACTGCAAGGCCCGCTCTTTTCGCTGTACGGCACGCAGTTCCCGAAATCACGCTCCTTCATCATGCTGGTGGCGATGCTGATGCTGGTCTCCGTCTGGCTGTTGCTCACGCGCACCCGCATCGGGCTGGTGATTCAGGCGGCGCTGAAACACCCTGAAATGGTCGAGGCGCTGGGTCACAACGTGCCGCGCGTCTTCATGATGGTGTTCGGCGGCGGCGCGGCGCTGGCAGGCCTGGCCGGCGTCATCGGTGGCAACACCTACGTGACCGAGCCGGCCATGGCCGCATCGGTCGGATCGATCATCTTCGTGGTGGTGGTGGTCGGCGGCATGGGGTCGTTGGCCGGCGCGTTCCTGGCATCGCTGTTGATCGGCATCGTGCAGACCTTCGCCGTCGCCATGGACGAGTCGCTCGCCACGGCGCTGCAGGCCGTGGGCGTGGCGGTGACCGACCAGACCTTCGGCTACGAGTTGCTCAAGCTCACGATCTCGCAGGTGGCGCCGATCCTGCCGTATCTGTTCCTCGTGTTGATCCTGATTTTCCGGCCCAAGGGCCTTCTCGGCACCCGGGAGGACTAGCCAATGAGCACCATCGCAACCAAGCCGGCGGCACATGAAACCGTGGTGCAGCCGCGCAGCGCGAAACCGCTGAACGTCGGACGCATCGCGATCTGGTCGGCCTTCGCGCTCGCGTTGATCGTCGCGCCGCTGATCTTCACCAGCAGCCTGGCGCTCACCATGCTGTCGCAGATCGGCTACCTCATCATCATCTGCCTGAGCTACAACATGCTGTTGGGCCAGGGCGGCATGCTGAGCTTCGGCCACGCCGTCTATGTCGGGCTCGGGTCGTTCATTGCCATCCACACGATGAACCTCGCAGCAAAGGGGTCGCTGCCGGTTCCGCTGGTGCTCATTCCCTTGGTCGGCGGACTCGGCGGCATGTTCTTCGCCGTGCTGTTCGGCTACGTCAGCACCAAGAAGTCCGGCACCACCTTCGCGATGATCACGCTCGGCCTGGGCGAACTCGTGGCTGCGATGGCGCTGATGTTCCCGACCTTCTTCGGCGGCGAGGGCGGCATCACGACCAACCGCGTCTATGGCACGCCGCTCTTCGGTATCAACTTCGGTGCGCAGAACCAGGTGTACTACCTGATCGCGGTGTACTGCTTCGTCTGCACCGGGCTGATGTTCGCCTTCACCGGCACGCCGCTCGGGCGCATGCTGAATGCCGTGCGCGACAACCCGGAGCGGGTCGAGTTCATCGGTTACAGCACGCAGCGGGTGCGCTACTTCTCGTTCATCATCGCGGGCTTTTTCGCCGGCATCGGCGGCGGGTTGGCAGCCATCAACTTCGAGATCGTGAACGCGGTCGACAGCTTGAACGGCTTGCGCTCCGGCGGCTATCTGCTGTTCACCTTTCTGGGTGGCGCGACCTTCTTTTTCGGCCCGATGATCGGCGCGGTGCTGCTGGTGTTCGCGTCGGTGTTGTTGTCCGAGCTGAGCAAGGCCTGGCTGCTGTACCTCGGCCTGGTCTTCCTGCTGATGGTGATGTTCGCGCCCGGTGGCGTGGCCAGCCTGATCATGATGAACGTGCGCGTCGCACTGTTCGGCAAGTTCAATCGCTTCTATGCGCTGTACGCCGGCTTGATCGTCACCGCGGCCATCATGGTCGCGGGCGCGGCGGCCATCGTCGAAATGATCTATCACATGCAACTCAACGCGGCACTCGGCCCGACGGTACGGCTCGCGGGCTTCGAGCTCGACACCTCTTCGCCCAAGAGCTGGCTCATCGCAGCCGGGCTGCTGATCGTCGGCCTCGCGCTGTTCGAACTGGTGCGGCGCCGCTATGTGCAGGTGTGGGGCAAGGCGCAAGAAGAAATCGAATTCGAAATCAAGCGTCGGGAGACGGCATGACGCACGCACTTGAACTCAAGTCGCTGACCAAGACCTTCGGCAAGACCGAGATCATTCGCGGGATCGACCTGGCCATCGACGCGGGCGACCGCATCGCCATCATCGGACCCAACGGCGCCGGCAAGTCGACGCTGTTCAACCTCATCAGCGGCCGACTCTCGCCCACCGCCGGCGAGGTGCTGCTGCACGGCCAGCGCATCGACGGCAAACGGCCGTTCGAGATCAACCGCATGGGCCTGTCGCGCAGCTTTCAGATTACCAACATCTTCCCCAAGCTGAGCGTGTTCGAGAACCTGCGCTGCGGCGTGCTCTGGAGCCTGGGGGCCGGCTACACCTTCTTGCGCTTCCTGTCGAAGATGCACGACGCCAACGAGCGCACCGAAGAGCTGGTGCGGCAGGTCGGCCTGGAGAAAAAGCGCAACGTGCTGGCGGTGAATCTCACCTACGCCGAACAGCGCGCGCTGGAGATCGGCGTGACCATCGCCGGTGGCGCCAGCGTCATCCTGCTGGACGAGCCGACGGCCGGCATGAGCAAGACCGAGACATCGCATTTCATCGCGCTCATCAAGCAGGTGACGGTCGGCAAGACGCTGCTCACGGTGGAGCACGACATGGGTGTGGTGTTCGGCCTGGCCGACAAGATCGCCGTCGTCGTGTACGGAGAAATCATCGCGTTCGACACGCCTGCCGCGGTGCGCGCCAATGCGCGCGTGCAGGAGGCGTACCTGGGCTCGTCGGTGGCCGATGCGCAAGGGGGCCACTGACCATGCTCAAACTGCAAGACATCCACGCGTACTATGGCAAGAGCCACGTGCTGCACGGCGTCTCCTTCGACGTCAACGCGGGTGAAATCGTCGCGTTGCTCGGGCGAAACGGCTCCGGCCGCTCGACCACCGCCAAGGCGATCATGGGACTGGTGCATGCCGAAGGCGGCCTGCACTGGAAGGGCCAGGACGTGCTGCGAAAAAAGGCCTACGAGATCGCGCACATGGGCATCGGCTACGTGCCGGAAAACCGCGACATTTTCTCGAACCTTACGGTGCACCAGAACCTGTTGCTAGGCCAGAAAGGCTCGGGCAAGGGCAGCCGCTGGACCTTCAAGGACATGTACGAAATGTTCCCGCGCCTGAAAGAGCGTGAGCACACCGAGGCCGGCGTGTTGTCGGGCGGCGAGCAGCAGATGCTGACGCTCTGCCGTACCTTGATGGGCGACCCGGACCTGATCATCATCGACGAGCCGACCGAAGGGCTGGCGCCCAAGATCGTCGAGCTGGTGGGGCAGTATCTGAAGACGCTCAAGGACAAGGGCATTTCGGTTCTACTGATCGAGCAGAAGCTGACCATCGCCATGCACATCTCCGACCGCGCACTGGTCATGGGGCACGGCAGCATCGTGTTCGACGGCACGCCGGACAGCTTGCGTGCGGACTCGGCGACGCGCAAGGAATGGCTCGAGGTTTGACACGACCGGCCTCTGCTCTTGAGAACCGTTCGGGCTGAGCTTGTCGAAGCCTTGCGTGAGGCTTCGACCCTTCGTCAAGCTCAGGACAGGCCAAGCTCAGCCTGAACGGATTGGTCTTTGTCCCGGCAGCGACTGAGGCCGTTTGCCCGGCGTCCATAAACGCCTAGAATTTCACGGAAAAGAACACTCGTGCTTTTTTCTCTAGTTTTTATTCCCACCTAAGGAACGCGCCATGACGGCTGAATACAAAGTGATCGGCGATGTCGCCGTGATCACCCTGACCAACCCACCGGTCAACGGTCTCGGCTTTGCAACGCGCATCGGCATCACCGACGGGCTCGCCAAGGCGAACGGCGATCCGGCCGTCAAGTCGATCGTGCTCACCGGTGCCGGCAAGGCGTTCTCCGGCGGTGCCGACATCAAGGAATTCGGCACCCCCAAGGCGCTGCAAGAACCCAATCTGCTGAGCGTGATCCTGTCGCTCGAAGGTTCGGCCAAGCCGGTCGTCGCGGCCATCCATTCGGTCTGCATGGGCGGCGGGCTCGAACTGGCGCTGGGTTGCCACTACCGCGTCGCCGCACCCGGCACCAGCGTGGCGCTGCCCGAGGTCAAGCTCGGTCTCATCCCCGGCGCAGGCGGCACGCAGCGCCTGCCGCGCGTGCTCGGTGTCGAGACTGCACTCAACATGATCGTCAGCGGCGAAGCCGTCAAGAGCGAGCTGCTGGCCAGCCTGCCCGGCCAGAAGCTGTTCGACAAGCTCGCGTCGTCGCCCGAATCGCTGATGGACGAAGCCGTCGAATTCGCCAAGTCGGTGGCCGGCAAGACCGGTGACGCGCTGCCGCTGGTGCGCAACCTGCCCTGCAAGCACCCGCAAGGCGATGCCTACTTCCAGTTCGCGAAGAACATGGTCGCCGGCATGTCGAAGAACTACCCGGCGCCGCTTAAATGCGTCGAGGCGGTGCAGGCCGCGACCACGATGAAGTTCGATGCCGGCATGGTCGAAGAGCGCCGTGTGTTCACCGCGCTCATGTTCACGCCCGAGTCGCTGGCGCTGCGCCACCTGTTCGTTGCCGAACGCGCCGCCAGCAAGATCCCCGACGTCGCCGACGACACCCCGCAACGCGCGGTCAAGTCGGTCGGCGTCATCGGTGCCGGCACCATGGGCGGCGGCATTTCGATGAACTTCCTGAACGCCGGCGTGCCGGTCAAGATCCTCGAGATGAAGCAGGAAGCGCTCGACCGCGGCGTCGCCACCATCAAGAAGAACTACGAAGCCCAAGTCAAGAAGGGCAAGCTCAAGCAGGACAAGTACGACCAGCGCATGGCGTTGCTCACCACCACGCTGAGCTACGACGACCTGAAAGACTGCGACCTCATCATCGA
>CAXTCC010000237.1:0-2940 GCA_964242015.1 uncultured Variovorax sp.
TCCGGCCCGGCCGCGGGCGTCATCGCCTGCGCCGCCATCGCGCGCGCAGCGGGCTTTGCCGATGCGATCACCGGCGACATGGGCGGCACCTCGTTCGACGTCTCGCTGGTCGCCAACGGCGAGGCGGCTTTGGCCGCGCAGACCGCGATCGAGTTCGGCATGGTGATCCGCTCGCCGATGATCCAGATCGAGACCATCGGCGCCGGCGGTGGCTCCATCGCGTCCGTCGACGCGAGCGGCATGCTGCAGGTCGGGCCCGAGTCGGCCGGCAGCGTGCCGGGCCCGGCCTGTTATGGCCGCGGCAACATGCGCCCGACCGTGACCGATGCCAACGTGCTGCTCGGTCGCATCGCTGCCGATCGTCCGCTCGGCGGCGGCTTGCTGGCTGCACTCGATGGGGAAAAGTCGCGCCAGGCGATCGCCACCCATGTGGCCGAACCGCTGGGGCTCGACGTGTACGCGGCGGCCGAAGCCATCCTCACCGTGGCCAACGCGCGCATGGCCGGCGCGATCCGGCTGGTGTCGATCGAGCGCGGCCACGATCCGCGCAAGTTCGCCTACATGCCGTTCGGCGGCGGCGGCGCGCTGCATGTGTGCGCCATGATGCGCGAGGTCGGTGTCTCGACCGGCATCGTGCCGCGCTATCCCGGCGTCACGTCGGCGCTCGGCTGCGTGATCGCCGACATGCGACACGATGCGGTGCAGACCATCAACCGGCCGCTTGCGGACGTCGATATCGCCGAACTGCGGCAACGTGTGGCGGCACTCGCCGCATCGTGCCAGCACCGGCTCGATTCGTCGGGCGTTCGCTTCGACGCGGTGCGCGAAGTGGTCGCGCTCGACATGCTCTATGCGGGTCAGACCCACACCTTGCCCGTGACTTTGCCGGAAGGCAGCGCTGCGACGTTGACGCGCGAATCCATTCGCAGCGCCTTCGAGGCGGCTTACACCGTCGCCTTCGGCCGCGTGCTCGACGGCATTCCGATTCGCGTGATGAACCTGCGCTATGCGCGCATCGGCGTGCGACCCAAGTTCGATCTGGCGGTGCTGGCGCCGGAGGGCAAGGGCAGCACGACGCCGCTCGGCACACAACGCGTGTTCCACCAAGGACGCTGGCACGACGCGGTGCGTCATGCACGGCTGGACTTGCCGGTCGGTGCGCGCGTCGACGGCCCGGCGATCCTGGAACAGGCCGACACCACGGTGTGGCTCGAGCCAGGCTTCCATGCCGAGGTCGATGCCTTCGGCAACCTGCTGGTGCGGCTGTCATGAGCGCCGGCGCAACCGTTGCGGCCGTCATCCCATCAAAGACCGCGCTGCTCGTCATCGACCTGCAGAACGACTTCCTCGACGCGAAGGGCGCCTATGCACGCGGCGGCGACACCAACCCGCCGGCGTTGCTGTTGCCGGAGCGCGTGGCGGCGGTCGCACGCGCGCTCAAGGCTGCGGGCGGACTCGTCGTCGCCAGCCAGTTCACGCTGTGGCCCGATGCTTCCGGTGCGCCGATGGTGTCGCCGCACCTGATGGCGCTGCGCCCTTACTTGAAGAACGGCGACTTCGCGCCCGGCAGCTGGGGCCAGGCCAACGTCGACGCGCTGGCCGGGCTGATCGACGTGACCGTGAGCAAGGTCGCCTATTCGGCCTTCTTCAACACGCAGCTCGACTGGGTGCTGCGGCGGGCCGGCATCGACACGGTCGCGGTATGCGGCATCGTCACCAACGGCGGCGTCGCCAGCACGGTGCGCGACGCCCACATGCGCGACTACCGCACGCTGGTGCTGGGCGATGGCTGCGCGGCTTTCGGCGAGGAGCGCCACCAGACCTCGCTGGCCGACATGCGCAACGTGGCAGAGGTGACGGACTGCGCGGGCTTCGTGGGCGCGCTGGCATGACCTCGCCGGGATCGACCTCTGTCTTGAAGCGCGAGATACGGCGCGCCGAGCAGATCGATGCCGAGGTACGCACCTCGGTCGCCATCGTCGGCGCGGGCGCCTGCGGCCTGACCGCCGCGTTGATGCTGCACGACGCCGGCGTCGACTGCGTGGTGCTCGAACGCGACGCAGTGCCGAGCGGCTCGACGGCGCTGTCGTCCGGCTTCATCCCCGCGCCGGACACGCGTGCACAGCGGGCGCAGGGCATCGTCGACGACAGCGCCGATCGCTTCGCCGCGGACATCCAGGCCAAGGCGCATGGCGATGCGGCCCCGGCGCTGGTCAAGGCGTACTCGGAAGCGATCGGCCCGGCGCTCGATGCGCTGCAGGCGCGGCACGGGTTCGACTGGATCGTGCTCGATGGTTTTCTCTATCCCGGCCACAGCCGGCACCGCATGCACGCGCTGCCGCAGAAGACCGGCGCGGCGCTGATGGCGCGCTTGCAGGCCGCAGTGGAGACGGCCGGCATCCCGGTGCTCGCGCAGGCGCTGGTCGACACGCTGTGGCTCGATGCCGAAGACCGGGTCATCGGTGTCGGCTACCAGCGCCCCGATGGTCGTGAAGAACTGCTGGCGTGCGACGCCCTGCTGCTGGCCTGCAATGGCTTCGGCGGCAATGCGGCGATGGTGCGCACGCTGCTGCCCGAGATGGCGGACGCGACCTTCGGTGGCCATGCGGGCAACGACGGCAGCGCCATCCTCTGGGGCGAAGCGCTGGGTGCCCGATCGCGCGACCTCGGCGGCTACCAGGGCCACGGCTCCTGGGTGACGCCGCAAGGCGCGCTGATGACCTGGGCCGTGATGATGGAAGGCGGCATCCAGGTGAACCGTGAAGGCCGGCGTTTTCACGACGAGACGCTCGGGTACTCCGAGGCCGCGGTGCAGGTGCTGGCGCAGCCGGACGGCATTGCATGGAACGTCTTCGACGCGCCGCTGCTCGAGTTGGCAAGGGGCTTTCCGGACTTCTGCGAAGCCGAGGCGGCGGGCGCGTTGCGCCGCTGCGAATCGGT
>CAXTCC010000237.1:3040-6205 GCA_964242015.1 uncultured Variovorax sp.
TGGCCGCGGGCGGCGCGGCCGGTGGCGTGTCGGGCAATGCGGTGTGGGGTTATCTCTCCGGCAACGGGCTGCTGAGCGCGGTAGCGGGTGGCTACCTCGCGGCGGCGACCGCGGCAGCTCTCATCGGCAACGTAAAGGAATCGAATGGCGAATGAAACTCTGAAGGCCCGGCTTGCGCGCAACGACATCGTGCTGGCACCCGGCGTCTACGACGCGCTGAGCGCACTCGTCGCGGAGCAAGCCGGCTTCGAGGCGCTGTACCTGTCGGGCGCCTCCATCGCCTACACACGACTCGGCCGCTCCGACATCGGCCTCACCACCTTCACCGAAGTCGAGGACACGCTCGCGCGCATCACCGAACGGGTGCGGTTGCCGGTCATCGTCGATGCCGACACCGGCTTCGGCAACGCGCTCAACACGCAGCGCACGGTGCGCGGGTTCGAGCGTGCGGGTGCCGCGATGGTCCAGATCGAGGACCAGACCTTTCCCAAGCGCTGCGGCCATCTCGACGGCAAGACGGTGGTGCCGGTGCGCGAGATGGTCGGCAAGCTGCAGGCCGCGCTCGATGCGCGCGCCTCGGCCGACACGCTGATCCTCGCGCGCACCGATGCGGCTGCGGTCGAAGGACTCGACGCAGCGCTCGACCGTGCCGAGGCCTATTTGCAGGCCGGCGTCGA
Organism: uncultured Variovorax sp.; assembly: GCA_964242015.1. Taxonomy (GTDB): domain Bacteria; phylum Pseudomonadota; class Gammaproteobacteria; order Burkholderiales; family Burkholderiaceae_C; genus Variovorax. The sequence goes on from CAXTCC010000237.1 coordinate 3,718, forward strand.
CGCGCTGTTCATCGAGGCGCTGCGTTCGCCCGAGCAGATGGACGCGGCCTGCAGCCGCTTCGCGCACCGCGTGCCGCTGCTGGCCAACATGGTCGAGGGCGGCAAGACGCCGATTCAGGACGCAGACGCGTTGCAGGCGCACGGCTTTCGCATCGCGATCTTTCCCGGTGGCACGGCGCGCGCCGTGGTGCACACGCTGCAGGGCTACTACGGCAGCCTGCAGGCTCATCGGACCACGCAGCCGTGGCGCGATCGCATGCTGGACTTCGATGGGCTCAACCAGGTGATCGGCACGCCGGAGTTGATGCGCGCCGGGCAGAAATATGAATGAGCTTGCCGGTCACTTGAACGCACGGATCAGCGCGTCGTACACCAGCCGAACCCGCGCCGGCACCGGCGAGCGCTGCGGTCGATAGACCTGAATCGGCCAGGGCTCGGGCGCATCCGCTTCGAGCACGGCCACCAGCGCGCCCGATTGCAGCCAGGGTGCCGCCAGCGGCCCGATGAGCTGGCCGAAGCCGACACCGGCGATCACGGCTGCGCATTCCGCATCGATGTCGTCGGTCGCGAAGGCGGGCGCCGACACGGTGACCAGCCGCTTCTTGCTGAAGGCCCAGGGCCAGGGCCGGCCCGAGCTGCGGTCGATCAGCGCGGTGAGCGGCAATGCAGACAACGCAGCGAGGTCGCGCGGCGTGCCGACGCGTTCGATCAGCGCCGGCGATCCCACCACATGCAGCGGCATGCGCCCGACGCTGCGCGCGACGAAGCGAGCGTCGCGCATCGGCCCGGCACGCACGCCGATGTCGATCTGCTGATCGACCACGTCGACGTGTTGCTCCGACAGGCGCAAGTCGAGCACCAGGCCGGGATGGCTCGCCAGCAACGGCGCCAGCGCTTGCGGAATGAGCCGTGCGTACACGTGTGGCGCAGCGACGCGGACCGTGCCGGTGTGCTGCGAGAGCGCGCGTCGATCGCTTCGATGGAACAGCGCGTCGACACCGCCGACCGCCGTGCGTGCCCGTTCGGCGAGCTGGCTGCCGAACTCGGTGAGCCGCACCCCGCGCGTGCTGCGGTGAAAGAGCGGCTCGCCCAGGTCTTCTTCCAGCTCGCGCACCGCGCGGGTGACGACTTGGGGTGACACCGACAGGCGCACGGCGGCTTCGCGGAAGTTGGCGGCGTCGGCAGCGGTGCAGAACACGCGCAGGGTTTCGAGGCGATTGGACATGGCGCCGAGTGTTCCACAAGTGTTCCGAAAATCGGAATTCTGAAGTCTGCAATGCCTCATTTACGGGAACACGCTGATTTTCGACACTGGCGGCACTTCTTCTCCTCCTTCACTTCTTCATTCAACCGCCAAAGGAAATCTCATGACAGCCATTCAAGACAACATCAAGGGCAAGGTCGCCATCGTCACGGGCGCCAGCAGCGGCCTCGGCGAATCGACTGCGCGTCACCTGGCCGCGCGCGGCGCGAAGGTGGTGCTGGCCGCGCGCCGCACCGACCGGCTCGACAAGGTTGTCGCCGAGATCCGCGAGGCCGGCGGCGAAGCCATCGCCGTCGCCACCGACGTGACGAAGCGCGCCGACCTGGAAAAGCTTGCTGCCGCCGCGGTCGAGGCGTTCGGCCGCATCGACGTGCTGGTCAACAACGCCGGCGTGATGCCGCTGTCGCCGATCGACAAGCTCAAGGTCGAAGAGTGGGACCAGACCATCGACGTCAACATCAAGGGCGTGCTCTACGGCATCGCCGCCGTGCTGCCGCGCATGCAGGCGCAAGGCAGCGGACACATCGTCAACGTGTCGTCGATCGCCGGCATCAAGGTGTTCACGCCGATCGGCACGGTGTACAGCGCGACGAAGTTCGCGGTGCGCGCCATCTCGGAAGGGCTGCGCGTCGAGGTCGGCAACAGCGGCATTCGCGTGACCATCGTCTCGCCCGGCGCGGTCGAGTCGGAACTGAAGTTCAACACCACCGACGCCGAATCCGCAGCGGGCGTCAACGCCTTCTATGAAGCCAACCAGATTCCGGCCGATTCCGTCGCGCGCGCGGTGGTCTATGCAGTGGAGCAACCGGCCAACGTCGACATCAACGAGGTCGTGCTGCGGCCGGTGTCGCAGGACTTCTGATTAACCTTTCGTCACCGTCGGACTTTGACGGGCGTGGCGTCAAAGCGTGCAAAATAGAACGACCGTTCGTTTTATTTTGCACCTTTCATGTCCCTTGACGCTGTTCCCGCCAAAAACGCCCGCGCGGCCCAGAAAGGGCAGCAGACCAAGGCGGTGATCGTCGATGCCGCGCTGAATCTGGCGCAGCAGATCGGCCTCGAGGGGCTGTCGATCGGTGCCGTGGCCGAGATCACCAAGATGAGCAAGTCGGGCGTGTTCGCCCACTTCGGCTCGCGCGAGGAACTTCAGATCTCGGTGGTGCGCGAGTACCACGCGCGCTTCGAGCAGGAGGTCTTCTACACCGCGCTTTCCGTCGCGCGCGG
>CAXTCC010000238.1:0-6194 GCA_964242015.1 uncultured Variovorax sp.
GACATCGTGGGGCTCTCCGGTCTCATCACGCCGAGCCTGGAAGAGATGCAGTACGTCGCCGGCGAGATGCAGCGCGACGACCATTTCCGCATCAAGAAGATCCCGCTGATGATCGGTGGCGCCACCACCAGCCGCGTGCACACTGCCGTGAAGATCGCGCCGCATTACGAAGGCCCTGTCGTCTATGTGCCCGATGCATCACGCAGCGTGAGCGTGGCGCAGTCGTTGCTCTCCGACCAGGCCGCCAAGTACATCGACGAACTCAACCTCGACTACGACAAGGTGCGCCTGCAGCACGCCAACAAGAAGCAGGTGCCGATGTGGCCGCTGGCCAAGGCGCGCGCGAACAAGTGGCTTCCGACCACCCCGAGCGGCTCGAAGGGCTGGACGAACTACGTGCCGCCGGTGCCCAAGTTCATCGGTCGGCGCGTCTTCAAGAACTACGACCTCACGGAGCTTGCCAAGTACATCGACTGGGGCCCGTTCTTCCAGACCTGGGACCTGGCCGGCCCGTTCCCGGCGATCCTGAAGGACGAAGTGGTCGGCACCGAGGCCGTGCGCGTGTACGCGGATGGGCAGCGCATGTTGAAGCGCCTGATCGAAGGCCGTTGGCTCAGCGCCAGCGGCATCGTCGGCTTCTGGCCGGCCAACACGGTGAACGACGACGACATCGAGTTGTACACAGACGAGAGTCGCACCGAAGTCGCGATGACCTGGTACGGCATGCGCCAGCAAACCGAGAAGCAGGTCATCGACGGTGTGATGCGCCCGAGCCGCTGCCTGGCCGACTTCGTCGCGCCGAAAGACAGCGGCCTGAAGGACTATGTCGGCATGTTCGCCGTAACGGCCGGGCTCGGCGTCGAGAAGAAGGAAAAGTACTTCGTCGACGACCTCGACGACTACTCCGCCATCATGCTGAAGGCGCTGGCCGACCGGCTGGCCGAAGCCTTCGCAGAATCCCTGCACCACCGGGTGCGCACCGACCTGTGGGGCTACGCGCCGCAAGAGGGCCTGAGCAACGAGGAGATGATTGCCGAGAAGTACCGCGGCATTCGTCCGGCCCCTGGTTATCCGGCCTGCCCGGACCACAGCGTCAAGCGCGAGATGTTCGAAGTCATGCAATGCCAGGACATAGGCATGACGCTGACTGAAAGCCTGGCGATGACGCCGGCGGCGAGCGTCAGTGGCTTCCATTTGAGCCATCCGGATTCGACCTACTTCAACGTCGGCAAAATCGGGTACGACCAGTTGCAGGACCAGGCGGCGCGCAGGAAGCAGAGCGAAGCCGAACTCGAACGGCTGCTGGCACCCAACCTTTGAACCCGTCGGCCGGTGCGTCCGCGGCCGGCGACCGGGAGTTTCTATTTTTCAGAAGTTGATTTTTGCGGCCGCGCACTACGCTGCGCTGGCGGTGTTCGTTGCGAGCTGCTGGGGCTACGGGCGCGCCGTGCTGTCGCGCATCGGGGTGCCGACGCCGGCCGATGTCTGGCTCGAGGCCGCGATGAGCGCTGCGCTCGGTGTCGGGCTCTTCATCTGCGCATTTCAGGTGCTGGCGATTGCCGGCGTGTTCGGTGCGGCGGTCGTGCTCGCATCGGTCGCGATCGGCCTCGTCGCGGCCGCGCTGCAAGGGCCCACATGGCGGCGCGAGGTTCATGAGCGCGCGGCGCTGACGGCGTTTCCATCCAACTGGAGCGTCGACGCATCGTGGTCCTGGCTCGACAAAGCCGCACTTGCTGCGCTGGTGCTGATCGCGCTGCCGGCACTGGTCGCGCCGCTCGCACCGCCCGCGGTCTTCGACGAGTTGATGTACCACCTGCCGTACGCGCGCACGGTCGCGCAGACGGGCACGCTCGGTATCCACGACTGGCTGCGCTACCCCTGGTTCCCGTACAACTACAACCTGCTCTACGCGGCCGCGCTGCTGGTCGGCGACGACGTGCTGCCGCACTTTTTGAGCGGGCTTGCCGGTGCGCTGTCGGTGGCGATGGTCTACCGGCTCGGACGGCAGCACACGAGCCGAACGCTCGCGCTGGTCGGTGCCGCGATCTGGCTCGGTCTCGGCGACTACACCAGCGCGTTGATCGACATGGGCGTGGCGCTCTTCGTGCTGTCCGGCTGCGTGGCGCTGTGGTGGTGGCGCGAAGCGCATGTCGCGAAGAGTGCACAAGCAACGCGTTGGCTATGCATCGCGTCTTTCTTCTTCGGCGTCGCTGCCGGATGCAAATACCAGGCGTTGACCTTCCTGCCGCTGGTCGCCATGTTCGTGTTGTGGCGCGAGCGCCGACCCAAAGCGCTGGCGGTCGCGCTGCTGTGCTTCTTGCTGCCGTGCATTTATTGGTACGCGCGCAACGCCATCACGACCGGCGACCCGTTCAACCCGATCGGTGCGCGGTTGTTCGGCTTCACCAACTGGAACGCCGCGGATTACCAGAACCAGTTCGACGACGTGAAGGCGCATGCGGCCTTTCCGAGTCTCGCGATCTGGGGCGTGTTGCTGGCGCCGTTCAGTCCGTGGTTCAAGCGCTCCGGGGCGGTGCGCGCGGCGGTCGTGTTCTGCGCCTATTCGCTGGTCGTGTGGTTCGTGACGTCGCGCTATCCGCGCTACATGACGGCCTCGTACCCGCTGGTCGCGCTGATGGCGGCACTCGGCTGGGCGGTATTTTTCAAGGCGATCGCTTCCGGCGTTCGCAAGGCCGTGCCGGCGCTCGCGTCCTGGCCGCGGTGGTCGATGGTCGGCACGGGGCTCGGTGGCGTGCTGATCGTCGTGCTGGCGGCTTTGTCGGTGCAACAGACCATCAAGAAGAGCGCCATGGTGTCGCTCACGCCCACCGCGCGCGAGGCCTTCCTGCGCGACAACGTGCCGGGGTACGCCGTGATGCATTACCTGCGCGAACACCCGCAGGGCAAGCTCTACCAGGTGGCATTGAGCGAGGCGATCTACTACGGCCCCGATGAGGTTTGGGGCGACACGCTCGGGCCGTGGCGCTACTCGGATTTTCTGGCAGCGCCGCCCGCAGAGATGGCGCGCAAGTTCACGTCGCTGGGCTTCGGCTCGCTGGTCGTCGCCTTGCCGTACGTGGGCGCCTTGAGCAGCAAGCCCGGCTTCGACAAGCACTTCGTGTTGCTTTACGAAAAGGACGGCGCCAAGGCCTACCGTATCCTCGCGAGCGCGCCATGAATCAACTCGCTCCTTCACCCTTGTCGTCGTCTGCGGAGACCGCAACCGCGCGCGGCCCCTCTGCTGCGCCCGTCGCGCCCAACGCGCCGATCGCGGCGTTGCGCGTCGCCGCGGTCATTCCCTGCTTCAACGAGGCGCTCGCCATCGCGCAAGTGATCGCCGAGTTTCGGGATGTGCTGCCCGAGGCGCAGATCCACGTGTTCGACAACAACTCCACCGACGACACCGCCAGTGTGGCGCGGGCCCACGGCGCGCGGGTCACGCACGTGGCGCTGGCCGGCAAGGGCAATGTCACGCGGCGCATGTTCGCGGACGTCGAGGCCGACGTGTACGTGATGGTCGACGGCGACGCCACCTACGACCTCGACGGCGTGCGCCCGATGATCGATGCGCTGGTGGCGGGCAACCTCGACATGGTGGTCGGCTATCGCGTCGACGACGGTGCCGATGCCGACACCTACCGGGCCGGCCACCGGCTCGGCAATCGCATGCTGACGGGCGCTGTCGCCGGGCTCTTCGGCGGCCACCTCACCGACATGCTGTCGGGCTACCGCGTGTTTTCGCGCCGCTATGCCAAGTCGTTTCCGGCCGTGTCGGCGGGCTTCGAGATCGAGACCGAACTCACGGTGCACGCGCTCGAACTGCGCATGCCGTTCGCCGAGCTGCCGGTGCGCTATCGCTCCCGGCCCGAAGGCTCGCACAGCAAGCTATCGACCTACCGCGACGGCTGGCGCATCCTGAAGACCATCTGCAAGCTGTTCGTGAGCGAACGTCCGCTGCAGTTCTTCGCGAGCATCGCCGCGGTGCTGGCGTTCGCCTCGCTCGTCGCCGCGGTGCCCTTGGCGCTCACCTACATGCACACCGGCCTCGTGCCGCGCTTGCCGACCGCGGTGCTGCTCACCGGCAGCATGCTGACCGCGATGCTGGCTTTCGTTTGCGGCGTGGTGCTGCACACCGTCACCATCGGACGGCGCGAGGCCAAGCGGCTGCGCTACCTCGCGATCCCCGGCGTGCGCCATGCGGTGGAATCTTGAAGCATCCATGGGCGCATCCATGGGCGCATCCATCGACGCCCCCGTCGACGCGCAGTGATGCCGCAGTCGAAGCGCGATGAAGCTCGGCCGTGAATTCCTGACTTTCGCCGCGGTCGGTGTGGTCGGCCTGGGTGTCGATGTCGCCGTCCTGTACCTCGCCGCACCCGCATTGGGTTGGTACCTGGCGCGCATGCTGTCGTTTCTGGCCGCGGCCAGCACCACCTGGGCGCTGAACCGGCACTACACCTTCTCTGCACGGTCGTCGAACACGTCGATCTGGCGCGAATACCTCGGTTACCTGGCGACGATGCTCGCCGGCGCTGCCCTCAACTACGCGGTGTATGTCGCCACGCTGCATTGGGTCGGCGCGACAACCCCGTGGGCGCCGGCACTCGGCGTCGCGCTGGGAAGCATCGCGGGCCTCGCGATCAACTTCCTGTCGGCGCGGCACCTGGTGTTCAAGGCCAAACGCGGCGACAAATCGAGCTGATCCGTCTAATCGAGCAACGGTTCTAGCCCCGGCGCGCTGTCGATCTCCGCGGGCTTGTAGAGCTTGTGACCTGCCGCTGGGCCGGGCACGTCGGTGACGACAACGAGGCGCCACTGCTCCGTCTTCTTCGCGCAGGCGCGCTCTTCCGGCGTGAGCTGGAAACTGGCCATGCCGGGCGCCGTGCCCTTCACTGCCAGCTTGAGCAACGTGGCGCCCTTCTTGTCCTTCACCTCGATGTCGTAGCCCAGGTTTTGCCCGACCATGTTCTCCGGCTTGTAGCCATAGCCGGCGAAGTGCCGCGTCAGATAGTCCAGCGCCGCCGCTTGCAGCTCGTCACGCGACGCCAAGACGACGACCGGCTCCGGCGCCACGGCCGGCACACCGCCACGCGCCCGTGCGGCCTGCAACTCTTCTTCGGTCGGCAGCCATCCGCGCGCACCGCGAACCAGAACCGCAAATTTCAGATCGGCATCCCACGACGCGACGTGCCACTCCTGCTCGTCCGGAACGCGCGTCGAGACCTTGGCGGCCTTGTCGGTCTCCAGATCGGCGATCGCGATGCGGTTGGTCTGCAGCACGGCGCGCACGCCCTGGCCGGTGTCGAGCGAGCGCTTGAGCAAGATCAGGCGGTCTTTGGCGCGCTGGATTTGCTGCGCGCTCCGCTCGCCGCCGTCGAGTCGATGTTGCGCGTCCAGCGACTCCAGATAGAACCAGCGCCCACCGGCACCGATGCTGACCAGCTCGGCCCAGATGGTCGCGATGACGTTGTCGCCGGTCGCCAGCCAGGCGCTGTCGCCAGCCTTGTCGCGCGCTTCGAACACGCCCATCCGGGCGATGATTTCGACCGGCGTGCGCTTTTCGCCCGTGAGGCGCTTTTCGTTGATGAGGGCCAGAACGGCGGGTTCGACTTCTTTTTCCATGCGGGAGAGGATCTGCGGGTTGCGACCGTTTCAAGTATGCCGGTTCATCGCACCGCGCATCGGCCCGTTCGGCGGCGCAAACGGCTAACGATCCTGCGCGAAAACGAACTCGACGGCGTTGTCCGATGCGAGGCCTCGCACAGGAGTGTCCGGCGCGACAGCAAAAACCGGCGCGCGCCGCAGCCCGAGGTACGGACTGAAAACAGTGGCGATGTCCCGGCCCGCAACCCGGCAGATCAGCGTCGTGTGGGTCGATGAAAATTGCAGGAAGCGCGAGCCGGCGACGGCGTCGACCAGTTCCCCGACGCTGGCTTGATCGGAAAGCTCGAAGGTCTGATCGAGCGGACCGATTTGATCGTCCTGTGAACAGCAGGCCTGGCGATGGACTTCGAATTTCACATCAGGCCTTTTGCCTTTTGCTTATCGCCTTTTGGCTTTCGCGTTTTGCCTCTTGCCGTCGAACGAGCCGAGGCTCGCTCAATGTGCGTTCGAGACCACTGTCGCCACCTCGGTCGCAGGCGGCGTGTTGCGGCTGCGGCCGCAGCGCACGATGCCGTCGATCATCACCATGC
>CAXTCC010000239.1:0-6191 GCA_964242015.1 uncultured Variovorax sp.
CCGGCTGCGGGGCGATCTCGCGCACGATTGCATCGATGATCCCGCCGTCGGTCAGAAAGTGCTGGCCGAAACGCTTGCGCGGGATGTGCTTCACGTCAGCTTTGCGGCGGTTCGCGGTACTCGACGTACGCGCGTGCGCGGACTTCTTGTGCCCAGGTGTCGAAGGCTTCGTCTGCCTTCTTGTCGCGCAGCTCGGCACGCGCAGCCTCGCGCAACTCGGCCTGGCTCAGCTTGGCCTCACGTCGCCCCTCGACCTGGATCAAATGCACCCCGAACCGCGAGACGACCGGGTCGCTGATCTGGCCAGCGGTGAGCCGGTCCATCGCTTCCTCGAATTCCGGTACGAACTGGCCCGGTCGCGACCAGCCGAGTTCACCGCCGTCCTTCGCGCTTCCATCCTGAGAGTTGTCGCGTGCCAACCCGGCAAAGTCCGCAGAGCCCGACTGAATGCGGCGCTTGAATTCGGCGAGCTGCGCGATCTGCTGCGCCGTCGTCGTCTTGGGGTCGCTGCGCAGCAGGATGTGGCGCACCTGGGTTTGGGTGGTAGAGCCTTCGGCAGCGCCGGCTTGCCCCTTGGCGAGCACCTTGAGCACATGGAAGCCTGCGCCCGAACGAAGCGGACCGACAATGCCGTTCACCGCCGTCGACTGCGTCGCATCGACGAACAACGGCGGGTACTTGTCGGCGCTGCGCAGACCGATGGCGCCACCATTCACGCGTTCCGGCGAATCGGACAGCTCGCGCGCCAGCTTGGCGAAATCTTCGCCGCCTCGCGCGCGCTGTGCGATACCCTGGGCTTTTTGCTGCGCCTTGGCGACGTCGGCTTCGCTGGCGTTTTCCGGCACGGCGACCAGCACTTGCGCCAGGTTGATGTCCGGCGATGCGACCTTGGCGCTCGCATTCAGGCGCTGCTCGCGCATGTACTGGTCGACGTCGAGGTCGGTGATCTTGAGCTTGCCGTCGACTTCACGGTCGCGCAGGCGAGTCAGCATCAACTGGTTGCGCAGATCGCTGCGAAACTCTTCGAGCGAGATGCCGTCGGCCAAGACGCGGCTGCGCAGCTCGGTCAAAGAAAGCTGGTTCTGGCGCGCCACGGTCTGCTCGGCCTGATCCACCGCGACGTCGTCGACCGTGATGCGCGATTCCTTGGCCAACTGCAATTGGGCGCGTTCCAGAATCAGCCGCTCCAGCACGAGGCGCGCGAGTTCGGCACGCGGAACGCGCTCCGCTTCGGCGTTTTCCTTCAGGATGCGCGACATCCGGCTCTGCACTTCGTTGTTGGTGATCGGGTCGGAGTTGACCAGCGCCACGATGAACTCTGCCGAGCGCTGCACGACCGGTCCGGATGGCGCCGCCGGCGCCGCAGCCCCCGGCACCGGCCCCACGCGCGGGCCGGTGCGCATGATGTCGGTGATGCCGCGGCTCGTACTCGGGCGAAGCCCTTGCGCCTGGGCGCTCGATGTCACGGCCAATGCCGCCAGACAAGCCAGGGTGAGTGTGGATCGGATGTAGTTCATGGCAATTGGCATGCGGAAGGCTCAGTCGTAATTGGTGAAGCGGCTCGCGCCGGGATAGGGCGCGCGCAATGGCTGATAGCGCTGAATGTTTTGCGTCAGCGTGCGCAGCGGGCTGGTGCCGACGCTCGCAAAGCCGACGAATTCGAGCTGGAACATCAGCCTCGTACCTGCTGAGACCTGGCCGGTGCTCAAACGTTCCAGCACCACCCGGCCGATCCAGCAACAGCCGTCGTATTCGAAGCCGAGCACGCCATCGGTCAAGGTCTTGTCCTGGATGCTGTAGTTGAGGCGCCCGACCGCATACCAGCGCCCACCGCCGGCCCCGCGGCCCGGCCCCAGATCCTTGCCCTTATCGCCCCACAGATCGTTCAGCGGCCACTGGAAGCCCACGTCGATCGACTTGTTGCCGTCGCTGCCGCCGGGCGTCGTCGGCGCCTGGAAGCGATAGGACGCCGTGAGGTTGTGATACTGCTCCGGGCTGTAGCGCGCAGTGACGGCGGTGCGCACAGAGCGGTGCGTATCGGCGTTGTACTGGAACGTCGTGTCGAGACTCCACTTCGAAGTCCAGTTGATCTGCGCGCCCAGCAGCAAATCGCTCACGCCGGCCTGCGATGCGACGGATGCAGCGGTCGAACCGGTGGCCGGCAAGGTCACGTCCTGGTCCCGGATCCGATAACGCTGCGCCACGCCGAAGCGCGCAGCCTCCGCGCCGGTGTCGGCGTCGTACAGGCGCGTGGTCAGGCCGACCGTGAGCGCGTTGGTCGCCGATATCCGGTCGTGTCCCGAAAATTCGTTCTCCGTGTAGACCGTCGCAAAGTTGAAGTCGTTGGACGCGCTGTCGTAGACCGGCAGGTTGCTCTGGTTGCGATACGGCGTATAGACGTAATAGGCCCGCGGCTCCAGCGTCTGCCTGAAGGCACGACCGAAGTAGCTGGCATCGCGCTCGAAGATCAAGCCGCTGTCGAGGCTGAAGCTCGGCACCGTGCTCGACGCACTCGTCGAGCCGTTGGCCAGGGCCGAGTCGAGCTGGTAGCTTGCGGCGTGCAGCTTGAGCTTGGGAATGACGAAACCGCCCGAAGACAAAAACGGCCGGCTGATCTCGCCCTCTGCGAACACGCGGTCGCCATTGGGCTGCAATTGCACCGTCGGGTCGGCCCTGAAGCGCGTGTAGTCGGTGGCCAGCTTGATGTCGAAGCCGTGCCAGTCGTACTTGGCGTAGTTCGCGGTGATCTGCGGAAGCCGGTCGTATGGCGGCGTGATGGTGGAAGCGTCGTACTGCAGCGTCTGGTACTTGGTCGCGCCGAAAGCGCCGCTCCAGTCGTCCTTGCTCCAGTTGAGCGCGCCGTTGGTCGCCAGCAGGCGCGTCGTCAAGGTCGGCGTGCGCGTGAAATCGCGCCAGTAGTTGTCGTCGCTGACCCGGTTGATGTTGAACACCATGCCGAGCGAATCGAGCCCGAACGGCTTGGGGTCGAAGCTTTGCTCGTGGTGCGTCCACAAGCCCCAGCGCTTGCGGTCGCGCAAATCGTCCGTCGGCATGTAGTCGGCGCGAATCTGGCCCGAGTACTTGTCCTCCAGGTAGCGGAACTCGCTGCCCAGATTCACGCCTCGCTTGCTCATCAGATTCGGATAGAACGTCGCGTCGCGGTTGGGCGCGATGTTCCAGTAATACGGCGTCGTGATGTCGATGCCGTTGACGCTGCTGATGCCGACGGTCGGCGGCAAAAAGCCGGTCTTGCGATCGTTGTTGAGCGGGAAGCTGAGCGACGGAAAGGGCGGCGTGCTGATCCCCATGAAGCTGATCCTGGCATCGGTGGCCACGCCCACGTTCTCTTCGGTGTCGGTCGTGAGTGTCGCAGCCGACAGCAGCCAGGCCGGCATCCAGCCCGGATAGTCCTCGCGCCGGCAGGTCGTGTACGTCGCCTGGCGCGCGACCGATACGTTGCTGTCGACAAAGTCGATGCGTTCCGCCTCGCCGTGGGCGCCGGTCGCCAGAAACCGGTAGCGCACGTTGCTGAAGAAGCCTTCGAAGGTTTCGAGCTTCAACTCGAGCTCTGGGCCTTCGTAGACATTGCCGGCCTGGTTGACGCGAACATTGCCGCGTGCCTTCGCCAGATCGTCCGGCTGGTAGTACTCGAGGCGATCGGCGTTGATGACGGTATCGCCACGCCGCATCGAGGCATGGCCCTCGACGATCGTTTCGAGATCGGGCCGGCCTGAAAGCTTGTCGCCATCCACGAAGCTCGGGAGCTGGCCACGTTCCGCAGGCGGCAATGTTTCGGTCAGTTGCGGCGTGCGCTTCAGCGTGAGCGGTGGATCGTTGGATGGCGCGTCTTGCGCCAACGACCCATGGGCATGCAGCAACGCCAGCGACAGCGCGGCCAGCGGCAACGGCGCGCGACAGCGCCGCCACATGGCTCGTTTCAATTCAGGCATCGGCACGGTGCAAGGTTGGTCGGGAAACGGCGCAGCTCGGCCGGTGGTTGCATGGAGGTCGGCTGCGCGGCTGCGAGTCGGATTTGTAGAATCGATTATCCATGACAGCCTCCCCCTCTCCGGTCCCTGAAAACCCACGCCCTGCCGAACCGCTGCAACCGATCGAACCGGTCGTTTGGGCCGACGCTGCCCGCGCTGCGGCCTTCGATGGATGGCTCGCCAGCCTGGTGACGACGCAACGAGTGCGCCCTGACACGGTCCGCCTCGCTTCCGCCGATGCGAGCTTTCGCCGTTACTTCCGTATCGACACAGACCACGGTGTGACACGCATCGTGATGGATGCGCCGCCCGACAAGGAAGACAGCACACCCTTCGTGAAGGTGGCCGGCCTGATGCGAGAGGCCGGCGTGACAGCGCCCGAGGTGCTCGACTGGAATCAACAGCACGGCTTTCTGCTGCTCGACGATCTTGGCCAACGCACGATGCTCGACATCATCGATCCGGCGGACGCCAACGCCAGCCGGCCGCGCTACGACGAGGCGATCGACGCGCTGATTCGTTGGCAGTTGGCCTCGCGCCCGGATGTGTTGCCGCCTTATGACCGTGCCTTGCTCGAACGCGAACTGGCTCTTTTTCCGCAGTGGTACATCACGCAGCACCGCGGCATGGCGGTCACGGGCAAGCTGCAGGAGCGGCTGGAACGCAGCTTCAGGCTCATCGTCGAGAGCAACCTGGCGTCGCCCAGCGTCTACGTGCACCGCGACTTCATGCCGCGCAACCTGATGGTCCGCGATGGCGGAGCAAGCGCTTTGGATGGTGGCATTGCCGGCGGCACGGCGCTCGGCGTTCTCGACTTTCAGGACGCGGTCTACGGTCCCATCACGTACGACATCGCCAGCCTGTTGCGCGATGCCTTCCTGAGCTGGGACGAGGAGTTCGTGCTCGACGTCACCGTGCGCTACTGGACCGCGGCCCGCAAAGCCAAGCTGCCTGTCGATGCGGACTTCGGCGCTTTCTACCGCGCGGTCGAGTGGATGGGTTTGCAGCGCCACCTGAAAGTCGCGGGCATCTTCGCGCGCCTCACCTTGCGCGACGGCAAGCCGAAGTATCTGGCCGACGCGCCCCGCTTCATCGGCTACATCCGCGCCACCGCGGCACGCTACATGGAACTGACGCCGCTGCTGCGCGTGATCGACGAAGTCGAAGGCAACACGGCGTTGACCGGCTTCGCCTACGGTCGCGTCTGAGATGCCTAGGTTTCACTGTTCGGTGCCGCTGCGCGCCGGTGCGTCGCTGGACTTGCCGGCCGGTGCCGCACGCCATGTGCAGGTATTGCGCATGCAACCGGGCGATGCGCTGACATTGTTCGACGGTGCCGGCGGCGAGTACGACGCCACGGTCGAACGCATGGGTCGCAGCGATGTCGCGGTGATGGTCGGCGCGCACCGTGCGATCGAACGCGAAGCGGCGCGTGCCGTGCACCTCGCGGTCGGCATGCCGGCCAACGAGCGCATGGACTGGCTGGTCGAGAAGGCCACAGAGCTCGGGGTCGCCAGCATCCAGCCGCTGATGACGGCACACGGCGTGCTGCGTCTGGCCGGCGAGCGCGCCGACAAGAAGCGCGCGCATTGGGAAGCCATTGCCGTCGCTTCATGCGAGCAGTGCGGTCGCAACCGCGTGCCGGTCATTCATCCGGTGCAATCGTTCGGTGGGTGGCTCGGTTCTGCCACCTCGAAAGTTGACACAGCCGAAGCACCGGCACGCTTTGTGCTGAGCCTGTCGGACGGCACCCGCCCCCTGCCAGCGTGGCTTCCGCCGATCGGCGGCCGCGCCGCACTCGTCCTCAGTGGGCCCGAAGGCGGACTGAGCTCAGGTGAAGAAGCGGAAGCGATTGCCCGCGGCTTCACCCCGGTCACCCTCGGTGCCCGCGTACTGCGAGCCGAGACCGCTGCGCTGGCCGCCTTGATGTCGTCGTCCGATGTGCCCCAGACCCGTTAAGCCCCTGAATTTCTTTCCTCCGATGCCCGCAGTCAAACTCCAGCGCTTCGCGCTTCTCGTTCCCGCCGTCGCGCTCATGTGCTCGAACGCGCTCCATGCCCAGGGCTTCAACGCCGTCGCACCCACACCACTGCAGGTCGCACCTGCCGTCGACAAGGCCTACGAACAGCTGATGGCATCGGCAGCCGTCAAGCAACTGCTCGAAGCGGTGCAAGCCGACCACGCCCGATCCATCGAAGACCT
>CAXTCC010000240.1:0-6182 GCA_964242015.1 uncultured Variovorax sp.
CGTCCTGGATGAAGAACACCGGGATGTTGTTGCCGACCAGGTCGTAGTTGCCCTGCTGCGTATAGAACTTGACGGCAAAACCGCGCACGTCGCGCACCGTGTCGGCCGAACCGCGCTCGCCCGCCACGGTTGAAAAGCGCACGAAAACGGGCGTCTTGACCGACGGGTCCTGCAAAAAGTCGGCGCTGGTGAATTGCGACATCGACTTGTAGACCTGAAAGTAGCCGTGTGCCGCAGAGCCCCTGGCGTGCACCGCGCGTTCCGGAATGCGCTCGTGGTCGAAATGGGTGATCTTCTCGCGGAGGATGAAATCCTCGAGCAGCGTGGGTCCACGCAGACCCGCCTTGAGCGAGTTGTGGTTGTCCGGAATCTGCACGCCCTGGTTGGTCGTCAGCTGGGAGGCGCTGTCGGTCGTAAAGGCCGCCAGCTGTTCTTGCTTGGCGCTGGCACCCGTACCGGAACCTGCGGTTCTCACCGAGGCTTTGGGCCGACGGCCTGCGGCCGCCTTGTTCTGGGGCGTCATTGAAATCCTTGAGGAACGGAAATATCGGTGCGCCTTGGCACCGGGAAAACTGAAGACAGTCAGCCAGCCTCAGCGTCCAGAAACATGTCGAGCGCGTTGACCAGCGCTACAAGCGCCACCAGTGCGGAAATGACCGCGACGCCCCAGACCAGCGCATCGTCGATCGACGCGCCAGCCAGCACATTCCACAACGAAGACAACTCCATGATCTGCTCCTGAAACTCGATTGAATAAGGTTGGAACCGGATAAGGCTGCCTTGAAAACGCAGCGCAATCGAATTTACGTTTCATACGCTCCGTTACCCGTAGTGAGCGCGCGCCCTGCGATGTGGGAGCCGCGAGGGAAGCGAGGTAGGACCGTGCCGACCGTTCTGCGCCGGCGCCTACGCGAGAAACGGCAACGGCCCACGCGGCTCGAAATGGGCGCCCGATAGGATGCAACCAGCTTGCAGATGTGCTGCAGGCATCAAAACTGCTTTGCTTCAGCTCCTGTCTTCAGAGAAACGCCAACATGCTCATCAAAATCGGCTTCGACATCGAACTCGGCGTTTCCGCACCCACGGCGTTGATCTACATGCTGCAGGTGCACCCGTCGCGCGCCGCGGACATCCCGGCGGGCGAAAACATCACGATCAGCCCGCCGCTGGTGACCGACCACTACCAGGACGTTTTCGAGAACCATTGCGCTCGTGTGCATGTGCCGTATGGCGTCAGCAGCGTGCGCTTGCGCAACGAGGCCGTCGTGTTCGACAGCGGCTGGGCCGACCCGGTCGACTACGGTGCGATCGAGCATGCGCCGGCCGACCTGCCGGTGTCGACGCTGCCGTTCGTCCTGCCCAGTCGTTACTGCGAAGTCGACAGCGAGCTGCTGCAATTCGCCTGGGCCAACTTCGGCAACGTGGCGCCGGGCTGGCACCGTGTGCAGGCTATCTGCGACTTCGTACATCGGCATCTGCGCTTCGACTACCAGCGTGCACGCGCCACGCGCACCGCGCTCGAAGGCTTCCGCGAGGGCGTCGGTGTGTGCCGCGACTTCACGCACCTGGCGATCACGCTGTGCCGCTGCATGAACATTCCGGCGCGCTACGTGACTGGCTACCTCGGCGACATCGGCATTCCGCCGGTGCCGTATCCGATGGACTTCAGCGCCTGGTTCGAGGTGTATCTGGGCAACCGCTGGCACACCTTCGACGCGCGGCACAACACGCCGCGCATCGGGCGCATCGTGATCGCGCGCGGTCGCGACGCGGCCGACGTGCCGATCAGCATGGTGTTCGGTGCGAACACGCTGCAGCGCTTCGAAGTGACGACCGACGAAATCGTCCAGTAGATCCCGTCGGGGATTTCAGGATTCAAGGCATTCAGGCGGCGCGGCGACGTGTCGTCTTCGAAGCCGGCGCAGCTTTCTTGCCAGCCGGCTTTTTGCTTGCCACCTTGATGACTTTGGGCGGCGGCGATTCCGGTTCCGACTTGGAACCACCCTTGCGCAGGCTGCGCTGCAGCAGCTCGGTCAGATCCAGGATCTTCGCGCTGCTCCCTGCGTCTGCCGCTTCCATCGGCTCCTGCTTCTCCACCGCCTCGGTCTGGCCGGCTTCGATCTTGCGGTCGACCAGTTTCATGATCTCGTCCTTGAACGAATTCTTGAACGCGTCTGGGTCCCAGTCGGAACTCATGTCCTCGACCAACGCCTTGGCCATCTTGAGCTCAGCGTCCGACAGGCCCGCCTGCCTGGCGTCTTCCGATGGCAGCGGCATGTCGCCCCAGGAACGAATGTCGGCGCCCCATCGCAACAGGTTCAAAACAAGCCCGGCACCGGACGGAACCAGCGCCGCAAGGTGTTCCTTGGTCTGGATCACGACGCGCGCCACGCCGACGCGGCCGCTGCGTTGCAGGGTTTCACGCAGCAGCGCATAGACCTTGGCGCCCCGGTTGATCGGCGCGACGTAATACGGCCGCTCCAGGTAGACGAACGGAATGCCGCCGGCCGGCACGAAGGTCTCGATCTCGATGGTTTGCGTGGTCTTGGGGTAGGCCGACGAAATCTCGGCATCGCTCAGCACGACGTACTGGCCGTCTTCGTACTCGATCCCCTTGACGATCTGCTCGCGGGCGATCTCCTTGCCGGTCTTCTTGTTGATGCGCTTGTAGCCGACCGGGTCCATCGTGCGCTTGTCGAGCCAGTCGAAGTCGATGCCGCTGTCGGTGGTGGCGGAATACAGCGCGACCGGGATGTGGACCAGGCCGAAGCTGATAGCGCCTTTCCAGAGGACGCGCGGGGCGGGTTTCGAGTCGGGCATTGAAAATTCCTCCAACTCTGGACAGTAGGCGCGCCGCGTCGCAAAAACTGTAGGAACGGAGCTAGAGCTCCCGGTCGCTCTCGACCGCGAAATAGAACCACTCGGTGCCGGGCAGCGCCTCGGCATTCGGGAACACGATGAAACCGTCGCGCTCGGCATGCAGCAAGGTGCCGTCTTCCCGCACGCCGATCGGCTCGCCCTTCGCCACCGCATCGAAGGTCGCCCATTCGCGGACGAACTGATCTTCTTCATGGCTGCGATCGGTCACGCTGACCAGCCGGAGCAAGGCAGGCCTCGAGGTCGTCGGTGAAGCGACTTCGGCACTGTCGATCATCTCCAGCGTCCGCAACGCCGAGAGGATCGCGCGGTACGCCACCTCGGGTGCGGCGGGGTCGCGGTGCTGCCCGCATTCGAGCGTGACGCCGTAGCCGCCCTGGCTGCGCATGTACTCGTTGGTGCCCCAGCCGAACGCCAGCGCCGCGTCGTCGACCGGCACACCGCCCGGCAAGTTCGCGCGATGCGCCAGGCTGGCGGCGTAGATGTCGAGCCAGCCTTCGACCACGCGCGAGGTGCCGATGTGCAGGGCGAGCTGCCCCTCCTCGTACGCCCGTGAAAAAGGCTCCAGCGCGCCCTGGTTGTCGCGCGGCCCGATCATGGCGAAGGCATCGCCAGCGCTCTGAAACGAATGCAGGTCGAGCAGCACGTCGTGCCGATCCAGCCAAGGGCACAGCAGGTTGGTGATGCGCGCCTCGAAGTCGGCCGGCGTGGTGGTCGGCTGAAACAGGCGGTTCAGGTTGCGTTCGCCTTCGCGTCGCTGCCGTTGTCGCGCCAGTGGGTTGGCGACCGGCACCAGGGTGAGCGTGCCGCGCAGCAGCGTCAGCGCGCCGCTGTCGAGGTCCGCCAACACCCGTTCGATGCCGACCGTGCCGCAGGTCTCGTCGCCGTGAACCCCGCCGAGCACGATCAGCCGCGGCCCCGGCGCCGTCGATTCAAAGCCGTGGATGCGCAGCGACGCGACGTCGGGAGGCGGAGTCATCGGACGATCCTACAGCGAGCGGCAGGCCGGTCCTACCGGGAAAGAGAGGGCACCGTGCGAAAACCAATATCCACAGGAGCAACGCCATGGCCGACAAGAAACTGACAGATCCCGCGACCCAGTCCGGACAACCCGACACGGTCAAGAACGCCGAGAGCGGAAAGACCAAGCCCCAGCAGGATGGCGACTCGGCGCCCAAGTTGCCGCACGAGCGCGATCAGTCTTCGGACAGCCAGGAAACCGCGGACGGCAAGCCCACACGGGTCGGCCAGCAAGGACACGACGACGTGGAACGTGGGCTGGTCGACACGAGCCTCGGCCCGGTGACCGACAAGGTCTACAACGACAAGGTCAGCGACCGCTGATCCTGCGCTGCCAGAGCGGCGACGGTCCCGGCCTCAGTCACGATTCGACACGGCACCGGCCAGCTCTGCGCGCATCGCCGAGATCACTGCCGCGTAATCGGGCTGGGTGAAGATCGCGCTACCGGCCACGAAGGTGTCGGCGCCTGCGCTCGCCACTTGCGCGATGTTGTCAACCTTGATGCCGCCGTCCACTTCGAGCCGGATGTCGCGCCCGCTCTGCTCGATGCGCTTGCGGGCATCCTCGATCTTTCGCAGCGTGGTGTCGATGAAGGCCTGCCCGCCGAAGCCGGGGTTGACGCTCATGATGAGGATCAGGTCGATGTCGTCGATCACCCAGTCCAGCACTTCGAGCCCGCGCGCCGGGTTGAACACCAGCCCCGCCTTGCAGCCGGCCGCCTTGATCGCCTGAATGCTGCGGTGCGTATGCGGCGACGCATCCGGGTGAAAGCTGATGAAGTCGGCCCCGGCTTCCGCGAACGAAGCGGCCAATGCATCGACCGGCTCGACCATCAGGTGCACGTCGATCGGAATAGACACGCCGGCGGCAGTTTTGGCATGCGGCTTGAGCGCATGGCAAATCATCGGGCCGAAGGTCAGGTTCGGCACGTAGTGGTTGTCCATTACGTCGAAGTGAATCCAGTCGGCGCCACCGGCGATGACCTGCGCCACCTCGGCCCCGAGGCGCGAAAAGTCGGCAGACAGGATGGAGGGCGAGATGCGAAATTGGCGGGCGGTCGTGCTCATCCCCCAATTGTCGCAAAGCAGGCTGCGGGTACCATCGCCGCATGTCCGACAGCCCGATGACCGTCAAGGTCGAGCCCCGTTTTCTGCCCGAACAATCGTCGGCGGAGGACGATGTCTACACCTTCGCCTACACGGTGACGGTGACCAACACCGGCGAGGTGGCGGCCCAGCTGATCGCCCGCCACTGGCTCATCAACGACGCCTCCGGCCATGCGCAGGAGGTCAAGGGCCTCGGCGTCATCGGCCAGCAGCCGTTGCTGGCGCCGGGCGAATCGTTCCGCTACACCAGCGGCTGCCGCCTGCAGGCGCCCAGCGGCACCATGCACGGCAGCTACTTCGTGGTGAACGAAGCCGGCGAGCGCTTCGACGTGCCGATCCCGATGTTCGTGCTCGAAGCCAATTCGGACGGACGGCCCAGCACCCGCGTGCTGCATTGACCTGCGTGGCGGTGCCGCCGCAACCCGGCCGGATGATGTTCCTCCGATGATGTCTTTCTTCTCTTCGCTCCCGTCCTTCACGTCCATGACCAACGAGCTCATGGCGTTCTGGGCAGAGTGGGCTCGGCCGACGGCCGGCCTGCCTATCGTGCTGTGGTCTTTGCTGCTGGCGGTGGCCGCCGCCGCCGGGCATCTGGTGCAGCGCTACATGGGCATGCCGAAGGTGGTCGGCTACTCGATCGTCGGCACCATCGTCGGCTTTGCCGGGTTCGAAGGCGCGCTCTGGCCGCTGCAGGGCATCAGCCTGTTCCTGCTGGAGCTCGGCGTGGCGATCGTGCTGTTCGAAGCCGGTGGTCGACTGCCGCTGCGCTGGTTTCGCTACAACCCGATGGTGCTGCTGCAGAGCATTCTCGAAGCGTCGCTCACCTACTTCGGCGTGTTCTGGGCGCTGCACTGGCTGGGCATTCCGGACCCGGTCGCCAACCCGATCGCGCTGATGGCGATCGTCGCCTCGCCTGCGGTGCTGAGCCGTGTGCTGATGGACACCCGCGCTTCCGGCCCGGTGACCGATCGCGCGATGACGCTGGCCACGCTCAACACCTTCTATGCATTGGCGCTCGGCTACGCACAGGCCGGGTTGATCGAACGCGCGCCGCAAGGGCTGGTGCAAAAGCTGTATCCGGTCGGCGTGGTGCTGGGCTTGTCGTTCGTGGTCGGCGCGGTCATGGCGCTGGCGCTGCGCTCGGCCTTGCGCTTCATGAGCCCGACCAGCGAGAACAC
>CAXTCC010000241.1:0-6172 GCA_964242015.1 uncultured Variovorax sp.
CGAAACGCGAGCACCGCAAGGAAGCCCGAAGGGCCGGCGTAATGGGGTGAGCACACACCGCACCGCCCGCCGGGCGGACCAATACGGAACGAACTCAAAAGACGGCCGCGATGTCTCCCGCACGCACAGTCGTCAAAGCAAACGACGGCAAGCCCTGCAGCAACCGCTGCCCGTAAGACGTACGAACGAGCCGCCGGTCATAGCAATACACACTCGCCCGATCGTCCTCGCTGCGGATCGCGCGCCCGACCCATTGCGCCAGACGGATCGCCGTGGCCGGCACCACCAGCTCGGTAAAAGGATCGCGCCCGATGGTGCGCAGCCACTCGGCGCGGGCCTCGCTCACCGGATCGTCTGGAGACGCGAACGGCAACTTGGCGATGAACACCGATTCGCAGAGCTTGCCCGGCAAGTCGAGCCCTTCGCCGAAGGATTGCATGCCGAAAATGATCGACGCCAAGCCCTCGGCCACGCGGTGCCGATGCGTTGCCATCAACTGCTGGCGCGGCATTGCAGTCTGCAGCAGCACGATCGGCTTCAAGCGAAACGTCAGTGCCTCGACGGCCATGCGCAGCTGCTCGCGCGAGGTGAACAGCACGAGCGCGCCGTGCCGCACATCGGCGAGATCGCGCATCAACGCTTTGACCATCTCAGCGACGTAGGCTGCGGCTTCGCGCGGATCGGCGCGGGTCTCGACGGCGATCAGACGGCCCTGCCTGGCGTAGTCGAACGGGCTCGGCACTTCGAGCGTGGTCGCAACGCCTTCTTCGTGGAGACCGTGCAGTCCCGACTCGCGCAAGAAGAAATCGAAGCGCCCGCAGCTGGTGAGCGTGGCCGATGTGAGCACAGCGCCGCGCACCTTGTTCCACAGGTTGTTGCGCAGCGTGGCGCCAGGCAACAGCGGGCTCGCGTGCGCCTGCAGCGTGGCCATGTCGCCATCGACTTCCAGCGTGAACCACTTGGCGGCCGGCGCCGCACCGGCCGTTGCGTCGCGCAACAGCAACTGGGCGGTGTCGAAGGTCTGCTCCAGCCGCGGGGCCAGCGCGCCGAGCTGGGCATACATCGCAGACAGCCGGCGAGCCTGCAAGGGCTGGTCGCGCATCTCGGCGCGCAGTGCGCTGGCGATGATGCGCAGCGCGTCCAGGAAACCGGATGCATGGTGCGCGACACGGCCGAGCGGGCCTTGCAGCGACTCGGGCAGTTCGCCGAGCGGCAGTCGTGCTCGGGATGTGTTGCGGCCCGTTGGGTTGAAGGCCGTCGCAAGCCCGGTCTGCAGCGCTTCGCCATACAGTTCCATCACCAGCCGCTCGACCTGTTGCAGCGCCTGCCGCATCTGCGAGGCATGCTTCGGAATGTCTGCGACTTCGGTCACTTCGAGACGCACGCCGACGCGCACCGCGCGCTGGGCCAGACGCTCGGCCCACGCATGACGACCCAGGTCCATGCGGCAGGCGAATTGCGCGAGCGCGGTGGCCGGCAAGTGATGCGCCTCGTCGAGGATCAGCAGGCAGTTGTCGAGCTCGGGCAGCAATCGGTTGTTGAGCGACGAGAGCAACAGGTCGTGGTTGACCACGATCACCTGCGCGCCGACCAGCGTTTTGCGCCGCTCGTAATACACGCAGCCGGTGAACGACGGGCAGTGCTTGCCGGTGCACGACGCCGCGTCGGCGGCCATCGGCGCCCACACATCGGCGACCGGCTGCACGTCGAGTGAATCACGGTCGCCGTCCCAGGCGCCACGGTCCAGCGTTTGTGCGATGCCTGTGTAGAACGCAAGGCGCGCAGCGATCTCGTGCGCTGGGCGCACCGCACGGGATGCGGCCTCCCCGGCTTCTTCGGCGGCGAACAGATCGTCTTCGACTGTGTCGCCCTCCTCGCCTTCACCGTGGCCTTCCGCTGCCGCCATGCCGGTCAGGCGTTCGAGCTTCAACTTGCAGACATAGCGACCACGCCCCTTGGCGAGTGCGAAGCGAAAAGGCTCGGGCAACAGCGCGGCCAGCGCCGGCAAATCCTTGTGGACCAGTTGCTCCTGCAGCGCGACGGTGGCGGTCGAGATCATCACGCGGGTGTTGCGCACCAGGGCGAGCGCGATGGCGGGTGCGCAGTAGGCCAGCGACTTGCCGACACCGGTCCCGGCCTGGATCACGGCGATAGCGCGGATGGGTTCTTCCGAGCCGCCGCCCTTGCTTCGTGCCTCTTGCGAATCGTTCGGCTGTTCGACCTTGCCGAGCGTCACGGCGCTCAGCGTCAGCGCCACCTGCTCGGCCATGCGTCGCTGTCCTTCGCGACTGCGAAAACCGTTGTTGGCTGCTACTGCGCCGTCGAATGCCTGCAGAGCCGACGCGGCCCATTCCAAAGATGACATGCGGCGAGTGTTGCACGCGCGGCTCGGCGCGCTGCCGGTTCAGGCAGGCTGTGCAGCGCTTTCCGCAGGGGCTTCGGCCGACGCGGGCAAACCGAACACCGCGTCGAAGCTCCAGTTGAAGACGAAGGTGTAGACCAGAAAGAACACGACGAGCCCCAAATCCATGACAAGCGCCTGCGTAAGGCTCACGCCGAGCGACCAGGCAAAGACCGGCACCAGAAAGGCGATCAACCCGCCCTCGAATCCAACCGCATGGGCGATCCGGCGTTTGATGCTGCGTCCACGCACCGCTTGCCGCGACTCCCATCGCTCGAACAACGCATTGAAGGCCAGGTTCCAGAGCACCGCGATGACCGATGCGACCACGGCCAACGCACCCGAGTGGCCGAGACCTTCGCCGGACATCAATGCGAGGCCGATGCTGGCCGCCACGATGGCGATGCCTTCGTAGAGGGTGATGTAGACGACACGGCGTTTGATTCCTTGCATGCGGGTCACTTTATATTTGTCGCGTTGATATATAAAGTCATCTTCTTTCAATAAATCTGATAGATGACAAGATGGCAGCTTGGTCCAGCGACAGCGTCGAGGTTTTCCTGGCGGTCATCGACAAGGGTTCGTTCTCCGCTGCCGCGCGCTCGCTCGGCCGGGTGCCCTCGGCCGTCAGCATGGCCATCGCCAATCTGGAAGCAGAGCTGAACCTGCCGCTGTTCGACCGCGCCGGGCGCGAGCCGCGCCCGAACGCCGCCGCGCGTTCGCTCGAACCGCAAGCGCGACTGCTCTCGACCCAACTACGCCAGTTACAGGTGCAGGCGCTGTCGCTTACGCAGGGACTGGAGCACCGGCTCACGCTGGCGATCGCACCCGAGCTTCTGGCAGCACCGTGGAGCGCGGCGTTGGCCACGCTGGCCCACGAACATCCCTTGCTCGAAGTCGAAGTGCTGGCAGCGCCGCAGGCCGACGCGCTCGACATGCTGCACACCGGCCGCGCGCAGCTCGCGCTGGTTTTCGAGCGGCCCAGCCTCGACGGCCGCGAGGGCTTCCAGGAAGTCAGCAGCGAGACGATGGTTGCGGTGATCGCACCCGCGCATCCGGTGCTGGCGCAGGCCGGCGGCAAGTTGCGAGAGCAGCACCTCATCACGACCCGGCAGATCGTCGTCGCCGGGCGCGACCTGGCGAGCAGCGATCCGCGCTTCGTCTACGCGCGCGACACCTGGCGCAGCGACAACGCGCTCGCCGCGCTGAGCCTGATCGCAGCGGGGCTCGGTTGGGGCTGGTTGCCGCGCAACTTCGTGCGTCCGCACGTCGCCGCCGGTGCGGTGATCGAGGTGCCGATGGACAACCTCAGCAACGGACTCGACCTGTGGGTCGACGTCGTGTGGTCGAAAGAGCGGCCGCTCGGTTTGGGAGCGAGCCGTTTCGTCGATCTGATGCGGCGCCCGGAGCGTCCGGAGCCCCCGGCCTACTGAGCGTCTTGATGGAATCCCGGACGGCCGACGGGCGCGCTGCCCGGCTGGATCAGGACCGGTCGCCCAGGTTGAGCGACGCCGGGAAAGCCACCGGGCTGACCGCCGCCCGGCCGGAAGCCAGGCTGTTGTCCTCCGGGCTGCGGGCGATAGCCCGGCTGCGGCTGGTAGCCAGGCTGTTGTGGCCGGAAACCCTGTTGCGGGTTGCCTTGTGGCGGAGGGTATCCGGGACGACCCCCACCATAACCAGGGCCGCCGTAGCCCGGACGACCACCGGGCGCGAAGCCTGCGCCCGGGTACGGGTTGGGCTGCCAACCCGGCCGTGGCGGTGGGCCCGGACGCCAGCCTTGGGCCGGCGGCGGCGGACGGCCACCCCAGAAGCGCCGATCGCCGTACCAGGGGCGGTCGCGGTAGTTGTTCGCCCAATAGTTGCCGATGGCGAAGCCGACGATCGGAATACCGATAGCGGCACCGTACGTGGCCAAAGGAACGCGCTGGTCGTCGTAGGCGTAGTCGAGACTTTGCGCTGCAACCCAGCCACGAAGTTCGTCCGGCAGCACCACATCGCACCAGCCATAGCCGCTGGTGCAACCGATCACGTCCAAAGGCTGGCCCGGACCGAGGCTCGCGACCACCGGATAGTCACCCGACGGGCCGGCTCGCAAATTGACGCCGCCCCGGGTAAAGGCCTGTTGCGCGGCCGCGGCGACCGGAAGAATCAACGCCAGGGCACCGATGCCGATCCAGCGCTGTGCGTGTGTCTTGTTCATGATGGTGAAGTCCTTGTACGGGTCAGGGTAGGCCGTGGGTCAACGCGCTGTCAATCGGCCAAAGCCGCAAGGACCGCGTCTTGCTGATCAACGCCATAGCGCAGGAGCCGGTGCACGCCGGCTACGTTTGCGGCACAAGCTTTATCTGCGCTTCACAAACACCGACAACCGCGCGCAGGCACGCTGGCGCGGAAGGTGAGGCCGAGACTGAAGCTCAGGCCGCTTCGCGATAGAACGCACTGCGCAGCGCGCGTCCCTGCAGCGGCGCCACCGCCTCGCCGATGGCCAGGATGTGGTCCGGCGTGGTGCCGCAGCAGCCGCCGACGATGTTGACCAGGCCCTCGGCTGCAAACTCGTGCAGCAGCCGTGACGTGACGTCGGGCGTCTCGTCGAACCCTGTGTCGCTCATCGGATTGGGCAAGCCGGCGTTCGGGTAGCAGCTGATGAAGGTGTCGCCGGCGACCTTGGCCAGCTCCTGGATGTACGGGCGCATGAGCGCGGCGCCCAGCGCGCAGTTGAGGCCGACGGCCAGCGGTTGTGCGTGCCGGATGCTGTGCCAGAACGCGGTCACGGTCTGTCCGCTCAGGATGCGGCCCGACGCGTCGGTCACGGTGCCGCTGATGATGAGCGGAAGGCGTTGCCCGGTGGTGTCGAAGAACTCCTCGACCGCGAACAGTGCGGCCTTGGCGTTGAGCGTATCGAAGATGGTCTCTACCAGGATCACGTCGGCGCCGCCTTCGACCAATGCTTCGGTCTGCTCGTAGTAGGCAGCGCGCAGCGATTCGAAATCGACGTTGCGTGCGCCGGGGTCGTTGACGTCGGGGCTGATGCTGGCGGTCTTGGGCGTCGGGCCGAGCGCGCCCACCACGAAGCGCGGCTTCTCCGGCGTGCTGAACTTGTCGCAGGCGGCGCGGGCCAGCTTGGCGGATTCGAGGTTCATCTCACGCGCCAGATGCGCCATCTTGTAGTCTTCCTGCGCGATGGTGGTCGCGCCGAAGGTATTGGTCTCGATGAGGTCGGCACCGGCCGCAAGATACTTCTCGTGGATGTCGCGGATGACGTCGGGGCGCGTCAGCGAGAGCAGTTCGTTGTTGCCTTTGACGTCGCGCTCGAAGTCCTTGAAGCGCTCGCCGCGGTACTGCGCTTCCGTCAGCTTGAAGCGCTGGATCATCGTGCCCATCGCGCCGTCGAGGATGGCGATGCGTTGCGAGAGGATGCCGGCCAGGGCTTGACCGCGGGTGTAGACGAGTGGCTTCATGGGCCGATTGTAGGAAGCGGGGCATTGCCCGTCCTGGATGCGGGCATGTGCGGTCGGGCATTGCATGCTTGCCGGGCGTGCGAGGGCGTGCAGGGCTCAGGCCGCCGGGGTGCACTACTCCGTTCGTGTCCCCCGCCTTCGGCTCCTCCTTTACCTCACTGCGCAGTGCACCCCACCGGCCTGAGCCCTAAAACGGACTGTTGTTCGACTGCGGCTGGGACATACAAAGCACGTCCGCGGCCGAGGGCGGTGGGGTGGCCCATGCAGCGAAGTAAAGGAGGAGGCGAAGCCGGGGGACATGAGCGGAATGGGC
>CAXTCC010000242.1:0-6169 GCA_964242015.1 uncultured Variovorax sp.
GCGTAGCGCAACACCTGCTCCTGCATCGCTTGCGGGATGACGACCACACCATCGGCGTCGCCGCGCAGCAGGTCGCCAGGGTTCACGTTGACACCGCCGATCTGCACCGGCACCTGCAGGCCGGCGAGCTGGATACGGCCCTTGCCGGTGCGCATCCAGTGGCCGCGGCTGTAGATCGGATAGTTCAGCTCGCGGCAGAGCGCCACGTCGCGGTTGATGCCATCGATGACGGTGCCCGCCATCTTCCGGTGGTGCGCCATCTCGGTCAGGATGTTGCCCCAGGTGCCCATCGTGTCGCGGCCGCGGTTGTCGATGGTGATCACGCTGCCGGGCGGCACGTCGTCGATGAAGTCGCCGACGAAGCCTTGCTCGTCGTGCGCGGCCGGCCGGTAGAGCACCGTGTAGGCATGGCCGGCCATCCGAAAGCCGGGATCGCGTGGAGAGATCTCGTGGCACTGGCCGGCGATGCCGGACCGGTCGAGTGCATCGCTGAGCGCGGCGCAGTCGAGGCGGAGGGCGCGTTCGACGAAGCTGGCTGATTCGGCCGCCGTAGCGGATGGAGTGAAAGATGAAGTCATGTGAGTCGAAGCCTGGAATGTTGAAGGGCAATGCCTCAGTCGGCCCGGATGTTGGCTGTCTTGATGACCTTGGACCAATACTGGATGTCCTTGCGCACCACGACGTCGAGTTCGGTCGGGTTCATGTAGCGGATCTCGACGCCCGCGGTCTCGGCCGACTTCTTTACCTGAGGCGATTCGAGTGCGAGCTTCGCGGCTTCCGTCAGTTTGGCGATGGCGGCAGGCGGCGTGCCCTTCGGCGCGAAGAGCGCGACCCACGCCTCGAGCTCGAAACCGGGGAAGCCCGCCTCTGCCGTGGTCGGCACATCGGGCATCTGCGGCAAGCGCTGCTTGGCGGCCACGGCGAGTGCTCGCACCTTGCCGGCCTGCACGAAGCCCATCAGCGACGGCGGCGTGGCCACGGTCATCTGCACGTTGCCTGCAATCACGTCCTGCATCGCAGGGCCGGCGCCCTTGTACGGCACATGGACGATGTCGATGTTGTTGAGTTGCTTGAAGAGTTCGACCCCGACGTGCGGCACCGAGCCCGTACCCGACGTCGCGTAGTTGAGCTTGCCGGGATTGGCCTTTGCGTAGTCGACCAGTTCGCGCAGCGTCTTGACCGGCGTCGATGGGTTCACCGCGATCACGTGCGGCGACACCACCAGCATGCCGATCGGCGCGAAGTCGCGCAGCGGGTCCCAGGTGAGGTTGGAATACATCGACGGATTGCCGACGTGGAACATCGAATAGCCGACCAGCAGCGTGTAGCCGTCCGGCGCAGCACGGGCTACCGCGCTGGCGGCGATGTTGCCGCCGGCGCCGGCGCGGTTGTCGACCACCAATGTCTGTCCGAGCGTCTGGCTCATCGACGGCACGACCATGCGGGCGACGGTGTCGAGAATGCCGCCGGGCGGCACCGGCACGACCAAAGTGATCGGTCGGCTGGGGTACGGCGTCTGCGCCATTGCAGGCGTGGCAGGCACTGCAAGGGTGGCCAAGACGGCGAGGCAGAGCGCGAGCGCGCCAAATTTCGGTTGCATCGGTTTGTCTCTTTCTTATGATCGGACTGGCGCATGAAGAATATCAATTGCGCAAACTAATATACCAACGGGATGAGGTGATATGCAACAGGACCAGGCCATTGCCGACGCAGGTGCCAGCCAGCCGGAGCGCATCCGGCAAGCGCTGCTGCATGCGATGGAAGTCGGCACCTTGCTGCCCGGCGATGCCGTCGACGAGAAGGAACTGGCCGACCGCTTCGGCGTGTCCCGCACGCCCGTGCGCGAGGCGCTTCTCGGGCTCGCTGCGCAGCAGCTGGTGCGCATCGTGCCGCGCTCCGGCATCCACGTGCATGCACCGGCGGCGGCCGAGTTGGTGAGCATGCTCGAAGCTTTGTCGGAGCTCGAGGCCGTGGTCGCGCGACTTTGTGCGCTGCGCATGGACCCGACGCAACGCAAGCGCCTGGACCGTTTGTGCAAGGCGACCCGCAAGGCTGCCGATGCAGGCGATCGGCTGGCTTTCGAAGCCGCCAATACGCTGTTCCATGAAGCGCTCTACGAAGGTTGCGGCAACGAAATCCTCGTCGACCAGGTACGCCAGTTGCGCATGCGGCTCGCGGCGTTTCGTCGCAAGGTCCGGGACCAGCCGGGCCGGTTGCAATCGTCGGCCGCCGAACACGAGGCGGTGGTCACCGGCATTGCAGGCAACGATGCCGAGGGCACCGCGCAGGCGATGCGGGAACACATCATCGCCAAGGGAAGGGCGTTCGCCGATCTGCTGCTGACGCCCGGCTTGGCAGCGTCGCTCGGTCGCCGCTGATCAGATGTCTTCGAGCAACGGATAGGGCAGCGGCTCGACCCTCAGCGCCGGCCCACTCACAGTGCCGGCATGCAAGCCACCGGCTTCGAGCGCGGCGACCTGCATCGAGATCAGCGCCGACCAGCCGCCATCGGGCGCGGGCGCGACCTGCGCCACCGTGCCGACCGGTTGCTCCGCATCGCCGCCTGCGAACACCTCGTCGCCGACCGCAACGGCGCCATCGGCCTGGACCAGATACGCACGACGCTTCAAGGTGCCACGGAACTGGCTGCGTGCCACGACCTCCTGGCCGGGGTAGCACCCCTTCTTGAAGTTGACGCCGCCGACCGACTCGTAATTGAGCATCTGCGGCACGAAAGCTTCGATCACCGGCGTCGTCAAGGTCACGATGCCGCTGCGGACCTCGCTCCATTGCCACGACCCGGTGTCGAGCGCTGTGCCCTTGGGCGCGGCGCCGTCGGCCGGCGCGATCCACAGCGCGCGCGGCACGCCGTCGGAAGGGTAGAGCGACACCAGGCTGGCGTCTTCGAGCGCGGCCCGCTGCCCGGGTGGGGCCGAAGGATCGCCGCCGTTCTCCGCGATCGCGGTGCCGGCCAGACCGTAGAGAGCAAATTGCTCGCTGGCATCGGTCAGCTTGGCTTTGGCACGCATCACGAACATCGACAGGCGCTTGAGCGTCGCGGCCAGGATGTCCTTGCTGCACACCAGCAGGATGGTTTCCGGCTGCGGCTTGATGCCGATGAAGCTGGCGATCATCCGGCCCTTGGCGGTGCACAAGGCGGCGAGACGTGCCTCGCCGGCGCCGAGCAGCGCGAAGTCCTGCGTGAGCTGGCCGTGCAGGAAGCTGGCGGCATCGGGGCCTTCGGCGCGGATCACGCCGAGGTAGGAGAGCGCGGGGGTCACCCCGTTGAGAACGACAGAGGTCATCGCTGAATTATCATGGCCGACCCTGTTCCGTTCGACTTGCAGGGCCAACCGATGCGCCGCTTTTTTCTGACCATTTTTCTGCTGGGCGCCTTCGTCGCGCTGGGGGTCGGCGCGTGGTCGTTGTGGTGGGTCAACCAGCCGCTCAGGCTGCCGGCGCCGACGGTCGATCTGTCGGTCGAACTCGGCACCACCCCGCGCGGCATCGCGCAGGCGGTGGCCGACACCGGCGTCGACGTGCAGCCGCAACTGCTCTATTGGTGGTTCCGCTTTTCAGGGCAAGACCGGCAGATCCGCGCCGGTAGCTATGAGCTGGAGCGCGGTCTCACGCCACGCACCTTGCTGGCGGTGCTGGTGCGCGGCGAAGAGGCCACGCGCAGCGTCGTGCTGGTCGAGGGCTGGAATTTCCGGCAGGTGCGCGCGGCACTGGCCAAGGCCGAACAGCTCAAGGCCGACACCATGGGCCTGACCGACGACGCGCTGATGGCCAAACTCGGCAAGCCGGGCGTGCACCCTGAAGGCCGCTTTTTCCCGGACACCTACACGTACTCCAAAGGCTCGACCGACATCGCCGTGCTGCAGCGCGCGATGCGGGCGATGGACAAGAAGCTCGAAGCCGCATGGGCCGCCCGCGCCACCGACGTGCCGCTGAAAACGGCCGACGAGGCGCTGATCCTGGCCAGCATTGTCGAGAAAGAGACAGGCAAGGCCAACGACCGTGCCGAAATCGCCGCGGTGTTCGCGAACCGGCTGCGCGCCGGCATGCCGCTGCAGACCGACCCGACAGTCATTTACGGGCTCGGCACCGCCTACGACGGCAACCTTCGCAAGCGCGACTTGCAGGCCGACACGCCCTGGAACACCTACCTGCGCGCCGGCCTGCCGCCTACGCCGATCGCGATGCCGGGCAAGGCGGCCTTGCTCGCGGCCGTCCAGCCGGCGCGCAGCCGATCGCTCTATTTCGTCTCGCGCGGCGATGGCACGAGTCAGTTCAGCAGTTCGCTCGACGAGCACAACCGCGCGGTCAACAAGTACCAGAGAGGCGGTCAATGAGCGGTTTGTTTCTGACGCTGGAGGGCATCGACGGCGCCGGCAAGTCCAGCCACATCGATGCGCTGGCCGTGCTGTTCGAGGCGCAAGGCCGCAGCGTGACGCGCACGCGGGAGCCAGGCGGTACGCCGCTGGCCGAGACGCTGCGCGGCTTGATTCTCGAGCAGCCGATGGACGCATTGACCGAATCGCTGCTGGTGTTCGCGGCGCGGCGCGACCATGTGTTGAAGGTGATCGAGCCGGCACTGGCGCGGGGCGACGTCGTGCTGTGCGACCGCTTCACCGATGCGACCTTTGCCTATCAGGGGGCAGGGCGCGGATTCGATACGAACGTGCTGTCGACCTTGGAGCGCTGGGTGCAGGGCGGCCGCGGTGTCGACAACGACTCGGCCGACGGCGCCGGCCAGCATGACGCACTCCTGCAGCCCGACATCACGCTCTGGTTCGACCTGTCACCCACCATCGCCGCCGAGCGCCTCGCCGGTGCCCGCGTGCCGGACAAGTTCGAGTCGCAGCCGGTCGAATTCTTCCGGCGCGTGGCGGCGGGATATGCCGAGCGCGCCGCCGATGCCGAGCGCTTCGTGCGCATCGACGCCAGCCAGGCGCGCGACCAGGTCTGGCAGCAGATCGAGGCTGCGTTGTTCGAGCGCGGCCTGATCGCCAAAGGGACGGGCGGATCGCTGTGAGCATCGAGAAAACCGCCGTTAAACCAGCGCCCGCTCTGTCGCCCTGGCTTCGCGTTCCGCTCGCCGACCTGCTGCGGCAACGCGGCCACGCCTGGTTGCTGCAAGGCGCATCGGGACTCGGTCAGTACGAACTCGCACTCGCGCTCGCCTCGGCCTGGCTGTGCGAGCAGCCGAAGGACGACGGCACCGCCTGCGGCCACTGCACCAGCTGCCACGCCATCGAGGTCCGCACCCACGCCGACCTGTGCGTGCTGATGCCCGAGGTCGCGATGATGGATCTCGGCTGGCCGCTCGACGAAAAGGCGCAGTCCGACCTCGACGACAAGAAGCGCAAGCCGAGCCGCGAGATCCGGGTCGAAGCGATGCGCGACGCGGTCGGCTTTGCCCAGCGCACCAGCGCGCGCGGTCGCGGCAAGGTCGTGCTGGTGTATCCGGCCGAGCGCATGAACCACATCACCGCCAACGCGCTGCTCAAAACGCTGGAAGAACCGGTCGGCGACATCCGCTTCGTGCTGGCGAGCGAGGCCGCGTGGCAACTGCTGCCGACCATCCGCAGCCGCTGCCTCGGCTTCACGCTGCCCTGGCCGGAAGCTTCGGACGGGCACGACTGGATGCTGGCCCACGGCGTGCCCGCGGCGGACGTAGCCGGTTTGTTGCGCGCTGCCGGTGGTCGGCCTGCGGATGCCTTGCGGCTGGCGCAGAGCGGCCGGTCTCCCAAGGCCTGGTCGTTGTTGCCCAAGGCCATGCTGCGCGGCGATGTCGGCGCGCTGTCGGACCATGCGCCGGCGCAGGCCATCGACGCGCTGCAGAAGGTTTGCCATGACCTGATGGCGACGGGCAGCGGTGCGTCACCACGCTTTTTCGAGCCCGCAGACCTGCCGCCGGTGCCGTCGCACATCGCCTTGGCGCGGTGGTCGAAGTCGCTGGCGACTGCGGCAAAAACCGCAGATCATCCGTTCAATGCCGGCCTGATGCTCGAGGCTCTTGTGAGCGAAGCACGAAGCACCCTAAACTCCGCCGCACAACGCCCATGAACACACCCTTCATTCCACCAGCATCCGGTGCCAACGGCGCTGCCGCCGGCCCGGCCCGGCCCAGCGTCATCCAGTTGGCGATCAAGGAAAAGGGCGC
>CAXTCC010000243.1:0-6105 GCA_964242015.1 uncultured Variovorax sp.
ACCCCGCGCTGGACGCGGTGGTCGAAGTCTTCGACGATGCCGTGGCCGACCCGGTGGGCAACGGCACCAACCCCGACGGCCTGTTCGCCGGCGTGCCCTATCTGATGAAAGATCTGGGGCCGACGCTCAAGGGGCGACTGCAGGAGTTCGGCTCGCTGCTGATGCAGGGCAATCGCCCGGCCGAAGACAGCTTCCTGGCCGGTCGCATCCGCCAGGCCGGCCTGAACATCATGGGGCGCACCACGACACCCGAGTTCGGCGTGTGCAGTTCGTCGGAGAACACGCTGCACGTCACGCGCAATCCCTGGGACACCGACTACACGACCTATGGTTCTTCGGCGGGGACGGCGGCCGTGGTCGCAGCGGGCGTCTTGCCGATGTCGCATGCGACCGACGGCGGTGGCTCGATTCGCATCCCCGCCGGCGCCAACGGCAACATCGGCTTGAAGGTTTCGCGCGGCGTGTTCTCGCTGGCACCGGGCTTGTCGGACCTGTCGGGACTGGTGTCGATCCAGGGCTGCCACAGCCGCACTGTGCGCGACACCGCCGCCTTCGTGGACCAGTGCCGCGGCGGTGCGCCGGGCGAGTTCATGCCCTTCTGGTCACCGGCCGAGCCATACAGCGAACTCATTCAACGCGACCCGGGCCGCCTGCGCATCGCGCTCTCGCACGAGTGGGGCGACTTTCGTGCGGTGCCGCATTTCGTGGCGGAACTGGAGCGCGTCGGGCGACTGCTCGAAGGCCTGGGGCACCACGTCGAATGGGCATTGCCCAAGGTCGATTTCCAGGGCGCTTTCGCGGCCCAGACCACCTGCTACATCAGCAACTTCGCCCAGGTCATCGCCGGCCAGATCGCACGACTGGGCTACGAGCGGCCACCCGCCGATCTGCTGGAGCCGATCAACATCAAGATATGGGAGGCCGGCCTGCACACCTCGTACTCCGAGCGCAGCAAGATGCAGGCGGTGTTCAACACCACTTCGCGCGCCTTCGGCAACTTCTTCGAGGACTGGGACATCATCCTGACGCCGATCACCGCGCTGCCGACCCCCAAGGTCGGCACGGCCGAATACCTCACGACCAGCACCAACCCATCGGTCTACGACTGGTTCGGCAACCTGTGGAAAAACTTCGCCTACACGCCGCTCGCCAACCTGTGCGGCATGCCGGGCATCTCGTTGCCATTGGCCGCGCAAGAGAACGGTTTGCCTTTGGGCATCCAGGCGCAGGCGAAGCAGGCCAACGACGGCTTGCTGCTGCAGTTGGCAGCACAGGTCGAGCGCGCGATCGGCGGGAAATGGAATGGCGGCGCTCGGCCAGGCGTCCACGTTACTGCGTAGCGCACGTCCGGGGATAGCACTGCTGCCTTATTCGAAAACTCCGGTGTCCGGTCTCAACGTGGCCGGCGCGCCGTTCCGCCAGACTTGCTCCTCATCGAGTCGCAATGCGATCGCAGGCTCGGTGTCGAACTCGATCCCGAGTGCACGCGCGACATCGACGTTTTCGATCGGCAGCTCCCACGTCAAAAAGACCTGTGTGCAGTCCCGATCGGACGCGAAGTCGGCTGCGTCGAACCCATGGCGATCACGCCTGACGAC
Organism: uncultured Variovorax sp.; assembly: GCA_964242015.1. Taxonomy (GTDB): domain Bacteria; phylum Pseudomonadota; class Gammaproteobacteria; order Burkholderiales; family Burkholderiaceae_C; genus Variovorax. Next base: position 1,599 of record CAXTCC010000243.1, read on the forward strand.
GGCGTGAGGCTGCCCGGTGTCGAACACCAGCGCGGTACCCCTGACCAGCGGAATGCGATGCCCGGTGACGGGGAAAAGCACGTCGAGCGCCTTGTCCTCGCTGATGAACAGATTGCAGAAGGCGGCACCGCCATATTGCGCGGCGTCATGGTGGTACCTTGCGCCGCGGCACGCCATCAGGGCGATGTCGCTGTTCGCAAGCACGTCGCGCATACCGAGTGTGCGGGTCCAGTCCAACGCGGCCCGCACGCAACGCGCGTAGTCCGGCCAGCGCGCACGCGCACGCGGCAGGGGTAACGGCTCCACGTCACCGGGCTCCAATCCGAGCTGCGACGAGATCTCTCTTTCCCAATCCGCGACCAACCTCGGCGGCGCTGCGGGCACATCGACCACGCCAGACAGCACGATGTCGCTCACGCTGCGACTCCGAATGAATTCGCCGCTTCGAAAGAAAGACGTGAGGCGGTTGCAGGCGCGCAGCGGTGAGGTCGGTTGGCTCATTCAGGCCAGTGTAGTGATCGATCTGCGCGACCCCATGACAAACGATGCACTGCGTTCCAAAATGCAGACCCTCCAACCAAAGAGGCACCCCATGCAAGCACCACAGGATGCGACAGTCGTCAGCCAGACCGTCGATGCGAACGCGGCAGTCGTCTACGACTTCGCTCGGCAGATGGAGAACTTGCCACGCTGGGCGTCGGGCCTGGCGAGCGGCATCAAGCAGCGCGCAGGCGAATGGTTCGCCGACTCGCCGATGGGCGAGGTCATGGTGACGATGGCACCGCCCAACCCTTTCGGCGTGCTCGACCACGACGTCACGCTGCCCGATGGCGTCAGCGTCCACAACGCCTTTCGCGTCACGCCATGCGGTGACGGCAGCCTGCTGACGTTCGTCGTGTTGCGACTGGCAGGCACGAGCAGGCAGAGCTTCGAGGCCGATGTTGCGCATGTGCGCCAGGACCTCACGTCCTTGAAGCAGCTGATCGAGCGGCAAGCATCCTGACCGCGCATGTGCTGCAAGCTCGGCAGTTCGCACACGCGAGGCAGCACTCCATCCGCTATCGCCGGAATTAGGTAGTTCTATTCGCTACCGCGCGCCTTCTGCGACAGAATTTGAGGCTTCCCCCACTACAAAGCCAGGAGCGACCCGATGAGCGAAAACAAAGAAGCCAAGTGCCCCTTCAGCCAGGCCTCAGGCGCCGGCACCACCAACCGCGATTGGTGGCCGACACAACTTCGTGTCGATCTGCTGCACCAGCACTCGTCCAAGTCCGATCCGATGGGCGGCGACTTCGACTACGCCAAGGAATTCAAGAGCCTCGATCTGGCCGCGGTCAAGGCCGACCTGGCGGCCCTCATGACCGATTCGCAAGACTGGTGGCCCGCGGACTTCGGCCACTACGGCCCGCTCTTCATCCGCATGGCCTGGCACAGCGCCGGCACCTACCGCATCGGTGACGGCCGTGGCGGCGCGGGTCGCGGCCAGCAACGTTTTGCGCCGCTCAACAGCTGGCCCGACAACGTGAGCCTCGACAAGGCGCGCCGCCTGCTGTGGCCCATCAAGCAGAAGTACGGCAAGAAGATCTCATGGGCCGACCTGATGATCCTCACGGGCAACGTCGCGCTCGAGACCATGGGCTTCAAGACCTTCGGCTTTGCCGGCGGCCGGCCCGACGTGTGGGAACCCGACCAGGACGTGTACTGGGGCCGCGAGACCAAGTGGCTGGGCGGCGACATTCGTTATTCGCAGGGCTCACCCGGCGTCGACGGTCATGGTGTGCTGGTGAAGGACGACGACAGCAAGGTGCCGGAGTCGCGCGACCTGGAGAACCCGCTGGCGGCCGTGCAGATGGGCCTGATCTACGTCAACCCCGAAGGCCCGGACGGCAACCCGGACCCACTCGCTTCGGCACGCGACATCCGCGACACCTTCGCGCGCATGGCGATGGACGACGAGGAAACCGTGGCGCTCATCGCCGGCGGTCACACCTTCGGCAAGACGCACGGTGCCGGCCCCGCCGACAACGTCGCGCACGAACCCGAAGCGGCCGGCATCGAAGCGCAGGGCTTCGGCTGGAAGAACAGCTTCGGCAGCGGCAAGGGCGGCGACACCATCACCAGCGGCCTGGAAGTGACCTGGACCACCCAGCCGACGCAGTGGACCAACGACTACTTCGAGCATCTGTTCAAGTTCGAATGGGAACTGACGAAGAGCCCCGCCGGTGCCCATCAATGGACCGCCAAGGGGGCCGACGCCACCATCCCGCATGCACACGATGCGTCGAAGAAGCTGGTGCCCACCATGCTGACCTCGGATCTGGCGCTGCGCATGGATCCGGCCTACGAGAAGATCTCGCGCCGCTTCTTCGAGAACCCCGATCAGTTCGCCGACGCCTTCGCGCGCGCCTGGTTCAAGTTGACGCACCGCGACATGGGACCGCGTGCCCGCTACCTCGGCCCGGAAGTGCCGACGGAAGAGTTGATCTGGCAAGACCCGGTTCCCGAGATCGACCATGCGCTGGTCGACGCAGCCGATATCGATGCGCTGAAGAAGAAGGTGGCGGCATCGGGCCTCACGACGGCGCAGCTCGTTTCCACGGCCTGGGCCTCCGCATCGACGTTCCGCGGTTCCGACAAGCGCGGTGGCGCCAACGGCGCGCGCATCCGTCTGGCACCGCAGAAGGACTGGGCGGTCAATCAGCCGGACGAGCTGTCGAAGGTGTTGAAGACGCTGGAAGGCATTCAGAGCGAATTCAACGGCACGGCGAACGGCGGCAAGAAGATCTCGATCGCCGACCTGATCGTGCTGGCGGGCGGTGTCGGCGTGGAGCAGGCAGCCGGCGGCAGCGTCAAGGTGCCGTTCACGCCGGGCCGCACCGACGCGTCGCAAGACCAGACCGACGTGCCCTCGTTCACGCCACTCGAGCCGGCAGCCGATGGCTTCCGCAACTACACCAAGGCGCGTTTCAGCGTGCCGGCGGAAGTGCTGCTGGTCGATCGCGCGCAGTTGCTCACCCTGACCGCACCGGAGATGACGGTGCTCGTCGGTGGCCTGCGTGTGCTGGGCGCCAATGTCGGCGGTGCGAAAGAAGGCGTCCTGACGACGAAGCCCGGCAGCCTGAGCAACGACTTCTTCGTCAACCTGCTCGACATGGGCACGGAGTGGACGTCGGTCGCGGGCAATGGTGAACAGTTCGAAGGGCGCGACCGCAAGTCGGGCGCGGTCAGGTGGACTGCAACGCGCGCCGATCTGGTCTTCGGGTCGAACGCGGTACTGCGTGCGGTGGCGGAAATCTATGCCAGCTCGGATGCGCAGAGCAAGTTCGTCGAGGACTTCGTGGCGGCATGGACCAAGGTGATGAATCTCGATCGGTTCGACATCGCCTGAGTCTCTGATCGAGTCTGAGAGTCCGAGTCCCGGCAGCCGCCGGAGACTGGAGGCTCAGGACTCGGATCTTGAACTTCAGATTTCAGGACTTGGTCTTTTTCGATGTCTTCGGCTTGCCGGAGGCGTTCAGCACGTTCAGCGCGATCGCTTCTCGAACGAGCGCCTTGAAGTCGGTGGCATCGACTTCTTCTCCTTGGTGGATGTCGATCGCGCGACGCGCATTGCCATCGAGACTCGCATTGAACAGGCCAGCCGGATCTTTGAGTGAAGCGCCTTTCGCAAAGGTCAGCTTCACCTTGTCTTTATAAGACTCTCCGGTGCAGAGGATGCCGTCGTGCGACCAGACCGGCGTGCCCATCCACTTGACCTCTTCGACGACGTTCGGGTCTTCTTGCCTGATGAGCTCGCGCATTCGGGCGAGCGTTGCACTGCGCCAATCACCGAGTCCGGCAATTTTCTTCGAGATGACTTCCGATGCCGACGGCCCTCGATCGGAGTCTGTCGATTCGGTTGTTTCCAGCTTTTTCATGCGGGTCATCGTAGAAGTTCTGCCGTTCGCAGCCAATAGATTCCAACTTGTAATACGAATTGACTCAGCTCGAATACCGGCAGTCAAATGTTGCGGGTCGCCCATTTCGTCCGACCTGCAACACCAATGAGGAGACACACATGTCAGCTGCTGTCGTTCAATACGTGTTCAAGCCCAATCCGGGCATCAATGTGCAAGAGCTCATCGCGTTGATCAAGGAAGCTGCCGATCTTTGGCGAAAGCACGGCGCGGACGTGAGCCTGTGGAACGTGCAGGTCGGCGAGATCGGGAACATGACTTTCGTCGCCCGTGCCGAGTCGGCGGCAAAGATGGGCGCGACGGTCGACGCGCTCAACGACGATCAGACTTTCGTTGCATGGCGTGCCAAGAACATGAAGGCCGGACTGGCAACCTGGGTGCGCAGCAATCAGGCCTACGAAATTCCGATTTGAGTTTCGAGCCGCTGAGCCCACCCGGACTCGATCAGCCCTGCCAGAAGCGCCACCATGGCGGCTGCCGCGGCCGCGCGAATGCAAGTGGCGCGCCCAGCGTACTGACGATGCCTGCGCGGCGGCGCAGTTCGTTCTCCA
>CAXTCC010000244.1:0-6077 GCA_964242015.1 uncultured Variovorax sp.
GTCGAAACGCCGACGGTCGTGATCTTGACCGCGCGCAACGGCTCTTCAGGCGGTGCGGGACGCGAGCAGCCGGCGATGGCCAGTGCGGCCAACGCGGCCGCGGCCGTAGACGAAACCAGAGAACCGCGGCGGGCAAGAACAGCGCGAACAAGGGGCAACGCGGGCATGGGTACGACCTTCAGAAAACGGAACGGCGGTCATTACTGACCGGGCGGTTAGTAATCTAGGGTAAACCAGAAAGCGTGTCAATTGGCCGATGGGCAGGCCTGCGCCGTAACCCTGATCGGTCCGCGATCAGGTGCGCTGCCCGAGCTCCACGAGTCGATTGCCCGGCAGATGAAAGTAGTCCGACGCGCGCCCCGCGTTTCGCTGCAGCCAGCTGAACAGCGCGACCCGCAACGGGTTCATGCCGGGCAACTTGGCCGAGATCGACGCTCGCGAGGTGAAGTACGAGGTCGTCATCGAGTCGCAGCCGATACCCTGCTGGTAGGCGAAGATGCGGATGAACTCCGGCACGTCCGGGCGTTCCATGAAGCCGTGCCGCGCAATCACCGTCCAGACGCCGTGGCCCAGCGATTCGGACTCGATGCGCTGGGCCGCATCGACACGCGGCGTATCGCATGGCTTGACCATCAGCACGATGACCTGGTCGTGCAGCACCTGGTTGTGCTTCAGGTTGTGCAGCAACGCGTAGGGCACCGAGTCGACATCGACGCTGGGAAACACCGCGGTGCCGCGCACACGGTGCGGCAGGTTGATGGCCAGCGACTCGATGAACGGCTTGAGCGGCAGGCGGTCGGCGGCAGCGACTTCGAGGCCGATGCGCCGCCCCTTGGCCCAGGTCGTGAAGATGATCATCACCACAGCAGCGACGGCGAGCGTGAGCCAACCGCCCTGCGCCACTTTCAGGCTGTTGGCAAAGACGAAGGTCAGGTCGACGATCGCGAAGAGCACCACGCCGACCACTACCGCGATGCGGTTCCAGCGCCAGAGCCCATACGCCACCACGCCTGCCAGCAGCGTCGTCGTGACCATGGTGATCGACACCGCGATGCCATAAGCCGCAGACAGCGCACTCGAGCTCCTGAATCCCAGCACCAGCAGCAGCACGCCGACCATCAGCATCCAGTTGATCGCCGGCACGTAGATCTGCCCGATGGCGTCGCTCGATGTCTGCACCACCCGCATGCGCGGCAGGTAGCCCATGCGCATCGCCTGCGCCGTCAGCGAGAAGGCGCCGGAGATCACCGCCTGCGATGCGATGACCGTCGCCATGGCAGCGAGAACCACCATGGGCAACACGCTCCACGCCGGAAAGAGCCGGAAGAACGGGTTGTCGATGGCGGCCGGGTTGCCGAGCACCAGCGCGCCCTGGCCGAAGTAGTTGAGCACCAGCCCCGGCAGCGCGATGAAGGTCCAGGCCAGCCGAATCGGCCGCGCGCCAAAGTGCCCCATGTCGGCGTACAGCGCCTCGCCGCCGGTGAAGGCAAGGAACACGGCGCCGAGCACCGGCAGCGCCTGCGCCCGGTGCGTGAACAAGAAGCCGAGGGCGTGCCGCGGATCGAGCGCCGCCAGCACCTGCGGCTGCTGCCAGATCTGCCAAGCGCCGCCCACGGCCAGCAGGCCGAACCACAGCAGCATCACCGGGCCGAAAACCTTGCCCACGACCGCGGTGCCCTTGCGCTGAACCATGAACAGCCCGATCAGGATAACGATGGTGATCGGGATCACGAAGCGCTCGAACCCCGGATGCAGCACCTCCAGCCCCTCGACTGCGGACAAGACCGAGATCGCCGGTGTGATGAGGCTGTCGCCGTAGAACATCGCCGCGCCGACCAGCCCCAGCATGCCGAGCAGCGACCAGGCCCAGGCCGGCGTTCCCGGGCCTTCGAGCGCCCTGCGCGCCAATGCCTGCAACGCCAGAATGCCGCCTTCACCGTCATGGTCGGCGCGCAGCACGAACACCACGTATTTGAGCGTGACCACGAACATCAGGCCCCAGAAGATCAGCGACAGCATGCCGAGCACCGCATCGGGCGAGAAGGGCACGCCGTGCTCCGGGTTCATCGTCTCCTTGAACGCGTAGAGCGGCGAGGTGCCGATGTCGCCGAACACCACGCCGAGCGCGGCGACCATCAGGGCCGCTCCCTTTGGCGTCGTGACCGCGCCCTGCGGCGTCTTGGAGAGGGAATTCATACGGTGACTTCAGCGTGGCGGAACGGCGAGCATAGGGCCGAGCGGCGTCCGTCAGGGGACGACCGCGATCGACGTGTGGCGACTCGCCGACAATCGCCGACGTGCCTGACCACTACGAAAATTTTCCGGTCGCGTCGTGGTTGTGCCCGCCGCGCCTGCGCCCGCCCATCGCGGCCATCTATGGCTTTGCGCGTACCGCCGACGACATCGCCGACGAAGGCGATGCATCCCCCGACGAGCGGCTCGCCGACCTGACCGCGTTTCGCGCCGACCTGGCCGCTGTCGCGTCGCAACGTGCCGCCTCAGCGCGCTGGCCCGAGATCTTCGGACCGTTGGGCCTTGCGATGACGGCTTTCGAACTGCCCGAAGCGCTGCTGGCGGATCTGCTCTCCGCCTTCATGCAGGACATCGAGAAGACCCGCGACGGTGGCGCCTATGCCGACCGTGCCGAGCTGCTCGACTATTGCCGTCGCTCGGCCAATCCGGTGGGCCGATTGCTGCTGCATCTCTACGGTGTCGCCGAACCGGAGGCGCTGTGCCAGAGCGATGCGATCTGCAGCGCTTTGCAACTCATCAACTTCTGGCAAGACCCGAGCGTCGACCTGCCGCGCGGACGCTTCTATCTGCCGCTGGCCGACTGCACCGCACACGGCTTGGCGCGCGAAAGCTTCGCTTCCTTCAGGCCGATGGCGCCGGCACACCCGCCGCGACAAGCCCTCGCGCTGATCGCACAAGAGACCGCATGGGCGCGCGAATTGATGCAACAGGGCGCTCCGCTCGTGCATCGACTGCCAGGTCGGGCCGGGTGGGAACTGCGCCTGGTGGTGCAGGGCGGCCTGCGCATCCTCGACAAGATCGAGGCACTCGGCTTCGACACGTTTTCAGAGCGACCGACCATCGGCAAAGGCGATGCACCGCTGCTGGCCTGGCGAACCCTGTGGATGCGGAGACAATCGCACTCGATGAAAAAAGAAGAAGCATCCCCGCGATGACGCCCGAACAGTACGTCCAGGACAAGGCGGCGGCATCGGGCAGCAGCTTTTATTACGCGTTTCTCTTCCTGCCGAAGCCCAGACGCGCCGCCATCACCGCGTTCTATGCGTTCTGCCGCGAGGTCGACGACGTGGTAGACGAAGTGACGGACCCCGGCGTTGCCGCGACCAAGCTCGCCTGGTGGCGCACCGAGGTCGCGCAATCGTTCGCAGGCCAGCCCAAGCATCCGGTCACGAAGGCGTTGATGCCGCATGCCACCGCTTACGGCATCGAGGCGCGTCAGCTGCACGAGATCATCGATGGTTGCCAGATGGACCTCGACCAGACCCGATACCTCGACTTCCCTGCCCTGCGCCTCTATTGCCATCGCGTGGCGGGCGTGGTCGGTGAGGTCTCGGCACGCATCTTCGGCCAGACAGAGGATGCGACCACGCAGTACGCGCACAGGCTCGGCCTGGCGCTGCAGCTCACCAACATCATCCGAGACGTCGGCGAAGACGCGCTGCGTGGCCGCATCTATCTGCCGGTCAACGAGTTGCAGCAGTTCGACGTCAAGGCACACGAGGTGCTCAACCGCATCCATTCCGAGCGCTTCGTGGCGATGATGAAGTTCCAGGCAGCGCGTGCCCATGCCGCCTACGACGAAGCGCTGACGCTGCTGCCCGCAGCCGACCGACGTGCACAGAAGCCCGGCCTGATGATGGCGAGCATCTACCGTACGCTGCTGCGCGAGATCGAGAGCGACGACTTTCAGGTGCTCAATCAGCGCGTGAGCCTGACGCCGGTGCGCAAGCTGTGGCTCGCCTGGCGCGTGCAGGCTCTGGGCCGCGTATGACAGTACCGCCCCGCATTACCCCCTCTCCCTCTGGGAGAGGGTTGGGGTGAGGGCAACGGAGGCACCGAGGGCAACGACCGTCGCCATCGTCGGCGCAGGTTGGTCAGGCCTCTCAGCCGCAGTGGCCGCCACCCAAGCCGGCCACGCGGTCACCATTTTCGAAGCCGCCCGCACCCTCGGCGGCCGCGCCCGTACGGTGCAAGCCACGCTGAGCGACGGCCGATCCATCGCCCTCGACAACGGCCAACACATCCTCATCGGCGCCTACACCCAGACCTTGCGACTCATGCGGCAGGTCGGCATCGATGTCGACACCGCCTTGCTGCGCATGCCCTTGACGATGATGTTCCCCGACGGCAGGGGCTTGCGGTTCCCGAAGCTGCCGGCGCCGCTCGACGCACTCATCGGCATCGTCGGCGCGCGTGGTTGGTCGTGGCGCGACAAGCTCTCGTTGCTGCGCGTCGCATCACGTTGGCAGCGCGCCGAGTTCGCGTGCGACGCTGGCTGCACGGTGGCCGACCTGTGCGTTGAACTCACACCGCGCGTGCGGGCCGAAATGATCGATCCGCTGTGCGTCTCGGCGCTCAACACGGCGGCCGACGCGGCCAGTGGCCAGGTGTTCCTGCGTGTGCTGCGCGATGCGATGTTCGGCGTCAGCGGCGGCTCGAATCTCTTGCTGCCGCGCGTCGATCTGGGTGCGCTGTTTCCGGAAGCCGCCGCTCGATGGGTCTCGTCGCACGGCGGACGCATCGCGCTGGGCTGCCGCTTGCAGACGATCGTTCCTGCAGCGGGCGGCTGGCGCGTCGTGGGACACGGCGTCGAAGGCGGCGTCGAAGACAGCCACAGCCACTTCGATCAGGTCGTGCTCGCGTGCCCGCCGGGCGAAGCGGCACGGCTGGTCGAATCGAGCGGCGTCGCACACGCAAAAGCCTGGTCGGCGCAGGCACGCGCACTGCGCTTCGAAGCCATCGCGACGGTCTACCTCGAAGGCGGCCATCGCCTGCCCGAGCCGATGCTGGCATTGCGCTCGACACCCGATGCACCGGCCCAGTTCGTCTTCGATCGAGCGCAGACCGGCGGGCCCGATGGCTTGTGGGCGATGGTCGTGAGCGCGAGTACCGCGGAGCGCGCCATGCTCGAAGCGCAAGTCGTCGCCCAGGCGCGCGAGCAACTGGGTTGCGCCGATCCGCGCGTCGTCTTGAGCGTGGTCGAAAAGCGCGCCACCTTCGCCTGCACCCCCGGCCTCGCACGTCCGCCGATGTCGATCGCGCCCGGTCTCGATGCCTGCGGCGACTACATCGACGGCCCCTACCCCGCCACCCTCGAAGGCGCGGTCATGAGCGGCCTGGCCGCAGCCTCGCGAATCTCCGAACGGGCGGCCTCCCGATGACGCTCGACTATCTCGTCTTCGACTTCACCGAGGACACCGAAGGCATCGGCACCTTCGAAGCGATGGCGTCGACCGCGCCGGCCGATGCCGCACACGTCGAAGCGGAGATCGCACAGGTGCTCGCCTGGGCCGAGGCCGTGTTCCCCGATGGCCGCGGCGCACTGAGCGATGGCGCCGAATGGGACTTCGACCTGCAGCAGCCCGATGAAGGCGCAGCCCGCCGCACCTTCGTCGTCTCCATCAGCGGCACGGCCGGCTTTTGCGAAGCGCTGCGCGAGCAGTTCGAGCTCGACTGAGCCGGGCAGCGCCCGGTCAGTGCATGTGCGCGCCGCCGTTGACGTCGAGCGTCGCGCCCGTCATGAAGGACGACAGATCGGAGGCGAGGAACAGGCACACACCCGCCACTTCGCCTGCATTGCCCGCGCGTCGCAAGGGCCAGGCTTGCGCCATCTCGTGCTTCTTTTCATCGGGGGTCCCGCTGCGGGAAAAGTCGGTGAGGATGAGCCCCGGCGCGATCGCGTTCACACGGATGTTGTCCGGCCCCAGCTCTCGCGCCATCGCACGCGACAGGCCCAGCACGCCGGCTTTCGCGGCGCAGTAGTGCGCGCCGCCGAACACGCCGCCGCCCTGCTCCGCCGACATCGACGACACGCACACGATGGC
>CAXTCC010000245.1:0-4255 GCA_964242015.1 uncultured Variovorax sp.
ACCGGCACCGCGCCCGAGTGGTTCCAGAACTTCGTGCTGTTCACCAACTACCAGTACTACATCGACGAGTTCGTGCGGCTGGGTCATGAAGCGATGACCGACGAGAAGAGCGAGTACGTCGCCTTCGTCGAGCCCGGCAACGTCATCACGCGGCGCCGCGGCCTGGCCGCCGGTGCCGACACGGCCTACCGAGAGTTGCTCGACGGCAGCCAGGGCACCGCGCCGCCGCGCCTGCCGCAGATGCCGGCCTACCACCTGGTGCGCGAAGACCGCAGCGGCATCACGATGGTCAACATCGGTGTCGGTCCGGCCAATGCCAAGACCATCACCGACCACGTCGCCGTTTTGCGCCCGCACGCCTGGATGATGCTCGGCCATTGCGCCGGGCTGCGTCCGAGCCAGCAACTCGGCGACTACGTGCTGGCCCATGCGTATGTACGCGAAGACCACGTGCTCGACGAAGAGCTCCCGCTGTGGGTGCCGATCCCGGCCCTGGCCGAGATCCAGCTGGCACTGGAGCGCGCGGTCGAACAAGTGACCAAGGTGAGCGGCCCGGATCTCAAGAAGTTCATGCGCACAGGCACCGTCGCCAGCACCGACAACCGCAACTGGGAGCTGCTGCCGGGCAACCAGCCGCAGCGGCGCTTCAGCCAGAGTCGCGCGGTGGCGCTCGACATGGAAAGCGCGACCATCGCCGCCAACGGCTTCCGGTTTCGGGTGCCGTACGGCACGCTGCTGTGCGTGAGCGACAAGCCACTGCACGGCGAGATCAAGCTGCCAGGGATGGCAAATCACTTCTATCGCGAGCGCGTCGAGCAGCACCTGCGCATCGGCATGGCCGCCATCGACATCCTGCGCAGCGAAGGGTCGAGCCGGCTGCACAGTCGCAAGCTGCGCAGCTTCGCCGAAGTGGCGTTCCAGTGAAGTTTCAATAGAGTTTTCAATGGATGGCGCGGGCCACCATATAGGCGCCGAGCACGCCGAGACCGATCAGAAAGCAACGTTTGAAGACGGCCGGTGACAGCCGCTCGCGCAGCCACTGCCCCGCTGCCATGCCTGCCAGCGCAGGGAACAGCATCGCCACCGACATGGCGAGCGTCGCCGCGGAATAACTACCGCCATGTCCCATGTCGAAGACCAGCGCCACGGCCAGCGCCAGGGTCGACGTGGTGAACGAGATGCCCATGGCCTGCACCAGCTCGTCGCGCTGCAGGCCGAGCGCTTGCAGGTAGGCCACGGCCGGCACCACGAAGACACCCGTCACCGCAGTGACCAGCCCGGTGAGGACGCCGACCAGCGGCCCGAGCCAGCGCTCGTGGCGCGGCGCGATCACGAAGCTCCGACCCAGCAGACCCCACGCTGCATAGACCATCAACGCGACACCCAGCAGCACCGAAGCCCACGCGCCCGCCGGTGCGCCGAAGAGCAGCGCACCGGCCCAGGTGCCCACGCACACGCCGAACTGCATGCCGGCGATGCGGCGCCACATCGCGGGCACAGAGGACCACGGCCGGATCTGCCAGAGGTTGGTCACGAGCGAGGGCACGATCAGCAGGGCCGCAGCCTCGACTGGCGCCATCCAGAGCGCCAGCAGCGCCATCGAGACCGTGGGCAAGCCAAGGCCGATCACCCCTTTGACCACGCCCGCAGCGACGAAAACGCCGCCGACCGCTGCCATCGCCGTCGCGGCCGACACGCTCCACTCAGCGGCGAGCATGGGTCGAAGACGCTGCGCGCGTCGCGAGTGGTTGTGTGCTCAGGCCGAACAGTTCCGGCATCTCGCGCTCGGCCTTCGGCGTCACGGTGAGCGCGCGGCCATCGAGCGCCTGTCGCGCCCAGCCGCGCCTCAGCGCCAGTTGCAGGCACGCTGCACCGAGGGCGCCGCCCAGGTGCGGTCGACGCTCGCTCCAGTCGAGACAGGGGCATGCGAAGCGTCGTCGCGATCGTCGTGCGGCATCGACGTCGAGGCCCAGGCTTTCCAGCGCGACGGCGCCATCGGCAGTGAGCTCGTACGAGCCGCTTTGCAGACCGCTCAACCAGCCTTGCGCGTGCAGACGATCGTGCAGTGCGACGCCTGCGGTGCCGGCCATGTGGTCGTAGCAAGTGCGGGCGCTGCGCAAGCGCATGGGCGTGTTGGGCTCGAAGGGCGGGAGCGCCGCAGCTGTGGCTGAAGTTCGCGCCGCACGTGATCCGCGCGGTGCGCCTGATCCTCTCGGGGCGCCAGCGACGACGAGCAGGCTTTCGAGCGCGGCAGCAACGTCTTCATCGGCCAGGCGGAAGTAGCGGTGGCGGCCTTGAGCGAGCGATTCGATGAGTCGATCTTCTTTCAACCGCGCAAGGTGGGCGCTGGCTGTCGAGGCCGCCACCTCGGCGACGACGGCGAGTTCGGTCGCCGTGCGCGCATGCCCGTCCATCAGGCTGCACAGCATGCGGGCGCGTGCCGGCTCGGCAATGGCGCCGGCAAGCCGGGCCAGTTGCACGTCGGCATTCGGCACATCGACATGCAGAGAAGAAACATAAGCGGCATCGGGTTTCATGTCCGAATGCTACGGCGACGCCGCATCGGACACTTCGTTCGCCGACGAAGTGTCGAAGACGGTGCAGGCCGCCGGCGCGCCAGTCTGCCTAGCGTGCTACTGCACCTGGCGCCAATGCAGCGGCAGCGCTGCGGGGCGCCGAAGCATGCGGTCGACGTGCATGCGAACGAGCCGCTCGGCGCCGGGAAGCGCATCCACCTCCGGCCCGCTCCACACGATCTCCGCGGTGACGGCAAGCTGCAGCAGATCGCCGCTGTCGTAGTCGATGAACAGCAGGCCGGCGCGCGGATTGAGTGCGAGGTTGCCCAGCGTGTTGAAGAAGCGGTTGCCGCTGTAATCCGGCACCGTGAGGACGCCCTGGTCGTCGATGCGAACGAAGCCCGCCGGACCGCCGCGGTGCGACACGTCGACGCCATGCGACGGCGCGTCGTCGGTGCCGCTCCGCGGATGTGCACTGGCGATGAAAAAGGTGTCTGCGTTGGCGATCAGGCGACGCGCCGGCGCGTCCAGTGCGTCGAGTCGAAGCGCGCCAGAAGACGCTGCCATCGCGCTTGTTGCGCTCGATGCGGTCGCAGCCGCATTGCCCACTGCAGGCCCGAAGCTGGCTTGCCGCCGCACGATGTACTTCGGACAGTTGCCAAAGCTCTGCCCCACCGCGACGGCGAAACCCTCGGCGTTGAGCACGTCGATCCAGCCGTTCATGCGATTGCGGCGCCGCGTGTGCGGCTCGATGCCCAGCAGCCCGACCGGCGCGCCGACGCTCAACGCGGCTGCCAAGGGATCGTCCGCGTCTGGCAGCACGCTGACACGCAGATGACGCGCATCGGGAGAATGCGCGAAGCCCGGCTGCCCAGCCAGCACACTGGCCCACGGCTGGCCGCTCGCGTCGACGCTTCCGACCACCACGAAAGGCAGCTGCGCGAAGAAAGCCCGATGCTGATCCGGCATCTCGTCGCGCATGATGAGCGGACCGATCTCGGCCAGACGCTCGCGCAGTCCGACGCGTGCCTGCAGCGCCTGCTCGCCCGCATGGAACGCTTGCGTGTTCATGGCGGTCACGCTCCCGCCGTAGCCGCGAGCCCGACCGGCGTGCGCACCATCGGCACGAAGCCCGGCAAAGCCTCGATGCGTTGTAGCCACGCACGCAGCCGCGGATACGGCTCGAGCGACACATTGCCTTCCGGCGCACGCGCGACATAGGCGTAGTTGGCGAGGTCGGCCAGCGTGGCGCTCGTGCCGGCGAGAAAGGCCTGTGTCTCCAGTTGCGCTTCCATCACCTGCAGCAATGCATGCGAACGCGCCACTGTCTCGGTCGGATCGACCGGCCGGTTGAACACCACCAGCACACGTGCTGCGGCCGGCCCGTTGGCCAATGGCCCGGCTGCGACCGAGAACCAGCGCTGAACCTGTGCGGCGCGCAAAGCATCGCGCGGCATCCAGCGTGCCGGATCGGGTGCATAACGTTCGTTCAGGTAGACCAGGATGGCATTGGAATCGGCCAGCACCACATCGCCGTCCGCGATGACCGGCACCTGTCCGAAGGCATTGAGCGCCAGAAACTCCGGCGTGCGGTGCGCGCGCTGCATGAAGTCGATCTCAACGGTCTCGAAGGGCAACCCCAGGATCGACAGGAACAGGCGCACCCGATGCACATGGCCGGAGATCACGTTGCTGTAGAGCTTGATCGGCTGCGCTGGCGACAGGTTCGAGCGGTTCGG
>CAXTCC010000245.1:4355-6072 GCA_964242015.1 uncultured Variovorax sp.
GGCCGGCTCACCGTGACCGCGCCGGTGCTGTTCGGCCACATGTACGTCGCGCCGGCCATCACCCGTTTCCTGGCGCGCTACGACGCCATGCACTGCACCGTGCTGCTGCACGACCGGCAGGTCAACCTGCTCGAAGAAGGGGTTGACGTCGGCATTCGCATCAGCCCGCTCGCGGATTCGTCCCTGGTCGCGCAACGCCTCGGCACGGTAAGGCACGTGGTGGTCGCGAGCCCCGACTATCTGGCGCGCCACGGTACGCCCCAGCACCCACGCGAACTGGCACATGCCAACTGCGTGCGCGTGCATCCGAACACCACGGCGCCCTGGGGCTTTCACCATGAAGGCAAACCGTTCTCCGTCGCGACGCGCGGCAACCTCGACTTCAACCACATCGCGCCGGCCATCGAATCGTGCGCGGTCGGCATGGGCTTCGGTTTGTTCTTCTCCTACCAGGTGCTGCCGCACATCGCGCAGGGGCGCTTGAAGATCGTGCTCGAAGCCTTCGAGCCACCGCCGACGCCCGTCAACGTGATCTATCCGCATGCGCGCTTGTTGCCTGCACGCACGCGGGCCTTTGTCGACTGGATGAAGGCGGAGTTCACCGGCCTCGCGCTGTGAACGCGCTGGCCCACAATGAGAACGTGACAGCTTCCACCGACCCTCTCTTCAAAGCCCGCAACCTCAGCAAGCGCTATGGCAGCAACACGGTCGTCGACGATCTGTCGTTCGACATCGCGCCGGGCGAATGCCTGGGCGTGATCGGACCGAACGGCGCGGGCAAGACCACCACCATCCGCATGTGCCTCGGCCTCACCGTCCCCGACAGCGGGACCATCGAGGCGCTCGGGTTGTCGATGCCGCGCGACGCGCTCGCCATCAAGGCGCAGATCGGCGTGGTCACGCAGTTCGACACGCTCGATCCCGACTTCAGCTGCGCCGAAAACCTGGTCGTGTACGGGCGTTACTTCGGCTTCAGCAAGCGCGAGATCCTGCCGCGCGTGCCCAAGCTGCTCGAGTTCGCGGCGCTCTCGCACAAGGCCGATGCCAAGCCGGGCGAACTCTCCGGCGGCATGCGCCGGCGGTTGTCGTTGGCGCGTGCGCTCGTGAACGACCCCAAGCTGCTGCTGTTGGACGAGCCCACGACCGGGCTCGACCCGCAGGCGCGCCACCTGATGTGGGAACGGCTGCAGGTGCTGCTGCAACAAGGCAAGTCGATCCTGCTCACGACGCACTTCATGGACGAAGCCGAGCGCCTGTGCTCGCGCCTGCTGGTGCTCGACCACGGCCGGAAGATTGCCGAAGGCAAGCCGCGCGATCTCATCGCCGAACATCTGGAGCCCGACGTGGTCGAGGTCTACGGCAACGGCGCCGTTGCGCTGGCCGAGCAGCCCGAGTTGAAGGCGATGGCCGCACGTGTCGAGGTCAGCGGCGAGACGGTATTTTTCTATACGCAGGATGCGCGTGCATTGCTCGCAGCGCTGGTGGCCCGGCAGAGCGGTCTGCGCACTTTTCATCGGCCGGCCAACCTGGAGGACCTGTTCCTCAAGCTCACCGGTCGCCAGATTCGCGAGGATGGTTAGGCATGACGACGAGCACTTCAACGAACGCCATTGCGGCGAACTCGGCCGCACCGTCGATCTGGCGTCCGCCGGCGCTGTCGATGCGCTGGTGGCCGGTGTTCCTGCGCAACCTGCTGGTGTGGCGCAAGCTGGCGATC
>CAXTCC010000246.1:0-1310 GCA_964242015.1 uncultured Variovorax sp.
TTCTTGCCGTTCATGGTGTCGATGATGGTGACGTGCTCGTCGACCAGCTGGCTCATGTCCTTGTCGCCGCTCGACACGATCACCTCGATCGACTGCCGCGCCGCCGTGCGCGCCAGCGTACCGATGACATCGTCGGCCTCGACGTCGGGCACCGTCAGCACGGTCCAGCCAAGCAGCTGCACGACCTCGTGGATCGCCGGCACCTGGCTGCGCAGGTCGTCCGGCATCGGCGAGCGGTGCGCCTTGTATTCGGGGTACCAGTCGTCGCGAAAGGTCTTGCCGGGCGCGTCGAACACGCAGGCGGCGTAATCGGCACGCACCTCGCGCCGCAGCGCCTGCATCATGTTGATCATTCCCCGGATGGCGCCGGTGGCCGGGCTGGCCGGGTCGCCGGGCACCGCGCGCAGGTCGGGCATGGCGTGAAAGGCACGGTACAGATAGCTCGATCCATCGACGAGCAGCAGCGTTTTCTTGTCGGTCATCGGGCCATTTTGCCGCGCGCAGCGGGTGCCTCGACGGGGCCGTGCTTCGATGCCCGGCATGGCACCTGCTTACAACAGGGTCGGCACACGCCACCTACAATCGAACACATGTCTTCCACCGCCTCCTCCTTCGCCCGCCGCGCTGTCGCCCTCGTGCTCTGCGCAGTGCCCTTCGGCCTGGCGACTCTGGCGGTGGCGCAAACCCCCGCTGCCGCGCCACCGGCCGGCCCGGACGCAACGCAGAGCCAGGAGCAGTCGTCGCCCCGGCAAAACCAGAAGATCGAGAACATCCACGTCGAAGACAGCAGCGCGACGGTCGACGAAGTGCGCTACGGCGGCCGCACGCAGAGCATCAACGTCAAGCCCAAGTCCAACATGCCGGGCTACGAGGTGCTGCCGCCCGGCACCGGTGGTTCCGGCCCCGGCAGCAACGACGCGAGCAACACCAACGGCAACGGGCCGCGCGTCTGGAACGTCCTCAAGTTCTGAACGCCCGGCGCCGTGGCGGTCTTCACTGAAGTCGGATTCGACCCCGCGGACGAGCTTGTCCGGCGCCTGGGGCTCGGTGCCCTGCGCGAGCTGCGCGGCATCGAAGGCGGCATCGAGAACACCAACTACTTCGCGACCACCGAACAGGGCGAATTCGTGCTGACGGTGTTCGAGCGGCTCGGGTTCGAGCAGCTGCCCTATTACCTCTGCCTGATGAAGCATCTGTCGGAGCGTGGCATCCCGGTGCCGGCACCTGCGGCCGACCCGACGGTCGTGCCGGGTGGCATCGGAGGCGTCGCTGCACTGGCTGCATTGACCAAGGCTCACGCCTCGAAAACA
>CAXTCC010000246.1:1410-6063 GCA_964242015.1 uncultured Variovorax sp.
GGCATCTTCGACTTCTACTTCGCCGGCACCGACACCTGGTTGTTCGATCTGGCCGTGTGCCTGAACGACTGGGCCATCGACCTCGCCACCGGCGAGCACGATGCGGCGCGCGCCGACGCGCTGCTGGCGGCCTATGCCACCGTGCGGCCTCTCACCGGCGCCGAGCGCGTGCTGCTTCCGGCCATGTTGCGCGCGGCAGCCCTGCGCTTCTGGATTTCGCGGCTGTGGGACTACCACCTGCCGCGCGAAGCCAGCATGCTGAAGCCGCACGATCCGACCCATTTCGAGCGGGTGCTGCGCCAACGCGCGCGGCATCCCGATGCGCTGCACTTGGCAACCTCTGCAGCAGACCCGACACCGGCGATAGCGCCCGCGATGGCCCACGCCATCGCAGCCACCGCCTGACCTTGAAACAATGAAACTTCACATCGTGCCGGCCCGCACCGGCGCCGTATGGGTCAAGCTCGGCCTCCGGACTTTCTGGCGGCAGCCGCTGGCTTTCGTCTCGCTGTTCTTCCTCTTCATGGCGGCGATCTCCATCGTCTCCCAGGTGCCGCTGCTCGGCAGCTTGCTCGCCCCCGTGCTGCTGCCCTTCATGACGCTCGGCCTGATGGTCGCGACCTCTGTCGCGTACATCAACGACACGCAAAAGCCAACCGCGCCGGCGATGTTCATCGCCGCCTTCTCTGCGATGCGCAGCAAGTGGCGCCCGATGCTGGTGCTCGGCATCATCTCGGCGGTCTACTTCGTGGCCGCGGTGTTGTTCTCGGCGCTGATCGACGGTGGCCAACTGGCCAAGGTCTACCTGCTCGACGCCGACATCACCCCCGAGGCCGCCGCCAGCGCCCAGTTCCAGACCGCGCGCGTGCTGGTGATGTGCCTCAACCTGCCGCTCTCGCTGGCGATGTGGCACGCACCGGCGCTGGTGCATTGGCACAGCGTCGAACCGGTGAAGAGCCTCTTCTTCAGCCTGGTCGCGCTATTCCGCAACTTCAGCGCTTATGCGATGTTCTGCCTGGCGTGGTTCGGCGTGTTCCTGATCGGCGGCATCGTGCTCGGCCTGATGGCGACCTTGCTGGTCGCGCTCGGCGGGATGGGCATGGGCGAAGGCGCCTCGGCCGTCGGCGGTGCGATGATGGTCGGCAGCGCGCTCATCCTGGCGGCGATGTCGCTGAGCTCGACCTGGTTCACGTTCCGGGACAGCTTCGATACGGATTGAGCGTCCGTCGCCGCTCGAACTGCTGTTCAACGGCGATCAAACCGGCGTCAGCTTGGCGACCGACAGCGCCAGCCACTTCATGCCATGGCGCGGAAAGTTGATCTGCGCACGCGCGTCGTCGCCGGTGCCTTCGAGCCCGACCACCGTGCCTTCACCGAACTTGTTGTGAAACACTTGCATGCCCGAGCGCAAGCCGTGCGAAGGCGCGGTCTTCTGCGGCGGCACCGGCGGGCTGGCGAACGAATCCTTCGAGAAGCCCGCACTGCCGCCACCTCCAACAGGACGTGACGTCGCATAGCCGCCGCCGTAGCCGAAGGCCGATGGCGTAAAGCCCTGGTTCTTCGGTGTCAGCCACTTCAACGCGCCTTCCGGCAGCTCGTCGAAAAATCGGCTCTTGATGTTGTAGCGCGTCTGGCCGTGCAGCATGCGCGTCTGCGAGTGGCTCAAATACAGGCGCTTGCGGGCGCGCGTGATCGCCACGTACGCCAGCCGACGCTCTTCTTCGAGGCTCTCGTAGTCGTTCATCGAGTTCTCGTGCGGAAACAGGCCCTCTTCCATGCCGGTGATGAAGACGCAATCGAACTCGAGGCCCTTGGCCGCGTGCACGGTCATCAGCTGCACCGCGTCTTGCCCGGTCTTGGCCTGGTTGTCGCCGGACTCGAGCGCCGCATGCGTCAGGAAAGCGGCCAGCGGACTGAGCGTTTCGCCGGTCTCCGCATCGGGTGCCAGCGGTTCGTCGATCACTGGCAGATTCGGGTCGAGCCCCTGGCTGACGAGCGATTGCCGGAGCTCGTCGATTGGCAGCGCCACCGCATCGCGGCCGAAGCCTTCCTGCGTGACGAAGCTCTCCGCCGCGTTCACCAGCTCCTCCAGATTCTCGATGCGGTCGGCGCCTTCGCGGTCGGCCTTGTAGTGCTCGATAAGCCCGCTGTGGTCGAGCACCAGGTCGATGATCTCGCGCAGGCTGATGCCTTGCGTCTGCTCGCGCAGCACGTCGATCTTGGCAACGAAGCCGGTCAGGTTGGAGCCCGCCTTGCCTGCGACCGAGCCGACCGCGTCGTGCATCGACTTGCCCGCAGCACGCGCCGCGTCTTGCAACTGCTCGATGGTGCGGGCACCGATGCCCCGTGGCGGGAAGTTGACGATGCGCAGAAAGCTGGTGTCGTCGTCCTTGTTCTCGAGCAGCCGCAGATACGCCAGCGCATGCTTGATTTCGGCCCGCTCGAAGAAGCGCAAACCGCCGTAGACACGGTACGGCACGGCGGCGTTGAAGAGCGCCGTTTCGATCACTCGGCTCTGCGCATTGCTGCGGTAGAGCACCGCCATCTCCTTGCGGTCGAAGCCGTCGCGCACCAGCTGTCGCATCTCTTCGACCATCCATTGCGCCTCGGCGAAGTCGCTGGTCGACTCGTACACGCGCACCGGTTCGCCGGGGCCCTGGTCCGTGCGCAGGTTCTTGCCCAGCCGCTTCTTGTTGTGGCTGATGAGTTCGTTGGCCGAGTCAAGGATGTTGCTGTAGCTGCGGTAGTTCTGCTCCAGCTTGACCTGGTGCGTCACATGGAACTCGCGCACGAAGTCCGCCATGTTGCCGACGCGCGCACCGCG
This sequence comes from uncultured Variovorax sp., assembly GCA_964242015.1. Taxonomy (GTDB): domain Bacteria; phylum Pseudomonadota; class Gammaproteobacteria; order Burkholderiales; family Burkholderiaceae_C; genus Variovorax. The sequence goes on from CAXTCC010000246.1 coordinate 4,235, forward strand.
GAACGCGTAGATGCTCTGGTCGTCGTCGCCGACCGCGATCACGCTGTTGTCGCCAGGGATGAAAGTGCCGTCGACGATGTTGCCCGACAGCATCTTGATCCACGCGTATTGCAGGCGGTTGGTGTCCTGGAACTCGTCGATGAGGATGTGCCTGAAGCGCCGCTGGTAGTGCTCCCGCACCGGGTCGTTGTCGCGCAACAGCTCGTAGCTGCGCAGCATCAGCTCGCCGAAATCGACCACGCCTTCGCGTTGGCATTGCTCTTCGTACAGCTGGTACAGCTCGACCTTCTTGCGGTCGTCGTCGCTGCGCACTTCGACATCGCGCGGTCGCAAGCCGTCTTCTTTGGCGCCGGCGATGAACCATTGCGTCTGCTTGGCAGGAAAGCGCTCGTCGTCGACCGCGTACTGCTTCATCAGTCGCTTGATCGCCGAGAGCTGGTCTTGCGTGTCGAGGATCTGAAAGGTGGAAGGCAAGCCTGCTAATTTCCAGTGCGCGCGCAAGAAGCGATTGCACAGGCCATGAAAGGTGCCGATCCACATGCCGCGCACGTTGACCGGCAACATGGCCGTGAGCCGTGCTGTCATTTCCTTGGCGGCCTTGTTGGTGAAGGTGACGGCCAGGATGCCGCCGGGCGACACCTGCCCGGTCTGCAGCAGCCAGGCGATGCGCGTGGTGAGCACGCGGGTCTTGCCGGAGCCTGCCCCCGCAAGGATGAGTGCGTTGCCGGCGGGCAGCGCCACGGCGGCGCGTTGCTCGGGGTTGAGGTGCTGAAGCAGCGGCGATTGCGCCGGGTCGGGGGCGGTCGCGAGATCGGTGAACATGCGTCGATTGTAGAAACCGCAGCGTGTGGCGGTTATATGAAAAGCCAATGCCCCGCGTCGGTACGACCGCGTAAAATCAGACACCGGGCCCAAGTTTCTTGCGCCCGGTTTTTTGTGGGCGTCTTCTGGACGAAGATGCCGCGAAAACCGGCCGGACCAAGCGCTCGTTCGTTATTTCAAACGACCTTCACAGGAGCTTGGTTTATGCAGATTTTCGACTACGACAACATCCTCTTGCTTCCGCGCAAATGCCGCGTGGAAAGCCGCTCGGAATGCGACGCCAGCGTGACGCTGGGCGGCCGCAGTTTTCGGCTCCCGGTGGTGCCGGCCAACATGAAGACGGTGGTCGACGAGACCATCAGCCTGTGGCTGGCGAAGAACGGCTACTTCTACGTGATGCACCGCTTCGACCTGGACAACGTGCGCTTCGTGAAGCACATGCATGCACAGGGCGTCTTCGCCTCGATTTCGCTGGGCGTGAAGAAGGCCGACTACGACACCGTCGACCAACTGGTCACCGAAGGTCTGGTGCCCGAATACATCACCATCGACATCGCGCATGGCCATGCCGACAGCGTGAAGAACATGATCGGCTACCTGAAGCAGAAGCTGCCGAAGTCGTTCGTCATCGCCGGCAACGTCGGCACGCCTGAAGCGGTGATCGACCTGGAAAACTGGGGCGCCGACGCGACCAAGGTCGGCATCGGCCCGGGCAAGGTCTGCATCACCAAGCTCAAGACCGGCTTCGGCACCGGCGGCTGGCAACTGTCGGCGTTGAAGTGGTGTGCCCGCGTCGCGACGAAACCGATCATTGCCGACGGCGGCATTCGCGACCATGGCGATATCGCCAAGAGCGTTCGCTTCGGTGCCAGCATGGTGATGATCGGCTCGCTGTTCGCCGGCCACGAAGAGTCTCCCGGCAAGACGGTCGAAGTCGACGGCGTGCTCTTCAAGGAGTACTACGGCTCGGCCAGCGACTTCAACAAGGGCGAGTACAAGCACGTCGA
>CAXTCC010000247.1:0-6043 GCA_964242015.1 uncultured Variovorax sp.
GCCATCTCCCTCTTCAACTCCAGCTTCTCCCGGATGTTGAACCTGGAGATCTCGGCGCTCGAAGCCGATGGCAAGGGCAAGGTTGTGTCTGCACCGCGTGTCGTGACCGCCGACCAGACCAAGGCACTGATCGAGCAGGGCACCGAGCTGCCATACCAGGTCGCGACTTCCAGCGGTGCCACCTCGATTGCCTTCCGCAAGGCCAACCTGAAGCTCGAAGTGACGCCGCAGATCACGCCTGAAGGCAATATCATCCTGACGCTCGACGTCAACAAGGACACGGTCGGCCAGGCGACGACAGCCGGCTTCGCGATCAACACCAAGCACGTGCAGACGTCGGTGCTGGTCGAGAACGGCGGCACGGTGGTGATCGGTGGTATCTTCGAACTCACCGAATCCAACGATGAATCGCGCGTACCGGTGCTCGGTGAAGTGCCCTACCTTGGCGCACTGTTCCGTACGCGCAATCGCGTTGCAAACAAGACCGAAATGCTCGTCTTTATCACCCCGAAGATGATTACCGACCGCAACGCCGCGCGCTGATCGCGCGCAGCGTTCGCCGACCCGCGTGGCGGTCGCATTCGTCGGTTTGCCCGGCGCCGGAAAATCCGCAGTAGGACGGCGCTTGGGCCAGCGCCTGCAACTTCCTTTCGTCGACACCGACCAGGTCATCGAGCAGCGCATCGGCTGCTCCATTCGCGAATTTTTCGATCGTGAAGGGGAGGGTGCCTTTCGCGATATCGAGCAACGGGCCATTGCCGATCTGGCAGCCAACGCGCACGGCGTACTGGCCACCGGCGGCGGCGCGGTGCTTCGGGAAGCCAATCGGACGCAGCTGCGCGAACACTTCCACGTCATCTATTTGCGCTCTTCGCCAGAAGACCTGTTTCGCAGGCTTCGTCACGACGTCAAGCGGCCCTTGCTTCAAGTCGCCGATCCACTGGGACGACTTCGTGAACTGCACGGCGCGCGCGACCCGCTGTATCGGGACACGGCGCACGATGTCGTCGACACGGGCCGACCGTCCGTTGCCATGCTGGTGAACATCATCGTGATGCAGCTGGAACTTGCAGGCATCGTCATCCCGGACGCCCAACCGCAGATTGCACCGCCGGTCTGACAGCGCGACTCGGAGGCGGTGCGCCCCCTCTACACTCTGTGTCATGCCACAAACCGCACTTCGCGACCGTGTCGAGATCGACCTCGGCGACCGCAGTTACCCGATCCTGATCGCTGCCGATTTGCTGGGCGAGCTCGATGCCTTCGATGCGGCGCCCGTCGCGTCGACAGCGTTGATCGTCACCAACGCCACGGTGGCGCCGCTGTATGCCGCCACCTTGAAAAATACGCTGGCAAAGCGCTACCGGCGCGTCGAAACACTCGTGTTGCCGGACGGTGAAGTACACAAGGACTGGACCACTCTCAACCTCATCTTCGATGCGTTGCTCCAGCGGGGCGCCGATCGCAAGACCGTGCTTTTTGCGCTCGGTGGTGGTGTGGTCGGCGACATGACCGGCTTTGCTGCAGCGAGCTACATGCGCGGCGTGCCGTTTGTTCAGGTGCCGACCACGCTGCTGGCCCAGGTCGACTCGTCGGTCGGCGGCAAGACCGCCATCAACCATCCGCTCGGCAAGAACATGATCGGCGCGTTCTATCAACCGCATCTGGTGCTGTGCGACCTTGCCACGCTGCAAACCTTGCCCCCGCGCGAGCTGAGCGCAGGGTTGGCAGAAGTGATCAAGTACGGACCGATCTACGACATGGCGTTCTTCGACTGGATCGAAGCCAACGTCGATGCCTTGGTGGCGCTGGAGCCGGCTGCACTGGCCTACGCGGTCAAGCGGAGTTGCGAGATCAAGGCCGAGGTGGTGGGGCAGGACGAACGTGAAACCGGCCTCCGCGCGATCCTCAATCTTGGGCACACCTTCGGTCATGCGATCGAGTCCGGCCTGGGATACGGCAAGTGGCTTCATGGCGAAGCGGTCGGTTGTGGCATGGTCATGGCGGCGCATTTGTCGCAGAAGCTCGGCGGTGTCGACGCTGCGTTCGTTGCACGACTTACCCGGCTGATTCAGCGCGCCGGCTTGCCGATCGTCGGACCGGCGCTGGGCGCCGAGCGCTACCTCGAACTGATGCGCATCGACAAGAAATCGGAAGCCGGCGAGATCCGCTTCGTCGTCATCGACAAGCCCGGTTCAGCCAGGGTCGCAGCTGCGCCCGAGGCCGCGGTGCGCGAGGTGCTTGTTCAATGTTGCGAGGCCTGATCGCACCTTACGCCTGCGACCCGGCGCAGTCGCGCGGCCGGCTGCATGACGAGCCGCCGGCACCCACGCGCGACGACTTCCAGCGCGATCGCGATCGCATCGTTCACTCGACGGCGTTCAGGCGGCTGGTTTACAAGACGCAGGTTTTTTTGAACCATGAAGGCGATCTGTTTCGCACCCGCCTCACGCACTCGCTGGAGGTTGCGCAGCTGGGGCGCTCCATTGCCCGCGCGTTGCAGCTCAACGAAGACCTGGTCGAGGCCATCGCGTTGGCGCACGACCTGGGTCACACGCCTTTCGGTCACGCAGGACAAGACGAGTTGAACGACTGCATGCGCGCGCATGGCGGCTTCGAGCACAACCTGCAGAGCCTGCGGATGGTCGACACGCTGGAACACCGCTATCCACAATACGACGGACTCAATCTCAGCTTCGAGACACGCGAAGGCATCCTCAAGCATTGCTCGCGCACCAATGCCGAGCGCATCGAGGCCGGTGAGCCGAACGGAGTTGCCCGGCGCTTTCTCGACGGCACCCAACCCGCGCTGGAAGCGCAACTCTGCAATCTGGCCGACGAGATCGCCTACAACGCACACGATATCGACGACGGCGTGCGCTCGGGACTGATCACCGTCGAAAGTCTGGCCGAGGTCGAACTGTTCGAGCGCTATCGACGAGAAGCGATGCAGGAACATCCGCATCTGCACGGACGGCGCGTGTTGTACGAGACGATTCGACGCATGCTCAGCGCGCAGGTCTATGACGTGATCGACGCGACCAGAGCTGCGCTCGCCGCTGCGGCACCGGTCGATGCCGACGCTGCCCGTCGATCGCCACCCTTGGTACGTTTCAGCGAACCGATGCGTGCGCAATCGACCCAGCTCAAGCGTTTTCTGTTCGCCAATCTCTACCGTCATCCCCAGGTGACTGCGACGTCGGAGCGTGCCCAGGCCGTGGTGCGCGGACTCTTCGCTGCTTATCTGGAACGCATGGACGACATGCCGGAATCATTCGCTGCCCGCGCTGATCGCCATCGTGCCGTGGCGGACTACATCGCCGGCATGACAGACCGCTTCGCGATGCGCGAGCACGAGCGCCTGACCGGCCAGCGATGGATGGCGTGACCGCTGCCAACGCGACGGCGCCCCGCATGCCAGCCGCGGCGCTGGCGGTCATTGCGGCGGGCGTGAGTGCAGCGCTTCACCTCGGCAAGCTCCCGCCGGCCGTGCCCGCGCTCCAGGCCAGTCTTGGCATCGGTCTTGTCGAAGCAGGCTTTCTCTTGTCTCTGGTGCAAGGGGCCGGCATGACCTTGGGGCTGCTGGTCGGGTTGGCGGCCGACACCATCGGATTGCGACGCAGCATGCTGATCGGGTTGCTCGTCGTCACCCTGGCCAGCATTGGCGGCGGCTGCGTGGCACCGGGGCCAGATGCGCTGCCGTTGCTCATGGTGCTGCGCGCATTGGAAGGCCTGGGCTTTTTGCTGACGGTGATGCCCGCGCCAGGGCTCATCCGGACCGTCGTCCCTGCCGGCCTGGAGAAGTTGGCGATGGGCTTTTGGGGCGCCTACATGCCGCTCGGTGTCGCCCTTGCGTTGCTGCTCGGTCCGTTGCTCATCGCCTCCACGGGGTGGCAAGGTTGGTGGTGGTCTTTGTCCGCAGTGTCGGCGACCGCCTGCATCTGGGTGTGGCGCTCGGTGCCAAGCGACCGCGCGCGCGTCGCGGTTGGCACGCTGGGCGGGCCACGCTGGACGACAAGGCTCGGCGACACTTTGCGCGCGAGCGGGCCGCGCCGCGTTTCGCTCGCCTTCGCGGTGTACTCGTCGCAATGGATCGCGGTCATCGGTTTCCTGCCGGCGATCTATGCCGAAGTCGGCGTACCCCCGGGCTGGAACGCGGTGCTGACCGCATTGGCGGCCGCGATGAACATCATCGGCAACCTGGTCGGCGGACGGCTGTTGCAGCGGGGCGTCGCGCCCGCTTTCGTTTTGCGCTGTGGCTTCGGAACGATGGCGCTCGCCGGTATCGTGGCCTTCGTCCAATGGGGCAGCGGCGTCGACGCGGTGGTGTTGCCGCCCGCCCTACGGTATGCGGCGGTGTGCTTGTTTTCGCTCGGCGGCGGGGTGGTGCCGGCGACGCTCTTCATGCTCGCGGTGCGAGTGGCGCCGGGCCCCACGACGATTTCCACCACCGTCGGCATGATGCAGCAGGCGTCGGCGCTCGGCCAGTTTCTGGCGCCGCCTGTCGTGGCCTGGCTGGCGCATCGCGTCGGGGGATGGCAATGGACATGGGTCGTTACCCTGGCGTGCTCGATCGTCGGCATCGCGCTGGTGGCCCGGCTGGGCAACACACGTGCGCCGATGGGTGCAGCATGAGCTTGCCAAGGGCATCCAATGGGCCTGACTGAACGTGACATGAGCATCGCTGCCACAATCACCGCGGCAGAGGCCGAGGCGGACACGCGACGCTGGCTCGAGCGTGCCGTAATCGGGCTCAACCTGTGTCCGTTTGCGAAGGCGGTGTACGTCAAAGGGCAAATCCGGTACGCCGTTCATTCCGCGGCAAACGACGATGCCGGCTTGATGGGAGCGCTGATGCGCGAGGCCGCCGACCTGGCGAAATGCGCGCCTTCCGAGCGGGACACCACCCTTTTGATCGCACCCAACACCTTGGCGGATTTTTTGGACTTCAATGATTTCACGCAGCGTGCCGAACGTCGACTGGCGCGCGCCGGCTTCGATGGCGAACTGCAACTTGCGAGCTTTCATCCGCGATTCGAGTTTGCGGGAAGCGCGCCGGACGACATCGCCAACGCCACCAATCGATCGCCGTATCCGACGCTGCATTTGCTGCGCGAAGACAGCGTGAGTCGCGCTGTCGATGCCTTCCCCGAGGCGGACGCCATCTTCGAGCGAAACATCGAGACGCTGACATCGCTCGGCGCTGAAGGTTGGACCGCGCTCGGTGTCGGCCCGAATGGAGCCAGCCAATGAACGCCCAAGTCAAGGTGCATGGCGCGCACACGGCCTCGAAGGTCGGAAAAGCGGCAAAGGCCGAAGCGGACGTGCTGCAAGAGCTCCGGCCCGGCCAGTCGATCGAACTGCTGAAAGAGCTGCATATCCTGACGCGCGAAGGGCGGCTGAATCAGGATTCCCGGCGCAAGCTGAAGCAGGTGTATCACCTGTTCCAGTTCATCGAGAAGCTGCTGCGCGAGCTGCCGGAGGGCGGCGCGCACGCGACGTTGGCGGACCATGGCGCCGGCAAATCGTACCTCGGCTTCATCGTCTACGACCTGTTCTTCAAGGCACTTGGCGACGGTCACGTATACGGCATCGAGACGCGTGCCGAACTGGTCGAGAAATCACGCGTGCTGGCGGCGCAACTCGGCTTCCGACGCATGTCCTTCTTGAACCTCACCGTGGCCGAGTCGACCGACTCGCGCGCGTTGCCCGAGCGCATCGACATGGTGACCGCACTGCATGCGTGCGACACCGCGACCGACGATGCCATCGCTTTCGGCCTGGCTAAGCAGGCGTCCTTCATGGTGCTGGTGCCTTGCTGCCAGGCTGAAGTGGCAGCGTGCCTGCGCGAGACCAAGGCGCTGTCGCTGTCACGCACGCCGCTCGCCGAACTGTGGCGCCACCCCCTTCACACGCGCGAGATCGGCAGCCAGCTCACCAACGTGCTGCGCTGCCTGTTGCTGGAAGCGCATGGCTACCAGGTGACGGTGACCGAGCTGGTCGGCTGGGAACACAGCATGAAGAACGAACTCATCATCGCGCG
>CAXTCC010000248.1:0-6042 GCA_964242015.1 uncultured Variovorax sp.
GGCCGCACCATCCTGATGGTCGAGCACAACATGAGCGTGGTGTCGACCATTGCCGACACCATCACGGTGCTGCAGCGCGGCGCCGTGCTGGCCGAAGGGCCGTATGCCGAAGTCTCGAAGAATCCGCTGGTGATGGAGGCCTACATGGGGACCACCGACGGCCAACTCCAGGGCGCGCATTGAAATGACCGCCGCCCTGGAGATCAAAGGCCTCGAAGCCTGGTACGGCGAATCGCACGTGCTGCACGGCGTCGACATGGTCGTGCAGCCGGGCGAAGTCGTCACGCTGCTGGGCCGCAACGGTGCCGGACGCACGACCACGCTGCGCGCCATCATGGGCCTCACCGGTGCGCGCAAGGGCAGCATCCAGGTCAACGGCATCGAGACGATTTCGATGGCGACCTACCGCATCGCACACCACGGCATCGGCTACTGCCCGGAAGAGCGCGGCATCTTCGCCAGCCTTTCTTGCGAAGAGAACCTGATGCTGCCGCCGCAACTCAAGGGCGCTGGTCCGGGCATGTCGGTCGAAGAAATCTACGAGATGTTCCCCAACCTGGCCGAGCGCCGCCACAGCCAGGGCACGCGCCTGTCCGGTGGCGAGCAACAGATGCTGGCGGTCGCGCGCATCCTGCGCACCGGCGCCAAGTTGCTGCTGCTCGACGAGATTTCCGAAGGCCTCGCACCCGTCATCGTTCAGGCGCTGGCCCGGATGATTCACATGCTGCGCGGCAAGGGCTACACGGTGGTCATGGTGGAGCAGAACTTTCGCTTCGCCGCGCCGCTGGCGGACCGCTTCTACGTGATGGAGCACGGACGCATCGTCGAGAAGTTCGGCGCGTCCGAGCTCGAAGCCAAGATGCCGGTGCTCAACGAGTTGCTCGGCGTCTGACCTCTTTCCACTTTCATTTTTCTTTTGGAGACTCTGCATGAACAAGAAACTTACCGCGCTCGCATTGGCCATCGGCGCCCTCACGCTCGTCACTGCTGTGCAAGCACAAGAGAAGGTCAAGATCGGCTTCATCACCGACATGTCCAGTCTCTATTCCGACGTCGAAGGCAAGGGCGGCGTGACCGCCATCCAGATGGCGATCGACGACTTCGGCGGCAAGGTGCTGGGCCAGCCGATCGAACTGATGTCGGCCGACCACCAGAACAAGCCGGACATCGCGGCGTCGAAGGCGCGTGAGTGGATCGACACCCAGGGCCTCACGCTGGTCTTCGGCGGCACCAACTCCGGCACCGCGCTCGCCATGGCCAAGGTCGCGCAAGAAAAGAAACGCGTCTACGTGAACAACGGCGCCGGTACCTCTGCGCTCACCAACGAGCAATGCAGCCCGTACACCATCCATTACGCCTACGACACGGTGGCGCTGGCGAAGGGCACCGGCGGTGCGGTGGTCGACCAGGGCGGCAAGAGCTGGTTCTTCCTGACGGCCGACTACGCCTTCGGCCAGGCGCTCGAAGCCGACACCACCGCCATCGTCAAGGCCAAGGGCGGCACCGTTCTGGGTGCCGTGCGCCATCCGCTCAACGCGTCCGACTTCTCGTCGTTCTTGCTGCAGGCGCAAAACTCGAAGGCGCAGATCCTGGGGCTGGCGAATGCCGGCGGCGACACCATCAATTCGATCAAGGCCGCGCGCGAGTTCGGCATCAACAAGACGATGAAGACCGCTGGTCTGCTGGTGTTTTTGTCGGACGTTCACAGCCTCGGCCTGAAGAACACCGAAGGCCTGCTGCACACCACCAGCTTCTATTGGGACCTGAACGACAAGACGCGCGCCTGGTCGAAGAAGTTCTTCGACAAGACCAAGCGCATGCCGACCGATGTGCAGGCCGCCGACTATTCGTTCACCACGAACTATCTGAAGGCGATCGAAGCGGCCAAGACCACCGACGCCGACAAGGTCATGGCGCAGCTCAAGAGCATGAAGATCGACGACTTCTACGGCAAGGGCCAGATCCGCGCCGACGGCAGCTTCATCCACGACATGCTGTTGGTGCAAGCCAAGTCGCCGGCCGAATCCAAGCAGCCTTGGGACTACCTGAAGGTGGTCAAGGTGCTGCCGGGTGAGCAGGTCTTCACGACCAAGGCCGAAACCAAGTGCGCCAGCTGGAAGTGATGGAGTCGACGATGAAAAAGGTTCTCACTCTCTCCGTGCTGGCCACGGCCATCGCACTGTCGAACGGCGCGGCGCAGGCCCAGGCCGCCGACAAGGTGCGCATCGGTTTCATCACCGACATGTCCAGCCTGTACTCGGACGTCGACGGCAAGGGTGGCGTCACCGCCATCCAGATGGCGATCGACGATTTCGGCGGCAAGGTCAACGGCATGCCGATCGAACTGCTGACGGCCGATCACCAGAACAAGGCGGACATCGCTGCGTCGAAGGCGCGCGAGTGGATGGACACGCAGGGCCTGTCGATGCTGGTCGGCGGCACCAATTCCGGCACCGGCCTCGCCATGGCGAAGGTGGCACTCGAGAAAAAGCGCACCTTCATCGCCATCGGTGCCGGCTCGTCGGCATTGACCAACGAGCAGTGCAGCCCTTACACGGTTCACTACGCCTACGACACGGTGGCGCTGGCCAAGGGCACCGGCGGTGCAGTGGTCGACCAGGGCGGCAAGAGCTGGTTCTTTCTGACGGCCGACTACGCCTTCGGCCAGGCGCTCGAAACCGATACGGCCAACGTCGTCAAGGCGAAGGGCGGCACTGTCGTGGGTGCTGTTCGGCATCCGCTGAACGTGCCGGACTTCTCGTCGTTCCTGCTGCAGGCGCAGAACTCCAAGGCGCAGATCCTCGGCCTGGCCAACGCCGGCGGCGACACCATCAACGCCATCAAGGCGGCGCGCGAGTTCGGCATCACCAAGACCATGAAGATGGCGGGCCTGCTGGTCTTCGTCAGCGACATCCACAGCCTCGGCCTGAAGAACACCGAAGGCCTGTTGCTGACGACCAGCTGGGACTGGAACCTGAACGACGAGTCGCGCAAGTTCGGCAACCGCTACTTCGAAAAGATGAAGCGCATGCCGACCGACATCCAGGCCGCCGACTATTCGGCCACGATGACCTACCTGAAGGCGGTGCAGGCGCTGAAGTCGACCGACTCCGACAAGGTCATGGCGCACCTGAAGAGCACGCCGATCAAGGACTTCTATGCGCAGGGCACGGTGCGCCCCGACGGCCGCTTCGTGCACGACATGTACCTGATGCAGGTCAAGTCGCAGGCCGAGTCGAAGCAGCCGTGGGACTACTACAAGGTCGTGACCAAGCTCGCCGGCGACCAGGTGTTCACCACCAAGGCGGAGAGCAAGTGCGCTCTCTGGAAATGACCCTCCGAACGTTTTCATGACCATTTCTCTGCCCGGCCTGCTGAGCCAGCTCCTTCTGGGGCTGGTCAACGGCTCGTTCTATGCCATGTTGAGTCTCGGCCTGGCCGTGATCTTCGGCTTGCTCAACGTCATCAACTTCGCGCACGGCGCGCTGTTCATGATGGGCGCGCTGCTGACATGGATGGCCCTGAACTACCTGGGGCTGGGTTACTGGCCGATGCTCTTTATCGCGCCGGTGGTGGTCGGTATTTTCGGTGTGCTCATCGAGCGCTTGCTGCTGCGCTGGATCTACAAGCTCGACCATCTCTACGGCTTGCTGCTCACGCTCGGGCTCACGCTGTTGATCGAAGGCGCCTTCCGCTCGGTCTACGGCGTGTCGGGGCTCGGCTACGACGCGCCGGAGCTGCTCGACGGCGCCACGAACCTGGGCTTCATGGTGCTGCCCAACTACCGCGCCTGGGTCGTCGTCGTGTCGCTGGTGGTGTGCTTCGCGACCTGGTTCGTGATCGAGCGGACCAAGCTCGGCGCCTACCTGCGGGCCGGCACCGAGAACCCGCGGCTGGTCGAGGCTTTCGGCGTCAACGTCCCGCTGATGGTGACGCTCACCTACGCGTTCGGCGCGGCGCTCGCGGCCTTTGCCGGCGTGCTGGCGGCACCGGTCATTCAGGTGACGCCGTTGATGGGGCAGAACCTCATCATCGTGGTGTTCGCGGTGGTGGTGATCGGCGGCATGGGCTCGATCATGGGATCGATCCTCACCGGCCTGGGCCTCGGCATCATCGAAGGCTTCACCAAAGTGTTCTATCCGGAAGCGTCGTCCACCGTCGTCTTCCTGATCATGGTCATCGTGCTGTTGATTCGCCCGGCCGGCCTGTTCGGCAAAGAGAAGTAAGGCGATCGGCATGAACATGAAAAAGATATCCACGGTCGTCTACGGACTGCTGTTCATTGCGCTGATGGTGGCGCCGTTCTTCGGCGCGTATCCGGTGTTCGTGATGAAGCTGATGTGCTTCGCGCTGTTCGCGGCCGCCTTCAACTTGCTGCTGGGCTACACCGGGCTGCTGTCGTTCGGCCACGCGGCATTCCTCGGTGGTTCGGCGTATGTCGCGGGCTATTCGATGAAGGCCTGGGGCTTGACGCCCGAGCTGGGCCTGATCCTCGGCACCGTCACCGGCGGCTTACTCGGCTGGCTCTTCGGCGTGCTGGCCATTCGGCGCCAGGGCATCTATTTCGCGATGATCACGCTGGCGCTGGCGCAGATGATGTTCTTCGTCGCGCTGCAGGCCAAGTTCACCGGCGGTGAAGACGGCCTGCAGGGCGTGCCGCGTGGCAAGCTGTTCGGCCTGATCGATCTGTCGAACGACCTGACCATGTACTACGTGGCGCTGGTCATCGTGGTGGCCGCCTTCCTGCTGATCGTTCGGACCATCCATTCGCCGTTCGGCCAGGTGCTGAAGGGCATCAAGGAGAACGAGCCGCGCGCGCTTTCGCTCGGCTACGACGTGGCGCGCTTCAAACTGCTGGCGTTCGTGATCTCGGCGGCGCTGTCGGGCCTGGCAGGTTCTCTCAAGACACTGGTGCTCGGCTTCGCGACCTTGAGCGACGTTCACTGGACGGCCTCGGGTCAGGTCATCCTGATGACGCTGGTCGGCGGACTCGGCACGCTGTCGGGCCCGATCGTCGGCGCGGCGGTGGTCGAGCTGCTCGAAAACAAGATCGGCGAGTTCGGCAACCTGCTGGCGCGCCTCACGTCATTCGAGTGGTTCAACACGTTGGGCGAGTCGGTGACGATGGTCACCGGCCTGATCTTCGTGATCTGCGTGCTGGCGTTCCGGCGCGGGATCATGGGCGAGATCATCGCGCTCATCAAGCGCAAGTAACTCGCCGGAGCGGCACCTCAGCCGATCACAGCTGGAGCGGCGCGGCGTACCCGGTCATCTCCAGGTAGCCGCGGCCGACGCGCTTGCCCTGCGCGTCGAGCAGCTCGCTCAGGCCTTCCCAATACACGCCGCCGGTGGCGCCGTTGCCGTCGAGCTCCTGGTCGTCGAGCAGGGCGCGCACGGTGAAATTCCCGCCCGGCGTCTGGACCCGCCAGCGCGTCGGGTACACAGCCTTCGTGCGCGGGCTGGCCCATGTGCTCTCAGCCTCGAACCGCACTTCGTTGTCGTTGAACGCACGCACCGCGCCCCCCTTGTTTCGCATCGAACCGCCGGCCCATAGCGCGCTGCCGTCCCGGCGCCGCAGATGAAAGGCGGTGAGGGCGCTGCCGTCGTCCAGGTTCATGCCGATCCAGTCCCAGCCGACCGCGTCCGGGTGCAACAGCGCCTCGCTGACTTCATGGTCGAGCCAGGCCGTGCCGGTGACCTCGAAGGCGCGGCCTTGCAGCGTCAGCCGGCCTTGCGTGGCAAGCTGGGGTTCGCTGTAGTAATAGCTGGCTTGATCGGGCGACGGGCCCTTGCGCGAGAGGCCCGCGTCGCCTTGCAGCAGCACCGGCTGTGTCGGCGTGAAGCGCAGATCGATGGCGAATCCTTCCGCGGCAACGTGCGCTTCGTACCTGCCTTGTTCGCCGGCCCGGCGGACCAGCGACCAGTCGCGCAGCCTGACGTCGGTGTCGCTCTGGCTGGCCGACGCGATGCCGAAGCCGTCGCGCGCGATGCGCTGGTCGTGCCAGAGCTTCTTGCCTTCGAGGTCGGTGATGGCGGCGTGTG
>CAXTCC010000249.1:0-5954 GCA_964242015.1 uncultured Variovorax sp.
GGCGGTGCTGGAGAGCGCGCCGGTGCAGGCGCATTTTCAGGGCGTGATCGACGCATTGGCGCAGCATGCGACCGGCAGCGCCAACCGCATCGCCCGCGCGCACCTGGTCGCGGTGCCGCCGTCGATCGACAAGGGCGAAGTCACCGACAAGGGCTCGATCAACCAACGCTCGGTGTTGAAACACCGCGCGGCGGAAGTCGAAGCGCTGCATGCGGGCACGTTGCCGTTCACATTGCAACCGACACCCCGAGGAGACAGGTAAATGAAGATCGAAGGACAAGCCGCACTGGTGACGGGCGGCGCATCGGGCCTGGGCGAAGCCACGGCACGCGAGCTCGCGCGTCTGGGCGCGAAGGTCGCGGTGCTCGACCGCAATGGCGAACTCGCCGCCAAGGTCGCAGCCGACATCGGCAAAGAGTTTGGAGACGGCTGCGCCGTGGCCTGCGCGTGCGACATCACCGACACTGCGAGCGTCGTCGCAGCGCTCGACAAGGCCGCCGCAGCACATGGGCCGGCACGCATCCTGATGAACGTCGCCGGCATCGGCAGCGCGAAGCGAATCGTCGGCAAGGACGGCAACCCGGCGCCGCTCGAAGATTTCGTGCGGGTGGTCAACATCAACCTGATCGGCGGCTACAACATGGCGCGCCTCTTCGCTGCGGCTTGCGCCAAGCTCGATCCGCTGGACGACGGCGAGCGCGGCGTGATGCTCTTCACCGCATCGGTCGCTGCCTTCGATGGCCAGGTCGGCCAGCAGGCGTACAGCGCCTCCAAGGGCGGTCTGGTCGGCATGACGTTGCCGATGGCGCGCGACCTGGCGCAGCACGCGATTCGCGTCTGCACCATCGCGCCCGGATTGTTCGCGACCCCGTTGCTGATGGAATTGCCCGAACCAGTGCAAAAATCGCTGGCTGCATCGATCCCGTTTCCGCCGCGGCTCGGCAAGCCTTCGGAGTTCGCCGAGCTCGCCTGTCACATCGTCACCAACGGCCACCTCAATGGCGAAGTGATTCGCCTCGACGGTGCGCTGCGCATGGCGCCGCGCTGAGATCGCGGCCGGTGCAAAACCTTCGTTCGACAACTGTTCCCTTTTGGAGTCTGCCCCAGTGAAGTTCACGAAAACAATCCTCGCCGCCGCTTTCGCATTGATGGCGGTGACGGCTCACGCCGACCTGACGATCGGCGTGGTGCAACCCTTGACCGGCCCGGCCTCGGGCCTCGGCATCCCGGTCAAGAACGCGATCGCCATCTGGCCCAAGACCATCGCCGGTGAAACGCTGAAGGTCATCGTGCTCGACGACGCCAGCGACCCGACCGCCGGCGTCAAGGCGACGCAACGCCTCATCACCGAAGACAAGGTCGACGTGCTGGTCGGCTCGACCGCGACGCCGGTCGCCATTCCGATGGCCGATGTCGCCGCCGAATCGGGTACGCCGCAGATCTCGACGGCCCCGGCCGCCCTGCCACCGGGCAAGGACAAGTGGATGTTCCGCCTGCCGCAATCGAACGCGGTGATGGCGGTCGCGGTGGTCAACCACATGAAGAAGCTGGGCGTGAAGACCGTCGGCTTCCTCGGCTACACCGATGCCTACGGCGAAGGCTGGCTCAAAGACTTCACCGCCGAAGCCGAGAAGAACGGCATCAAGATCGTCGGCACCGAGCGCTTCGCGCGTGCCGACACCAGCGTGACCGCGCAAGCGCTCAAGCTGACCTCGGCCAACCCGGACGCCATCCTGATCGTCGCCTCCGGCAGCGGTGCCGGCATGCCGCAAAAAGCCATCATGGAGCGCGGCTTCAAGGGCAAGGTCTACCAGACGCACGCTGCCGCCACGCAAGACCTGATGCGCACGGCCGGCAAGGATGCCGACGGCGCCTACGTGGTGTCTGGCCCGGCCGTCATCGCCGAGCAACTGCCCGACAGCCATCCTTCGAAAAAGATGGCAATCGATTTCGTCCAGGCCTATGAAAAAGCCTACGGCCCGGGTTCGCGCAACCAGTTCGCCGGCCACGGCTCGGACGCGCTCGTCGTGCTCGAAAAAGCGGTGCCAATCGCGCTCAAGAAGGGCAAGCCGGGCACGCCGGAGTTCCGCGCTGCGCTGCGCGATGCGTTCGAAACGATGGGCCGCACGGTGCTGGCGCACGGCGTCATCAACTGGACGCCGACCGACCATTGGGGCTACACCAACGAAACCGGCGTGATGCTGAAAGTCGTCGACGGCAAGTTCAAGGTCGAGCAGTAAAACCACAAACGCAAAGAAAGCCGGCCCCGCCACGTTATGGATTTTTCGATCGCCAGCATCCTGACGCTGGACGGGCTCACCAACGGCGCGATCTACGCGCTGTTGGGCATGGGCATCGTGCTCGTGTTCACGGTCACCCGTGTCATCTTCATTCCCCAGGGTGAGTTCGTCGCGTACGGCGCGCTCACCCTGGCCATCTTCCAGACCGGCAAGGTGCCGGGCACGGTGTGGCTGTTGCTCATCCTCGCGGCAGTCGCTGCCTTGATGGATCTGGTCACGACCTGGCGACATCGCGGTGGCAATGCCGCCGCGGCGGCGCCAGCTTTCAAGGCGGCGCTCAAGACCTTCGTCGTTCCGGCGGTGATCTGCGCAGTGTCGGCCTGGGCCGGCCCGCGCAACCTGCCGCTGGCGGTGCAGGCGCTGCTCACCATCTGCATCGTGACCGCGTACGGCCCGCTGGTGTACCGCGTGGCGTACCAATCGCTGGCCGGTTCGAGTTCGCTGGTGCTGCTGATCGTCTCGGTCGGCGTGCACTTCGCGATGACCGGACTGGGGCTCCTGTTCTTCGGCGCCGAGGGCTTTCGCAACCCGTCGTTCTGGGATGCGCGCTTCGCGCTCGGTCCGCTCAACCTGAGCGGGCAGACCGTCATCATCTTCGGCGCCTCCGCGGCGCTCATCGTGCTGCTGTGGCTGTTCTTCGAGCGCAGCCTGTACGGCAAGGCGCTGCGTGCGACCGCGGTGAACCGGCTCGGCGCCCGGCTCATGGGCATCTCGACGCAGAACGCGGGGCAGCTCACCTTCGCGATGGCGGGCCTCATCGGCGCGTTGTCGGGCCTGCTCATCGGACCCACCACGACGATCTTCTACGACTCCGGTTTTCTCATCGGCCTCAAAGGCTTCGTGGCCGGCGTGATCGCGGGCTTGTCGAGCTATCCAGGCGCACTGGTCGGTGCGCTGGCGGTCGGCGTGATCGAATCCTTCGGCTCGTTCTGGGCCAGCGCCTTCAAGGAAGTGATCGTGTTCACCATCATCCTGCCGGTGCTGCTGTGGCGCTCGCTGGCCAGCGGCGCATCGGACGAGGAGCACTGACATGGCACTGGCTTCCACCCTCGACTCGCTGCCCACCGGCCCTGCTCGCAAAAGCGTCGCTCGCACCTGGGGACCGCTGCTCGCCATCCTCGTCCTGGTCGCGCTGCCGCTGCTGCCGCTGCCCGACTTCTGGATCATCCAGCTCAACTACATCGGCATCTACGCGCTGCCGGTGCTCGGCCTGGTGCTGCTCACCGGTGTCGGCGGGCTGACATCGTTCGGGCAGGCCGCGTTCGTCGGCATCGGTGCCTACACCACGGCCTATCTGTCGGTGAACCTCGGCGTCTCGCCCTGGTTGACCCTCTTCATCGGGCTGGGCCTGACCGCGCTCAGCGCCGCCTTCATCGGCGCCATCACGCTGCGCATGTCGGGCCACTACCTGCCGCTGGCGACCATCGCCTGGGCGCTGGCGTTGTACTACCTGATGGGCAACCTCGATGCGCTCGGCAAGTACGACGGCATCCTGGGCGTCAAGGGCCTGTCGCTGTTCGGCTTCGAATTCGGCAAGCAGCGCATCTTCTACGCGCTGGTCTGGGCGCTGGTGCTGATCGCTTCGTTCGCCGTCATCCGGCTGCTCGATTCGCGCAGCGGCCGCGCCATCCGTGCGCTCGCTGGCGGCTCGCAGATGGCCGAGGCGATGGGCGTCAACACGCTGCGCTTCAAGATCGGCATCTTCGTGCTGGCGGCGCTGTTCGCGTCGGTCTCGGGCTGGCTGTATGCGCACTTCCAGCGCACCGTCAACCCGTCGCCCTTCGGCTTGAAGATGGGCATCGAGTACCTCTTCATGGCGGTGCTCGGCGGCGCGGCGCACGTGTGGGGTGCCATCGCCGGGGCCGGCATCGTCAAGCTGCTGGAAGACCAGTTGCAGGTGCTGCTGCCGCGCCTCATCGGCACCAGCGGCAACTACGAGCTGATCGTCTTCGGCATCATGATCGTGCTGGTGCTCAAGTACCTGCCGGAAGGCGTCTGGGCTTTCGTCGACAGGCGCTTGCCGCGGCCGCACCGCGCGCGGGATTGGGGTGATGGTGCGACCGTTGCCGAGTTGGCGACGCGCACCAAGCCGGCGGCCGGCGAAGTGGTGCTCGACGTGCAAGCGATTCGCAAAACCTTCGGCGGCCTGGTCGCGGTCAACGACATCAGCTTTCAGACGCGCGCCGGGCAAGTGGTCGGGCTCATCGGGCCGAACGGCGCGGGCAAGTCGACCACCTTCAACCTGGTGACCGGCGTGCTCGGGCTCTCCGGCGGCACCGTCAAGTTCCGTGGCGAGCGCATCAGCGGCCTGCCCTCCCGCAAGATCGCCGAGCGCGGCGTGGCGCGCACCTTCCAGCACGTGAAGATGGTGCCCGACATGACGGTGCTGGAGAACGTCGCGCTGGGCGCTCATCTGCGCGGGCGCAAAGGCGCCATCGCCGCCATGCTGCGCACCGATCGCGGCGAAGAGCGCGCGCTGTTCCGCGAGGCCGAGCGGCAGCTGCAACGCGTCGGCATGGGCGACATGACGAACGAGCTGGCCGGCAATCTGGCGATGGGCCAGCAGCGCTTGCTGGAGATCGCGCGCGCACTCTGCGCCGACCCGGCCCTGTTGCTGCTGGACGAACCCGCCGCCGGCCTGCGCCACAAGGAAAAGCAGGCGCTTGCCGACGTGTTGCGCGGGCTGCGCGCGGGCGGCATGAGCATCCTGCTGGTCGAGCACGACATGGGCCTGGTGATGGACATCTGCGACCACATCGTGGTGATGGAGTTCGGCACCCACCTGATGGAAGGCACGCCCGGCGAAGTGCAGCGCAGCGACAAGGTGCGCGCGGCTTACCTGGGCACGGAACACTGATGACCACTCCTCTTCCCGTTCCTCTTCTTCGGATACGCGATCTGCATGCCGGCTACGGCCGCGCCGAGGTGCTGCACGGCATCGACCTGCAAGCCGACGAGGGCAGCGTCGTCACCGTCATCGGGCCCAACGGCGCCGGCAAGTCCACCTTGCTCAACGCGCTCATGGGCGTGTTGCCGGCCAAGGGCGCCATCGAATACCGCGGGCAATCGATTGCCGCGCTGTCGCTCGAAGAGCGGGTGATGCTGGGCATCGCGCTGGTGCCCGAGAAGCGCGAACTCTTCGGCACCATGCCGGTGGAAGACAACCTGGTGCTGGGTGCGTTCCGGCAGGTGCGCATCGGCAACAAGCAATGGCGTGACCAGATCGATCAGGTCTACACGCTGTTCCCACGGCTGAAGGAACGCCGCACGCAGCTGGCCGGCACGCTGTCGGGCGGCGAACGCCAGATGCTGGCAGTGGGACGTGCGCTGATGTCGCGCCCTTCGCTGTTGATGCTCGACGAGCCGAGCCTGGGGTTGGCGCCGCTGGTGGTGCAGGAGATCTTTCGCACGGTGAGCGCGCTGCGCGCCACCGGCGTGACCATCCTGCTGGTCGAACAGAACGCCCGTGCCGCGCTCGAAGTGGCCGACCACGGCTACGTGCTGGAGATGGGCAGCGTGAGCCTCGAAGGCCCGGCGCGCGAACTCGCTGGCGATTCGCGCGTGATCGACACCTACCTGGGCGCTGCACGGGCCTGAGTGCACGCGCACACGAGTGCCTGGCCACTTGCAAGCATTCACATGAACTACCGACCC
>CAXTCC010000250.1:0-5915 GCA_964242015.1 uncultured Variovorax sp.
CTGCGCGCCGGTCGCATGGTCATCCTGGTCGACGAAGAAGACCGCGAGAACGAAGGCGACATCGTCATCGCGGCCGACCACATCACGGCCGAGTCGATTAATTTCATGGCACGCCATGCCCGCGGCTTGATCTGTCTGACGTTGTCGCGCGAGATGTGCGAGCGCCTCCAGCTGCCGCCGATGGTCTCCCGCAACGGCGCCAAGCACTCGACCGCGTTCACCGTGTCGATTGAAGCGGCCGAAGGCGTGACGACCGGCATCTCCGCTGCCGATCGCGCGCGCACGGTGCAGGCGGCGGTGGCACGCAACGCGGTCGCCGCCGATCTGGTGCAGCCCGGCCATATCTTTCCCTTGCAGGCAGTCGACGGTGGCGTGCTCATGCGCGCGGGCCACACCGAGGCCGGTTGCGATCTGGCGGCAATGGCCGGCTGTTCGTCCGCCTCGGTCATCTGCGAGGTCATGAACGAAGACGGCACGATGGCGCGACTGCCGGATCTGCAACTGTTCGCAGCCGAACACGGCATCAAGATCGGCACCATCGCCGCCTTGATCGAGCATCGCAGCCGCACCGAATCGCTCGTCAAAAAAGTCGGCGTACGCGAAATCCAGACGACATGGGGCGCGTTCACCGCACACGCTTTCACCGACAAGCCGAGCGGTGGCGTCCATCTGGCGCTGGTACGCGGAAGTTGGTCGCCGGAAGACACCGTCGATGTGCGCGTGCACGAGCCGCTCTCGGTGCTCGACGCGCTCGAAGTCAATCGCTCGCTGCACTCCTGGGGCCTCGACTCGAGCCTCGCCCGCATTGCTGCCGAAGGAAAAGGCGTGGCCGTGCTTCTGAACTGCGGTGAGTCCGGCGCCGATCTGCTGGCCCAGTTCGATGGCACTGCGCGCCCGGCACAAGCACCCGAGCGCGGCCGCATGGACCTGCGCAGCTACGGCATCGGCGCGCAGATCCTGCGCGAATGCGGCGTCCGCAAAATGAACCTGCTGGGCACGCCCCGCCGCATGCCCAGCATGGCCGCCGGCTACGGGCTTGAAATTGCCGGCTACATCTCTAAGGACTAGGACATGCAAGGTTCGGACAAAGGAGCGGAGACCCCGCTCGAAGGCATCGGCTTGCGCATCGGCATCGTGCAGGCCCGCTTCAATGCGGACATCACCGATGCACTGGCGCAGGCATGCCTGGCCGAGCTCGAATCGCTCGGCGTTGCTGCCAAGGACATCGACCATGTGCAGGTGCCCGGCGCGCTCGAAGTGCCGATCGCGCTGCAGGCGCTGGCCGAGCGCGGTGGCTACCACGCGCTGGTCGCGCTCGGCTGCATCATCCGCGGCGAGACCTACCACTTCGAGCTGGTCGCCAACGAATCGGGCGCAAGCGTGAGCCGCGTCGCGCTCGACTACCGCCTGCCCATCGCCAACGCCATTCTCACCACCGAAGACCTCGCACAAGCCGTGGCACGCCAGACCGACAAGGGTCGCGATGCGGCGCGCGTCGCCGTCGAGATGGCGCAGCTGCTGGCCACACTTTCATGACCGAAGACACCACAAAAGACGCGAGCACCAAGACCGGCCTGCCCAAGCAATCCCGCACCGGCCTCACCGCCACCGGCGTTCGCAAGGCTTCGGCCAAATCGAATCGCAGCCGTGCGCGCGAGTTCGCATTGCAAGCGCTTTATCAGTACATCGTCGGCAAGAACGACCCCGCGGACATCGACGCGTTCACGCGCGATCTGGCCGGTTTCCACAAGGCCGACGCGGCGCACTACGACGCGCTGCTGCACGGCTGCATCGAAGGCGCTGCGCAGCTCGACGTGTTGATTCTTCCGCTGCTCGACCGCGAGATGGACCGCATCTCGCCGATCGAACACGCTGTCATGTGGATCGGCGTTTACGAGTTTCAGAACTGCCTGGACGTGCCGTGGCGCGTGGTGCTCAACGAGTGCATCGAACTCGCCAAGGAATTCGGCGGCACCGACGGGCACAAGTACGTGAACGCGGTGCTCAATGGTCTGGCGCCGCAGTTGCGCAGTGCCGAAGTCGAAGCCGACCGCCTGACCGGCAAGGCGAAGTGAAGCGATGAAGATCTCTTCGCGCGCCGAGCGCATCGAGCCGTTCTATGTGATGGAGGTGGCCAAAGCCGCAGGCGTGCTGGCCCGCGAGGTCGCGCACACCGATCGGCCGATGATCTTCCTGAACATCGGCGAGCCCGACTTCACCGCGCCGCCGCTGGTACAGGAAGCCGCCGCCCGCGCCATCCACGACGGCACCACGCAGTACACGCAGGCGACCGGCCTCGATGCACTGCGCGAGCGCATCAGCGCCTGGTACACGGATCGCTTTGGCGTCGACGTGCCGGCGCGCCGCATCGTGGTGACCGCTGGCGCTTCGGCCGCGCTGCAGCTGGCCTGCCTCGCGCTGATCGAAGCCGGCGATGAGATCCTGCTGCCCGACCCGAGCTATCCGTGCAATCGTCACTTCGTCAGCGCTGCGGAGGGCAAAGCCGTGCTGGTGCCGACCACCGCGGCCGAGCGTTTTCAGCTGACCGCCGACAAGGTCGAAGCCCACTGGACCGACAAGACACGCGGCGTGCTGCTGGCGTCGCCGTCGAACCCGACCGGCACCTCGATCGCTCCGGACGAACTGCGCCGTATCCATGACGTCGTCACCCGACGCGGCGGCATCACGCTGATCGACGAGATCTACCTCGGGCTTTCGTACGACGCGAGCTTCGGCCAGACCGCGCTCGCCATCGACGACCAGGTCATCAGCATCAACAGCTTCAGCAAGTACTTCAACATGACGGGCTGGCGACTCGGCTGGCTGGTCGTGCCCGATGCCTTGGTGCCGGTGATCGAGCGGCTCGCCCAGAACCTGTTCATCTGCGCGAGTACGGTGTCGCAGCATGCGGCGTTGGCTTGTTTCGAAGCTGCCAGCATCGCCGAGTACGAGCGCCGCCGTGCCGAGTTCAAGGCGCGGCGTGACTGGTTCATTCCGCAATTGAATGCGCTCGGCCTCGACGTGCCGGTGATGCCGGACGGCGCGTTCTACGCGTGGGCCGATTGCACGTCGTTCGCGAAGAAGCTCGGCATCGAGGGCAGCTGGGACTTCGCCTTCGAGACCATGAAGCAGGCGCACGTGGCAGTGACACCCGGCCGCGATTTCGGCACCGCTGAGACCAGCCGCTTCGTACGATTTTCGACGGCGAGCTCCATGGCGCATCTGCAGGAAGCCGTCGAACGGCTGAAGGCACTGGCCCGATGAGCTTCGTGTTTCCGATTCGGGTCTACTGGGAAGACACCGATGCGGGCGGCATCGTGTTCTATGCCAACTACCTGAAGTTCATGGAGCGCGCCCGCACCGAATGGCTGCGCTCGCTCGGCATCTCACAGCATGCGTTGCGCGAAGAAACCGGCGGCCAGTTCGTCGTCAGCGAAACCACATTGAAATACCATCGGCCCGCCCGCCTCGATGATGAACTGCTCGTTACAGCCGAAGCGCGGCAACTGGGGACGGCGTCATTGATAATCGGCCAGCGCGTGCTATCAAAATCAGAGCAAAGCCTTTTGCTCTGCGAAGGCACGATCCGCATCGGCTGGGTGGACGCCGCCACTTTGCGCCCCGCGCGCATTCCGGCACACGTTTCGGGAACCCTCGAGCACTCCATCGGCTCCATTGCAGAACCATTCAAGCCATGAACCAAGACCTGTCGATCATCAATCTCCTTCTCCACGCGAGTTTCGTGGTGCAACTCGTGGTGCTGCTGCTCGTGATCGTCTCGATCTCCAGCTGGGCTGCGATCTTCCGCAAGTTCTTTGCGCTGAAGCGCATGCGTGCGCTCAACGACGAGTTCGAACGCGAGTTCTGGTCGGGCACCAGCCTGAACGAACTCTTTGCTTCAGCCGCGCAAAACGCCAAGCTGGCGGGGCCGATGGAACGCATCTTTGCGTCCGGCATGCGCGAGTATCAAAAATTGCGCGAGCGTCATGTGACCGACGCCGGCACGCTGCTCGACGGCGCACGCCGCGCGATGCGGGCGAGCTTTCAACGTGAGCTCGATGCAGCGGAACAAAACCTGTCGTTCCTCGCGACCGTGGGTTCTGTCTCGCCTTACGTCGGCCTGTTCGGCACGGTGTGGGGGATCATGCATGCGTTCACCGGCCTGGCCGCGCTGACGCAAGTCACGCTGGCCACCGTGGCGCCCGGCATCGCCGAAGCCCTGGTCGCGACCGCCATCGGCCTCTTCGCCGCCATCCCGGCCGTGGTCAGCTACAACCGCTTCGCACGCGAGATCGACAAGATCGCCATCGCACTCGAAACGTACATCGAAGAGTTCTCGAACATCCTGCAGCGCAACCTGTCGGCCAACGTCAATCCGGCGACCGCTGCGGTCTCGGCCACTGCGGGGCGCTGAGCATGGCAGCCGTATCGTCACGCGGCCGCGGACGCCGCACCATCAACGAGATCAACATGGTCCCGTTCATCGACGTGATGCTGGTGCTGCTGATCATCTTCATGGTCACCGCGCCGCTCATCACGCCGAGCGTCATCAACCTGCCGACGGTCGACCGTGCCAACAAGCAGCCCGACAAACCGATCGAGATCGTCATCAAGAGCGATGACGAAGTGCAGATCAAGAAGGATCCGTCCACCGGCACCGGCGGCACTTCGCTGCCGATGACGCAGATCGGTTCGGCCGCCAAAGCCGCGCAAGGCGGCGACGACCAACGTCCGGTCGTCATCAGCGCCGACAAGACGGTCAAGTACGACACCGTGGTCCGCGCCATGAACGAGCTGAAGAAGATCGGCATCGAGCGCGTCGGCCTGTCGGTCACGACCACCGGCACCGGCACAGCGCCGGCCAGGGGCAAGTAAGCGCATGTCGCTCGCTGCCGATCGTCCCGAGTTCGCACCGCCGCCGCAGCGCGGCACCACGCGCGCGGTCATCCTCGCGCTGATCGCGCATGTGCTGTTGATCGCGGCGCTGACCTGGGGTGTGCACTGGAAGCGCGAAGCCGAAGACGACGCGGTCGAAGCCGAGCTGTGGTCGTCGACCGTGCAGCAAGCGGCGCCGCGGCTCTCCGCGCCGCCCACTCCGGTGACGCCACCGACTCCGGCACCACCCCCCACACCGGCACCGCCGCCACCTCCCCCTCCTCCGCCGCCGGCACCGCAAGTCCGGCCCGATCCGACGCCCGCACCGCGCGCCCCGGATATCGCACTCGAACGCGAGAAGAAGCTGAAGGAACAGAAAGAGCGCGAGCGGGAACAAGAAGAAGACCGGCAAGAGAAGCTGAAGCAACAGCAGCAACAGCAGGCCGCGAAGAAGGCACAGGAGAAGAAGGAGCAGGAAGCCAAACAGCGCGCCGAAGACGAGGCCGAGCGCAAGCTGGAGCAGCAGCAAAAACTGGCGGAAGCGAAGAAGGCCGAGGCACAGAAGGCGGCCGAGGCCAAGAAGGCAGAAGCGCAGAAGGCCGCCGCGGCCGAAGCCAAGCAAGCCGAGGCCGCCAAGCAGGCCGCCGCCGATCGCGCTGCGACCCTGAAGCGCATGCAAGGTCTGGCAGGCGCCAGCGGTGCCGAGGGTTCCCAAGGCACCGCCTTGAAGGCGTCAGGCCCTTCCGGTGGTTACGGCGCCCGCATCGCGGCCGCCGTGCGACCCAACATCACCTTCCCCGACGCCGACACCGTGAACGGGAATCCGGCTGCGGAATTCGAAGTGAGCCTGGCGCCCGACGGCACGATCGTCAACGTCAAGTTGAGCAAGTCGAGTGGCTTGCCGAGCTGGGACGAAGCGGCCGAGCGCGGCCTGCGCAAGACCGACCGCTTGCCGCGCGACAACGATGGCCGGATCTTTCCGTCGCTGATCGTTTCGTTGCGGCCGAAGCGCTGATCCAGCCGGTGATCTACAACTCGTA
>CAXTCC010000251.1:0-5890 GCA_964242015.1 uncultured Variovorax sp.
TCCGTGATCGTCATCCCGCGGTCGACCGCCTTCACCATGTCGTAGATGGTCAGCAGTGCGACCTGGACTGCGGTCAGCGCCTCCATCTCGACACCCGTCGGCCCGACGGTTTCCACTGTCGCCTTGCACGCCACCTGCGGCACGCCGCCTTTGACGATGGCAAAGGCGATCGACACGTGCGTCAGCGCCAGCGGATGGCACAGCGGGATGAGGTCGCTGGTCTTCTTGGCCGCCTGGATGCCGGCGATGCGCGCGACGCCGAGCACGTCGCCCTTCTTGGCGGTGCCGGATTCGATGAGCGCCAGCGTGGCCGCCTGCATCACGATGCGGCCGCTGGCGACTGCCGTCCGATGGGTGGCGGGCTTGGCCGCGACGTCGACCATGTGGGCATGGCCCTGGGCGTCAAAATGGGTGAGTGAACTCATGGGGTGAACGATCGGCGGAAGGCCGCATCATACGAGCCCGGCCCAGGAAAGACCGATGCCAAGCTTGACTTCAAATTCCACATCGACCCGTGCGGTAAAGCCCGCGCTGCGTGCCCTGTGCGCTGCGGTTTTGATCGCGGCGCAAGCGCTGATGCCGCCTGTCGCGCACGCGCAGTTGTTGCCCGGCATGGGCGACGGCGGCGAGATGACGGCCGCCGCCGAGCGTCGCCTGGGCGACCAGATCGCGCGCGAGCTGTTCCGCGACAGCGACTACATCGACGACCCGGTCATCGTCGAGTACGTGCAGGACATCTGGAAGCGTTTGCTGGCCGCGGCGCGCGTGCGCGGGGAGCTGACGCCCGAGCTCGACGAGCGCTTCGCCTGGCAGATTTTTCTGGGACGCGACAACACCATCAACGCCTTTGCGTTGCCGGGCGGTTATCTGGGTCTCAACCTCGGGCTGGTCGCCGTCATCGGCAGTCGCGACGAACTCGCCAATGTGCTCGGCCACGAGCTGTCGCACGTCACGCAGCGCCACATCGCACGCATCATGTCGCGCGAGGCCAAGCAGATGCCGCTCATGATCGCCGGCATGGTCCTCGGCATGCTCGCCGCCATGAAGAGCCGCAGTGGCGATGCCGGCAGCGCGATGTTGATGGGCAGCCAGGCCTACGCGATGCAGAGCCAGCTGGCCTTTTCACGCGACATGGAGCGCGAGGCCGATCGCATCGGTTTCGGCGTGATGACGCAGGCCGGTTACGACCCGCGCGGTGCCGAGGCGATGTTCGAAAAGTTGCAGTTCGCTGCCCGGCTGAACGACAACGGCTCGTACCCGTACCTGCGCAGTCACCCGATGGACACCGAGCGCATCGCCGACATGCAGGGGCGCTTTCAGTTTCGCGACATGAACTTGGGCAAACCGGGTGTGGTCGTCGACCCGGTGCAAGGCAGTGCGGCGCCAGCCGCTGCCGCGGGCGCGACGCTGGTCGCACCGCCGACGACCACCACGGCAACGACTGCGACGACAACTACGACCACGACCACAACGACAGCGACAGCAAGCGCCACAGGGTCGGCAGCCACGCCCAGTTTGCCGCCCGTTGTTGTCAAGTCGGGCCCGGCGTCGACCCGCGCGGCACCGGTGCCGATGACGCCAGGGCTGCCGCTCGTCATGGACCATGCCATGATTTCTGCGCGCGCCCGGGTGTTGACGCGGCCCGGCGTCGACGTCTTGCGCCAGTGGGTCGAAGCCGGCTCCGGCAGCGATTTCTCGAAGAGCACACCGGCGCAACAAGCCGGCCTGCTGTACGCCGCAGCGCTGTCGGCCAACGAGCTGAAAGACTTCAAGGCGGCGCGCGGTTTCAGTGATCGTCTGGTGGTGCGCACCGCCGGCGATGCGCCCGCGTCACGCCTGGCGCGTCTGCTGTCGGCCGAGATCGAAATCGACGCCGGCAATCCTGCCAAGGCTGCATCGCTGCTCAACTTCAAGGCCAAGGAGAGGCCGGAGATGTTGCTCGCCGCGGAAGCCGCCGTTGCCACGCGCAACCCCGCGCCGATGGTGCCGGTACTGCGCGACTACACCGCACTGCAGCCGCGCGATGCCACCGCCTGGCGCGCGCTGTCGAGCCTCTACAACGCGCAGGACGACCCGGTTCGCGCCATTCGGGCCGATGCCGAGGCCAACGTCGCCATCCTCGATTACGCCGGCGCGCGCGACCGCTACAAGGCGGCGCAAGAGCTCTCGCGCAATCTCGCACAGCGGGGCGCGCCCAACGCGGTGGACCATTACGAGGCGTCGATCATCGACACGCGTGCGCGTGCGGTCGATGCGCTGGTCAAGCAGCAGGCGGACGAACCACCGTTGAAATAACGAGCCGGGGTCGCGAGCCCCGCTGTTCAGCGCTTCGAGAAGAGCCCGCCCAGCGCAGCCTCGATCACCAGGCCAAGCAGCGAATAGATCAGCGAGCCGAGCAGCGCGGCGCCGAAGCCGTTGACATGAAAGCCGCCGAGCAAGCCCGACGCGGCCCAGAACATCAGCGCGTTGATGACGAACAGGAAGAGGCCGAGCGTGACGATCGTCACCGGCAGCGTGAGCACCACCAGCACCGGTCGTACGACCATGTTGAGCAGGCCGATCACCGCCGCCGCGATCAGCGCCGAGCCGAAGCTCGTCACCTGCACGCCGTTGTAGAGATAAGCCACCGCCAGCAGCGCGATCGCGCTGAGCAGCCATTTCAGGATGAGTCGCATGAGGTCAGGATACCGCAGCGACCTGCCCCGGTCACCTGCTCGAGCTCACTCGCTCAGTTCGTTCGCGATGACCAGCAGCGCGCCCATGCCGACGACCGCGCCGGGCAGCGCCCAGCCCGGTGCTGCGGGCGGCTTTTGACCAGCCGCGACGGGTTCGAGATCGACGCCGATCTTGGGCCGGCGCGCATCGACGACGGTCGCCGTGCCGTGCGTCTGCCGAAGATGCTGCGTCATCTCCGTCAACGACCCGCTGGCGAGCATCGGCGTGACCTGGTCGCCGGCTGCTTCGAACAACGGCACCAGTTGCGCCTGCACCTTGGCAAACCATTTGCCGCGCCAGTTTTCACGCGCGCTGTGGCTCACCCATTTGCTGATGCGGTGCGTCATGCGCGGCGCGCAGGCCACCAGGATCCAGTGCCTGGGCTCGAACGCGGCGCGAGCGTCGACCCCCAGGGTGCCCGGCGCGGTCGAGGCGCTCTCTTCGTCCAGCGGCACGGGCACGCCGGGCGCCAGCTTGGCAAGGTGCTCGCGGGCATAAACCGCGTCGTCCACGTACAGGATGATCTTTTCCATGGGGTTGCTCCTTCGTTGAAAAGCTGACGAAACGGTTACGGGCGCTCCGGGTGGGGCGTCTTGTCTTGTGGCTGCTGTTCGAGCGATGCGTTCTTGTCGGACGGCTTGCGCGTTGCAAGCCAGGCCGCGCCGAGCACGAGGGCGACGCAGGCGGCCTCGACCGCGTAGCGCAATGCGGTAGCAGGCGCCTCACGCGTGCCGAAGATGTCGGAAAGGAACGGTTCAGCGACGATCATCTTGGCGGCGGTGTAAGCGAGCACGGCTGCGCCGATGTACGTGATCGACGGATAGCGCTCGACCAGTTTCAGCACCAGCGTGCTGCCGAACACCACGATCGGAATACTGATCAGCAAGCCGATGACGACCAGACCGAACTCGCCGTGCGCCGCACCGGCCACGCCGAGCACGTTGTCGATGCCCATCAGCGCATCGGCCACCACGATGGTCTTCATCGCACCCCAGAAGGTCGAGGCGCCGACGCCGTGCTCCTGCTCGCCGCCCTGGTCCGCGATGAGCTTGTAGGCGATCCACAGCAGCCCGAGGCCACCCACCAGCATCAGGCCCGGCACCTTCAGGAGCCACACCACGCCGATGGTCATGGCCGAGCGCAGCACGATGGCGCCGACGGTGCCCCAGACGATGGCCTTCTTCTGCAGATTGGGCGGCAAGCGTCGTGCCGCGAGCGCGATGACGATCGCGTTGTCGCCGGCGAGTACCAGGTCGATGACGATGATGGCCAGCAGGGCCGACCACCAGGGGGCTGAAAGAAATTCCATGTGCAAGACACTCCGATCTGTTTTCGTTCGACTAGTCCGGTGCCGCGTGGGCCAGAACGTTTGAATGAAAGACCGGGTGTGCCGGGGACTTGCAAACGACGCTTCGACCAACCTGACAACAGGTTCAATCGAAGGTCTTGCTCGGCATCGCGCAGGGTGCCTTGTTGCACTGCGCGTTGCCCGACAGGCCGGAAGCTTTGGGCTTCGTATTGACGACCTTGTCGATATCCGCTGCAGAGGCTGCAACGGGCGGGAGCTACTCCCCTTCGTGGCTCGGATTAGAACATCGGCTTGCGAAGGCTGACAACCCCGAGAATCCCTGCGCTTAAAAGAAACGATCTCGGAAGCCGCGCAGCGGTTGACGCGGCTGCTAGCAATTTAAGAGCAAACAAAACCCTGACGCAGCTTGGGACATTGCCCGTCTATGATGCCTTTCACTGTTCAACCCATTGCTTGCGCGTTCCGTTCTCTCGATTTTCGTTCCTGTTTTTCTCTCCTCAATGGCCGCCATTCACATCACCGATATCGAGGCCGCCATCAACTTCTGGCGCGAGAAAAAGCCGTCACCCGACGGCATCACCTTGGCGCCTGAGATTCGCGACCTGGCAGAGGTCTACGCGCTCATGGTCTATCACCATGAAGACTATGTCGACGAGGTCGGCTTCCCGAAAGCTGCATGGGCTGCATGGCTCGTCTGGTACGAGTCCACGCCAGACACACCGTGCATCGCCATCTGCTCCACGAGCCAGGGCGACGACGAGTGCAAGGGCTGCGGCCGAACCTTCGGCGAGGTGCAGCACTGGCCTGCGATGACGCCGGCCGCCAAACGAGAAACCTGGCGTCGCATCACGATGGAAGACACGGCGTGGCGCTTCAACAAGTACGCCGAGCGGGCGCGCGAAGCGGAGCAGGTGTGGCCTGAAGACGAAGCCAAGGCGGTTGCTGGCGGGACTGGCGGCACCGGCGCCGACGCTACGCCACCGGCCTGATATGCGCCGCCTCGCGCAAGCGCCCAACCTCGCGATCGCGACACTGTGGGCGCACGCTCTGCGCGAAGACGGCATCGGCGCGACGGTACAACGCGAGTACCTCGGTGCCGCGGCGGGCCAGTTGCCACCGGACCAGTGCCTGCCCGAGATTTGGATCGACGATGCGGCGCAATTCGAAACCGCGGAGCGCTTGCTGCACGAGCTGAAGCACCGGCCTCAGAGGCGGTGGATGTGCGAGTGCGGTGAACTGGTCGAAGGCGGCTTCGAACAATGCTGGCACTGCGGCCGGATGATGCCGGCCTGATGGCGCGACGGTCTACTTGAGCCGCATCAGCTCGATGTCGATGCTCTTCACGCCATCGCCCAGCATCAACGTGCCTTCCTGAATCGTCGCTTGCAGCTGCATGCTGCGTTGCGCGAGTGCGGCGACCGCCTGCGACGTTTCGCTCGGCACGCGCCACACCTGCAGATTCTGCGGACGCGTCAGCTTGGTCTCGATGCCTTTCCACCAGATGCCGGCCGCATGGCTGAAGCAGTACAACAGCACTTCGTCGGCCTTGCCGCAGGCCTTGATGAGCGGCTTTTCTTCAGGCTGCCCAACCTCGATCCACACGCGCGTGCGCCCGGTGAAATCGCGCAACGACACATCCGGATCGTCCGGGTTCGACAGCCCCGCGCCAAAGGCCAGCACGCCGTCGCCATCGCACACGCTCTGCAGCTTGTAGGCGTTGAGCGCCAGCGCGATGAGCCGAATCATCATCCGCTCGTCGTTCTCGCTCGGATGCCGCGCCAGCGTGAGTTGATGGTCCGCGTAGTAGCTGTGGTCGATATCGGCGACCGCGAGGTTCGCTTTGAAGATGGTGGACTTGAGTGCCAT
>CAXTCC010000252.1:0-5861 GCA_964242015.1 uncultured Variovorax sp.
ATCTCTCTTATGAGTATTTACCGATACTCTAGTTTTACACGAGCTAGTCGCCTCGTTATTTCTTTAAATTGAAACTAATTGTTTTCTATAGGAATTCATGGACCGCAATTCTTTTGAATGCTCACCAAAACCCTTTCTTCACATCGATGTTCGCCTCTCGTTTTAAACTGCATCGAGCCGCATTCGAAAGCCTAAGATGAAGGTGCGGACCCAGCGATTTCTTGCGCAACTACAGGAACTTTAGCCTTAGTCAAATTGCATGAGCAAAACAAAAAGTACAAAAGAGTTTTGCGATTCTTGCTGTTGTGCAAGGGAATTGAATTTGGATAATTTCATCCGAAATCGCCACATGGCTCTCCCTTCCGGCTGCAGATTGCCATGTGTTCACGTCAGCCGGCGGCACCGTCTCTACACGGTCCCACTGCGTAGATCGGAGCCCTCCATGCCAAGACTGATTCAACTCAATGGTTCTGGCGCCACCCGGCAACTGGCACTGCGCGAGCCGATGACCCTGATCGGCCGCGCCGAGACCAACGACATCGTTCTCGACAACGTGCGAGCGAGCCGCTTTCACGCCGCCCTCGTCACCCACGGCAACGCGGTGACGATCGAAGACTTGAGCAGCCGAAACGGTCTGTTCCTGAACGGGGTCCGGGTTTCGAACGCCCAGCTGGCCAATGGCGACACCATCGTGCTCGGTGGCGCGATGTTTCGCTTTCTGCTGGAAGCCCGTGTCGTGCCGATGGAGCCGCTGTACCTGCAGCCCCGTCCGCTGTCACGAGGCAGATCGGACGCACGGGTCACCTGATGCCGCACACCGTCGAAACATCCGGGCCGGAAGGCATCGTCGAATTTCGACGGCGAGAAACGCTCATCAAGGCTGGCGCGCTGCAAGACGCCATCTTCAACAGCGCCAATTTTTCAAGCATCGCAACCGACGCGCGCGGCGTCATCCAGATTTTCAACGTCGGTGCCGAACGCATGCTCGGCTACACCGCGGCCGAGACGGTCGACACCATCACGCCGGCCGACATCTCCGACCCGCAGGAAGTGATCGCACGCGCCGAGGCGCTGAGCCTGGAACTGGGCACCACCATCACGCCGGGTTTCGAGGCGCTGGTGTTCAAGGCGTCGCGCGGCATCGAAGACATCTACGAGCTGACCTACATCCGCAAGGACGGCAGCCGCTTTCCGGCCATCGTCTCGGTCACTGCCTTGCGCGACGCACACGACGCGATCATCGGCTACCTGCTGATCGGCACCGACAACACGGCGCGCAAGCAGGTCGAAGCCGCCAAGGCGCAGCTGGACCAGCGTTTGCGCGACCAGCAGTTCTACACGCGCTCGCTGATCGAATCGAACATCGACGCACTCATGATGACCGACCCGCGCGGCATCATTTCCGACGTCAACCAGCAGATGATGGCGCTCACCGGCCTGGCGCGCGACGAGCTCATCGGCGCGCCCTGCCGCAACTTCTTCACCGACCCGGACCGTGCCGATGCCGCCATCGAACGCGTGCTCACCGAGAACCGCGTGAGCGACTACGAGCTCACCGTGCGCTCGCGCAACGGCATCGAGACCGTGGTGTCGTACAACGCTGCCACCTTCCACAATCGCGAAGGCGAGTTGCAGGGCGTGATCGCTGCGGCACGCGACGTGACCGAGCGCCGCCGCTTCGAGCGCGCGCTCGAAGAAACCAACCTGCAGCTGGAACATGCGAGCCGCATGAAGTCGGAATTTCTGGCGACCATGTCGCACGAGTTGCGCACGCCGCTCAACGCCATCATCGGCTTCTCCGAGGCACTCAAGGACGGCTTGATGGGGAAGATGAGCGATACGCAAACCGGCTACATCGGAGACATCTTCACCAGCGGCCTGCACCTGCTCTCGCTCATCAACGACATCCTTGATCTGTCGAAGGTCGAGGCCGGGATGATGAGCCTGGAAATGGAAACGGTCGATCTTGCCCGCCTGCTCAAAGACAGCCTGTCGATCGTCAAGGACAAGGCCGCCGCGCAGCGCATCCGGCTCGATCTGGAGACCGGGGAAGGCGTCGGCTTGTCGCGTCTCGACATGCGCAAGACCAAGCAGATCGTCTACAACCTGCTGTCGAACGCGGTGAAGTTCAGCGGCGACGGCGGGCGTGTGGTGCTGAGCGTGCACCGCGTCCCTCGCGCCCGCGTCGGCACCTTGCCGGGCCCCTGGCCGGTGCAGGGCTTCGCGTTGGCCGACAGCGAGCACGACGAATTTCTCGAGATCCGCGTCAGCGACACCGGCATCGGCATCTCGCGCGAAAACATGGCGCGGCTGTTCCAGGCATTCAGCCAGATCGACAGCAGTTTGGCGCGCAAGTTCGCCGGCACCGGGCTCGGCCTGGCGATGGTGAAGCAACTGGCGGAGTTGCACGTCGGCACGGTCGCGGTGGCGAGCGCGGAGGGTGAAGGCGCCTGCTTCGCGGTCTGGCTGCCACTGCTCGCCACGCCGCCGCTGGCGCAGGTGATGACCACCAGCAACGGCGCCGCGCACGCCGCAGCGGCCGTGCGCCACGAACGCATGGCGCTGGTGGTCGAAGACAACGACAAGGCGGCGGATCTGGTGCGCCTGCTGCTGGAGGCCGAGGGTTTCACGGTCCTGCACGCCGCCAGCGCCGAAGCCGCGCTGATCATGGCGCCGATGCAGACCCTCAGCCTGGTCACACTCGACCTCGAACTGCCTGGCATGGATGGCTGGGAGTTCCTATTGAAGATGCGCGAGAGCGCCGACCTGGCCCATCTGCCGGTGGTCATCATCGCGGGCGTGGCCGACAGCAACGTGGCGTTGAGCCGCGGCGCGGTGGCCGCCATGCAAAAGCCGATCAGTCGCGCCGACCTGAAAGCGACACTGGCCAGTCTCGGCTTGCAGCCTGGCGAGAGCCGGACACGAACCGTGCTGGTGGTCGACGACGATCCGAAAGCCGTCGAGGTGATCGCTGCCTTTTTGCCGACGCCCGCGTACGCGGTGCTCCGTGCCTATGGCGGAGACGATGCGATCGCGCTGGCGCAACGCGTCAAGCCCGACCTGATCCTGCTCGACCTGACCATGCCGGAGACGAACGGCATCGACGTGGTGGACGCCCTCTACCGCGATCCCGACACCGCGCACATCCCGATCGTGGTGATCACGGCAAGTCCGCTTTCTGCCGACCACCGTGCCGCGCTCGACGGCATTCCCGGCCAAACGGTTCGCGTCATCGAGAAGATGGAATTCGGCCATGACCGCTTCGTCGACGAGGTGCGTCGCGCGTTGCCTCAGCCCTGACGCATGCGAATGCAACGACATCCATGGCCTGCATCCTGATCGTCGAAGACAACCCCGCGAACATGAAGCTGGCGTGCCTGCTCCTGGGCAACGCCGGCCACACGATGCTGTGCGCCGTCGACGCCGAAGCGGGATTGACCATGGCGCGCGATGCACAGCCCGACCTCATCCTCATGGACATCCAGCTGCCCGGCATGGACGGCCTGGCTGCAACGGCGTTGCTGAAGCGTGCACCGGCCACGGCGGCAATTCCGGTCATCGCACTGACCGCCATGGCCATGAAGGACGATCAAGCCAAAGCAGAAGCGGCGGGCTGCGACGCCTACATCGCCAAGCCCCTGCGCTATCAGGAGTTGCACGCGGCCATCGACAGGTTGCTGGCATGAGCTTGTCATGAACAGACCCGTCGCCATGGTGCTGATCGTCGACGACCGGGAAGCCAATCGCAGGTTGCTCGAAGCGCTGCTGGCGCCCGAGGGCTACGCCACCATCAGCGCGGCCGATGGGCCCGAGGCACTGGCGCTGGCTGCGCGCCACGTGCCGGACGTGGTGCTGCTCGACGTGCGAATGCCCGGCATGGACGGGCATGCGGTCGCGCGGGCGCTCAAGGCATCGGACGCGACGCGCCACATCCCCATCATCCTGATCAGCGCAGAGGTAGACGCCGCTGCGCGTCAGGCCGGCCTCGACGCGGGCGCGGATGATTTTCTGACGAAGCCGATCGCGCGGGCCGAGCTCTGGTCCCGCGTGCGCGAGAGCCTCGCACGCTGACCGACTAGTCGCCCTCAGGCTGGCACGGCGTCGATGTCGGCGCGATCCCAGTGCCGGTGCTTGGCCATCGCCGCGATGAAGTCGCGCGCCACTTGCTGCGCGGCGGTGAGGTCGCCCATGTTCGTCGCCGGGGTGGCGGCAATCACCACGCCCGCCACGCTGGCCGCGACACTGGACGTCACTCCGACGTCACCTTTGCTGCCCTTGCCCGCGTCCTGGCCCAAGGCCAACGTAGACAACAACCCAACGCCCTCACCCACCGTGCAGATCGCCTTGCAGTGCTTGAAAGCTTCCAGCACGAAGTGCACCGCATCGCCGCTGCGCGACAAAGCCTCGGCGCTCTCCTTGCCAGCCGGTACCAGCACCGCGTCGAACATGATCGACGGCATGTTGATAAAGGTCGCATCGACGTCGATCTGGCGTTTGCTCGCACTCGTTACCGTGCCGAGCCGAAGCCCGATCACCTTGCACTGTGCGCCCGCTGCCTCGATGGCTTCGCGGATCGGCTTCAGCGAGGCGGAGTCGACACCGTCGGCCACCAGGATCGCGACCTTGCGGGTCTTGATGGAACCATCGCCGCTGCCGACCATGCTCAACGCGGGTGACTCCGAAAGGGGCAACCTGATCTGGTGATCGCGAAAGCCCGATCGGCCCGCCGCGGCTTTGGCGTCCGGTGCGCCGATGCCCAAGGGCTCCGCGACGCGTCGCGCGAGCTTCTCGTCGACATGCGCAAGGTTGTCGACCACGCGTTGC
The DNA here is from genome assembly GCA_964242015.1 of uncultured Variovorax sp. Classification (GTDB taxonomy): domain Bacteria; phylum Pseudomonadota; class Gammaproteobacteria; order Burkholderiales; family Burkholderiaceae_C; genus Variovorax. The sequence continues at coordinate 4,825 of CAXTCC010000252.1, forward strand.
CGAATCACGGGTACCTGCAATTTGGACAACTCGAAGCGGAAGGCCGCGACGATGTGTTCTTTCTCGGCCGTGCTCTGGCTGTTGAAGAACAGCCGCGCCTGCGTGAAGTGATCGTCGAACGTCGGGCTGCGGCGACGGATCTTGGGTGGCTCCAGTTCTTCGGGAAACGACTGGAAGCCCTGATCGCTGCCATCGACCCGGAATTCGGAACCGTTGCCGAGCGTGTTCGGCTCGTAGGCGACCTGACCGCGGGCGATGGTTTGGCGGTGCATGCCGTCGCGCTGGAAGTTGTGGAACGGGCAAACACCGCGATTGATCGGCAGCTCGTGGAAGTTGGCGCCACCGAGACGCGAAATCTGCGTGTCGGTGTAAGAAAAGAGCCGCCCCTGCAACAGCGGGTCGTTCGAAAAGTCGATACCGGGCACCACGTGGCCGGGATGAAACGCGACCTGCTCGGTCTCGGCGAAGAAGTTGTCCGGATTGCGGTTGAGCACCATCTTGCCGATGCGCTGCACCGGAATCATCTCTTCCGGAATGAGCTTGGTCGGGTCCAGCAGGTCGAAGCCCAGCGAATGCTCCTTGTCCTGTGGAATGAGCTGCACACCCAGCTCCCATTCGGGAAAGTCGCCCTTGTCGATCGCTTCCCACAGGTCGCGCCGATGGAAGTCGGCGTCCTTGCCGGCGATCTTCTGCGCTTCGTCCCAGGCCAGCCCGTGAATGCCGAGCTTCGGCTTCCAGTGGAACTTGACGAAGTGACTCTCGCCGCGGCTGTTGACGAACCGGAACGTATGGACGCCGAAGCCTTCCATCATCCGGTAGCTGCGCGGAATGGCCCGGTCGCTCATGGCCCACATCAGCATGTGCGTTGTCTCGGGCATGAGCGAGGCGAAATCCCAGAAAGTGTCGTGCGCGCTGGCCGCCTGCGGCATCGCGTGGTGCGGCTCCGGCTTGACCGCATGAATCAGGTCGGGGAACTTCATCGCGTCCTGGATGAAGAACACCGGGATGTTGTTGCCGACCAGGTCGTAGTTGCCCTG
>CAXTCC010000253.1:0-5826 GCA_964242015.1 uncultured Variovorax sp.
ATTATGGGAGGCAGTGCGTGCATCGCTTGTGAAGCAATGCACGGAAGAGCGGGGCCATGCAGCCCCCACCGAAGCGAGGCTTATGCGCCCTTCACCACCAGCACCGGCATCGGCGCATCCTGCAACACGCGCTGCGTCACGCTGCCCAACAACAGCTTCTCGATGCCCGCACGGCCGTGCGAACCCATGACGATCAGGTCGGCACCGATCCCGTTGGCCGTGTCGACGATGCCTTCGTGCACCACGTGCCCATCGATCACGCGCTGATCGCTGTGCAACCCCTCGGCGGCGAGCGACGCCACGCCGCGCGCCAACGCAGCATTGGCGCTGCTCGTCGCGGCAGCCAGGTATTCGTTTTGCCCCAGTGCGTAATCGGCACCGACGCCGATGAATGGGTAGTTGTCGATCACGTGGATCAGGGTGATGCGACTGCCGAAGGCCAGCGCCAGGCCGCTCGCCTTGCTGACCGCGTACATCGACGTTTCGGAGCCGTCGATGGGAACCAGGATGTGATTGAACATGCGGACCTCTTTTGTCTTGCGACGACTGTCAGTCGCCCTGAAAGCCTTGGGCGCGGCACGTGACCACGAGCGTATCCCGAAAGCCCGGCGCCGTCTCGTCGATGGGCTGGATCGGCGTCGACTCGTGGATCACGCGCGCATCGTCGAGCAACAAAAGACTCCACGGTTCGGTCATCGTGAAGCGCTCCCCGCGTCGGCCGTTCGCCTCGAACACGCGCGTTTCGCCGCCCTTGACATTGTTGCGCCCGATGAAAGCAACCGCCACCAGATCCACGCCGTCGCGGTGCGCGCCCTCGGGCGTCGGCCTGCCGATGCCACCGGCCGTGTCGATCCGAAACTGGTGCGCCTCGACGAACCAGCGCTGATCGCCACGCAACCCGCTGGCCAGTGCTGCAAGCCCGCGCATCAGATGCGTCCACACCGGTTGCGCCACTGTGCCGGCCAGCATCGGCTTGAACCACCGCTGCATGCCACCGTGCAACGCGTTGTATTCCACCGGCTGCCAATGCGCCCGATGCGGCACCTGATTGAGCGCCGCGCCGTCGACCGTGAAGCAGGCATGGCGACGCTGGCGATAGCGACCACCGTCCTTCAGGTATTCGTCGGGCGGTAGATCGCTCCAGTCTTCGTGCAGCGCCTCGAGCTGTGCCAGCGGCTCGCCCAGCCACTCGGCGACGCCGCCAGGGCTTAGAACCGCGTAACCCTGCTCACGAAGAAGCGCGAGTGTCTCGGCGGGTGCGTTGAAGGGCGGTGAAAACGGGGGAACGGAGTGCGACGTTGGCGGAGACGCCAGCGCGTTCACGCGGCGACCTTCACGCCCTTCCAGAAGGCGACGCGGTCCTTGATTTCTTCCGCTTCAGGCTTCGGCTCCGGGTAATACCAGGCCGCGTCGGCATTCATCTCGCCGTCGACCAGCAGCGAGTAATAGCTCGCCATTCCCTTCCAGGGACAGGTCGTCTTGTGATTGCTGAAGGTCACGTGATCGCGATTGAGCGAGCTCATCGGAAAGTAGTGATTGCCTTCGACGACCACGGTGTCGTCGCTTTCGGCGATGGTGGCGCCGTTCCAGGTTGCTTTCATTTCATATCTCCAGGGAGACGCCTATTGTGCCGCCGGCGCGTGAAGCCAGTGCACGCTGAACAGACGCTCTTCGTCGGTCCAGACCGGACCAGGGCGGAAGCCGGCGCGAACCGCCAGGGCGCGAAAGCCTTCGACGGTGAACTTGTGCGAGTTCTCGGTATGGATGCTCTCGCCTTCGAAAAAGTCGAAGCGCTCTCCATCGATGGTCACGGTCTGCGCACGCCGGCTCACCAGATGCATCTCGATGCGCTGCAGCAGCGGGTTGTAGAACGCGTAGTGACCGAAAGCGTCGAGATCGAAGTCGGCACCCAGCTCACGGTTCGCGCGGCGCAGCAAGTTGAGGTTGAATGCTCCCGTGACTCCCTGTGCATCGTTGTACGCCGCATGCAATCTGGAAGGCTCCTTGACGAGGTCGACGCCGACCAGCATGCCACCACCGCGCAACAGGCGCGCTGCGAGCTGCATGAACGACAGCGCTTCTTCCGGGTGGAAGTTGCCGATGGTCGAGCCGGGGAAAAAGCCGACGCGCTGACCGACACCGGCGCCCGGCGCAGGGAGCACGAGCGGCATCGTGTAGTCGGCAACGATGGGTTGCACCGCCATGTTCGGATAGTCGGCACGCAGACGCTCGGCTGCGCCTTCGAGGTGCTCGCCCGAGATATCGATCGGCAGATAGCGGCGCGGCGCGTCTTCGGCGTTGAACGCGTCGAACAGCAAGCGCACTTTGGTGAGCGAACCGGCGCCGAACTCGACCAACTCGGCGCGCGGCCCGATCTGCTCGGCGATCTCCGGCGCGCGCTCGGCGAGGATGCGCAACTCGGTGCGTGTCGGGTAGTACTCGGGCAGTTCGCAAATGCCGTCGAACAAGGCCGAACCGGCCGCATCGTAGAAATACTTGGGCGGCACGTTGCGCGGCGTGCGCGTGAGGCCTGCCATCAGGTCGCGCGCGAACTCGGACGGCGCGACCGTGGTGGTGGTTCGCGCACGAGCGCGTGGCATGTCGAGGTTGACGACTGGATTTCTCATTTCAGATGTCGCGCGCCAGGCGCACGCCGGTAAATTGCCAGCGGGCTGCCGGCGGGAAGAAGTTGCGGTAGCTCGGACGCGTGTGGCCCTGCGGCGTTGCGACGCTGCCACCGCGCAGCACGAGTTGGCCGACCATGAACTTGCCGTTGTATTCGGCGGCGATGCCGGGCAGCGGTCGGAAGCCGGGGTATGGATCGTAGGAAGACCGCGTCCATTGCCAGACAAGACCCGTGGCTTGCGCCAGGCCGGGCGTGTCGCTCGCGGCCTCCCATTCGAACTCGGTCGGCAACCGCGCGCCAGCCCATTCCGCATAGGCAGACGCCTCGTAGAAGCTCAGTTGCGAGACAGGCGCTTCGGGCTCCATCGGGCGCAGGCCGTGCAAGCCGAAGACCTGCCATCCGGCCGTGCTGGCGCCGTGCTGCGCTACGCGCGGATCATCCGGTGACAGCCAGTAGGCAGGAGCGCGCCAGTCGTTCGCCTTGACCGCCGCCCAACCGTCGGACAGCCAAAGGTCGGCTCGTTGATAGCCACCGTCGGCGATGAACTGGGCGTAGTCGCCGCACGTCACCAAGCGGTCTGCAATTTCGAACGGCCGCAGCAAAACCGAATGCCGTGGCGTCTCGTTGTCGAATGCGAACGCGCCAACGTGATCGCTGGTCTGATGGCCGATCTCGACCACGCCGCCTTCATGCCGCAACCACCGCGCCGGTGCGGCAACGGAGGCGAGGCGCAACGCCGGACCATTCGCCGGCCGGTACGCGGGCAGCAACGGGTTGCACGACAACGCATGCAGGATGTCGGTGACGAGCAGCTCCTGGTGCTGCTGCTCGTGATGCAGTCCGAGCACGACGATCGGCTCGATGGTTTGCCACAACGTGTCGTCGGCACGGTCGAGCAAGGCGAGTACGGCCGCATCGACGTGCTGCCGATAAGCATGCACCTCGTCGATCGACGGCCGCGTCAGCAGGCCGCGCTGCGGCCGCGGATGGCGTGGCCCCAGCGCCTCGTAATACGAGTTGAAGAGGAAGTGAAAGCGCGTATCGAACGGCTGGTAGCCCGTCGCGTGCATCTGCAGCAACACGGTTTCGAAGAACCATGTCGTGTGCGCGAGGTGCCACTTGGTCGGACTGGCATCGGGCATCGACTGGATGCACTGGTCTTCGGCAGAAAGCGGCGCCGCCAGCGCGACGCTGTGCGCCCTGACCTCGCCAAAGCGCAGTCGCAGCGCATCTGCCGCCTGCGCCATCGGCCGTGAAAAGCTCATGAGGTCTCCGTTGAAATAGCAGGAGTCGTTGTATCCGAAGGTCGATGGCACGGCGCGTAGGACAAGCCCGCACGGGGGTGGTCGCACCGCTGTCACCACACCCGTTCCGGATGAGGGCAACCACTGTGGCACAAGGCGCTGGTGCGCGCACGACGGCTGCGTATCATCCTGTGAATGAGCACGCCCTCTTCCTCCAGCCGCCCACGGATCGTCGTGATCGGCTGTGGTTTTGGCGGACTGGAGGCGACGCGCCGGCTTGAAAATGCGGCGGTCGACATCACCGTGGTCGAGAAGACCAATCATCATCTGTTTCAGCCGCTGCTCTACCAGGTGGCGACGGCCGGCCTGGCGGCGCCTTCGATCGCGGCACCGGTCCGGCTGCTGTTCCGGCACCAGCCCAACGTCACGACATTGCTGGGCCAGGTCACCGGCCTGTCACCGGACGTGCGTGAGATCGCGCTGGCAGACGGCACCCGCATCGGCTATGACCACCTGATCGTTGCCGCGGGCGCCACGCACAGCTATTTCGGGCATGACGAATGGATGCCCATCGCGCCTGGTTTGAAGACGCTGGCCGACGCCTTCGACATCCGACGGCGCGTGCTGATGTCGTTCGAAGCCGCCGAAGCGACGACCGATGCCGCCGATGCCGATCAGCGCCGCCGGCTGCTGACCTTCGTGGTGATCGGCGCCGGCCCGACCGGCGTCGAGATGGCCGGCACGCTGGCGGAAATCGCGCGGCATACGCTGGCCGGCGAGTTCCGACGCATCGACCCGGGCAGTGCGCAGGTGCTGCTGGTCGAGGGCGGCCCGCGCGTGTTGCAGGCGATGCCGGACAACCTCAGCGCGAAGGCGCAGGTGCAGCTTGAAAAACTCGGCGTCGAGGTACGGCTCAATGCCAAGGTGACGGCCATCGACGCCACCGGCCTGGAGGTCGATGCCGCGGGCGGTCACTACCGCATCGACAGCAGCTGCGTCATCTGGGCGGCCGGGGTCGCGGCATCGCCGCTCGGGCGCTTGCTGGGTGCGGCAACGGGCGTGGACTGCGACCGCGCGGGCCGCATCAAGGTCGAGCCCGACCTGAGCCTTGCAGGTCACCCGGAGATCAGCGTGGTCGGTGACCTGGCCGCGGCAATGAGCTACGCGCCGGGCAAGCCGCCCAAGCCGGTGCCAGGCGTGTCACCCGGGGCCAAGCAGATGGGACGCGCAGCGGCCGCCAATGTGCTGCATCGCATCGCCGGCGAGCCGACGTCGCCTTTCAGGTACCGCGACTACGGCAACCTCGCCACGATCGGTCGCAACTCGGCCGTGGTCGATCTGGAAACACCGCTCGGCCCGCTGCGCTTCAGCGGCCGGCTCGCGTGGCTCTTCTGGCTCTTCGCTCACGCTTATTTCTTGATCGGGTTTCGCAACCGCATCGTCGTGCTGATGGACTGGGCCAGTGCGTACTGGAGCTTTCAACGGCATGCACGGGTGGTGGCGGACCTCAGCTCCAAGAACGAATCCTGATACTGAGTACCGGTACCGAACCCTGACAACGATCCCCGCATGCCCATCACGCTTCTTCATCGGCTCGCCGCAGCCACCCTGCCCTGCAACATCGAAGGCGGCAGCAACGTCGATGCCGTGCGAATTCTGGTGATGGCCGGGCACATCAAGGCGACCATCCCGGCGCCTGTCCGCACGCTCGACGGCTACGTACAGCCCATTGCGACCGTGACCGCGATCACGCCGATCGGCCGCACGATGCTGAGGAAGTTCGTGCCGCCGGGAACGTACAAAAGCTGACCGCAATCCGGCAAGCGCTGGGCTCAATCGACCTTCGACTCGGCTTCCTGCAGCAGCCGCCACATGACCTTGCCGCTGCCGCTCTTCGGCAACGCATCGACGAACTGCACCTTGCGCGGGATCTTGTAGACCGCCATGTTCTCGCGG
>CAXTCC010000254.1:0-5813 GCA_964242015.1 uncultured Variovorax sp.
AAAGTGCGTGACCAGGCGCTGTTCGACAAGATCGATTTGCATCTCATCCGAGTGCTTCATACCGTGCTGACCGACCGCAGCGTTTCGCGCGCCGCCATCCGGCTGGGCATGTACCAGCCGGCCGTCTCCGCAGCCCTGAAGCGGCTGCGCGATCTGTCGGGCGACCCGTTGCTGGTGCGCTCCGGTTCGGGCATGGTGCCGACGGATGCGGGGCTGCGAATGATCGAACCCAGTGCCGCCATCCTGCGCGCCGCCGAGGTGCTTTTCACCGATGCGCGCGGCTTCGATCCGCGCACCGCGGCCAGCACCTTTCGCATCGCCGCCAGCGACTACCTCGACCCGCTCTTCCTGCCGATGCTGGTGGCGCAGATCAAGAGCCAGGCGCCGCTGTGCCGCATCGAGATTCATCCGCTGTCGCCCGATTCCAACTACCACGCGCACCTGTCGCTGGGCCACGTCGACCTGGTCATCGGCAACTGGCTGAAGCCGCCGGAGGACCTGCACATGGCGCGGCTCTTCGGCGACGAGATCGTCTCGCTCATCAACAAGGACCATCCGGCGGCGCGGCGCGGCTGGGACGTCGAGACATGGCTTTCTGCCGAGCACATCGCGCCGACGCCGATGCACCCCGGCGCGCGCGGCATCATCGACCAGATGCTCGATGCGCTGAAGCTGGAGCGCAACATCACGGCGCGCTGTGCGCATTTCAGCCTGATCCCCGACATGGTGGCATCGAGCTTGCTTGTACTCACCACCGGACGCCAGTACTGCGAGCGCTTCATCCCGCGCTTGCCGGTGAAGATCGTCGAGTGCCCCGTGACCCTGCCGCGCTTGATGTACTACCAGCTATGGCACGAGCGCACGCACTCGTCGAGCTCGGCGCGCTGGCTGCGCGAGATCACCAAGTCGGTCGCCGCGTCGTTGCGGCCGCCGCCCGGTGCGGCTGCCGCTGCCACCCGGACCAAAAATTCTTCGACAACCTCCACGAGCCCCACCAAGGTATGACGACCTCCAGACTCCAACTTGCGCACATCACCAAGCGCTACCCGGCGGTGGTGGCCAACAGCGACGTGTCGCTAATGGTGCAGCCCGGCGAAACCCATGCGGTGCTGGGCGAGAACGGCGCCGGCAAATCGACCTTGATGAAGATCATCTACGGCTCGGTCAAGCCCGACGAAGGCACCGTCATGTTCAACGGGCAGATGGTGAACGTGCGCAATCCGCAAGAGGCACGTGCGCTCGGCATCAGCATGGTGTTCCAGCACTTCAGCCTGTTCGACACGCTGACCGTGGCAGAGAACGTGTGGCTGGGTCTGGACAAGAGCCTGGCGCTGGCCGACGTGACCCGGCGCATCACGCAAAAGGCGAGCGAGTACGGCCTCGACATCGACCCGGTGCGGCCGGTGCACACGCTCTCCGTCGGCGAGATGCAGCGCGTGGAAATCATCCGCGCGTTGCTGACCGACCCCAAGCTGCTGATCCTCGACGAGCCGACCTCTGTGCTGACGCCGCAAGCCGTGGTCAAGCTCTTCGTCGTGCTGAAGAAACTCGCGTCCGAGGGCTGCAGCATCCTGTACATCAGCCACAAGCTGCACGAGATTCGCGAGCTGTGCACCGCCTGCACGGTGCTGCGCGGCGGCAAGGTCACGGGCGTGTGCAACCCGCAGAACGAAACCAACGAATCGCTGTCGCGACTGATGATCGGCGCCGAGCCGCCACCGCTGCAACACCGTGCGGTGAAGGCCGGCGCGGTCGCGCTCAAGGTCGATGCATTGACGCTGGCGCGCGAAGACCAGTTCGGCGTCGATCTCGATGCGGTGTCGCTCGAGGTGCGTGCCGGCGAAGTGGTCGGCATTGCCGGCGTGTCGGGCAATGGCCAGCGTGAGCTGCTCTATGCGCTGTCGGGCGAAGACGTGCGTGCCGAGGCGTCGATGATCCAGGTCTTCGGCCAACCGGCAGCACGCATGCGGCCTCGCAAGCGTCGCGCGCTCGGCGTGCACTTCGTGCCGGAAGAACGATTGGGGCGCGGCGCCGTGCCGACGTTGGGGCTGGCGCACAACCTGCTTCTCACGCGCAGCAACGCGGTCGGCAAGACCGGCTGGATTCACACCAAGGCGCTCGACCGCCATGCGGCTGAAATCATCAAGCGCTTCAACGTGAAGGCGGGTGGGCCGAGCTCGGCGGCGAAGTCGCTTTCGGGCGGCAACCTGCAGAAGTTCATCGTGGGGCGCGAGATCGATGCCAACCCGAAAATCTTCATCGTGTCGCAGCCGACCTGGGGCGTCGACGTCGGCGCGGCAGCGTTGATCCGCGGCGAGATCCTGGCGCTGCGCGATGCCGGGTGCGCCGTGCTGGTGGTGAGCGAAGAGCTCGACGAACTGTTCGAAATTAGCGACCGGCTGTACGTCATCGCCAAGGGCAAGTTGTCGCCCTCCGTCGACCGCGCCGCCGCCACCGTGCCGCGCATCGGCGAGTGGATGAGCGGGCTTTGGAACACCTCGAACAACACGACAGGCGGCGCCACGACTGCCAAGGAGAGTGCCCATGTTTAAGCTGGAACCGCGCCCGCAACTCTCGCGCTTCTGGAGCTACGGCTCGCCCATCCTCGCGCTGCTGATCACGGTGCTCATCGGGATGGTGCTGTTCGCCGCGCTCGGCAAAGACCCGGTCAAGGGCTTGCTGGTGTTCTTCTACGAGCCGATCAAGAGCGGCTATGCCATTGGCGAGTTGATGGTCAAGGCGACGCCGTTGCTGATCATCGCGCTCGGGCTGGCGGTGTGCTTCCGCGCCAACGTGTGGAACATCGGCGCCGAAGGGCAGTTCGTCTTCGGTGCGGTGGCGGCGGGGGGCATGGCCCTGCTGGCCGACAAGACGACCGGCCCGTGGATCGTGCCGGCCATCCTGGTCACCGGCGTGCTCGGCGGCATGGCCTGGGCTGCCATCGTCGCGTGGTTGCGCGACAAGTTCAACGCCAACGAAATCCTGGTGAGCCTGATGCTGGTGTACGTGGCGGTGCTGCTGCTCGGCTACATGGTGGCCGGCCCGTGGAAAGACCCCGGCGGCTACAACTTTCCGCAAAGCAAGACCTTCGAAGCAGTGACGCAGATCCCGCGGCTGATGAAGGGATCGCGCGTCAGCATCGGCCTGATCATCGCGTTGGTCGGCGTCGGGGTGCTGTGGGTGTTCCTGTTTCGTACGCGGGCCGGCTTCGCGCAGCAGGTCGGCGGCCTGGCGCCTGCGGCCGCGCGCTATGCGGGCTTCTCGGCACGGCGCGCCGTGTGGATCGCATTGCTGACTTCCGGTGGCGCTGCAGGTCTTGCCGGCGCACTCGAAGTCGCCGGCCCGATCGGCCAGCTCACGCCGTACGTGCCGGCGGGCTACGGCTTCGCTGCCATCATCGTGGCCTTCGTCGGGCGGCTGCATCCGGTCGGCATGGTGTTCTCGGCGTTGCTCATGAGCATGTTCTATATCGGCGGTGAACTCGCGCAGTCGCGGCTCGGTTTGCCGAAGTCGCTGACCGGTGTGTTCCAGGGATTGTTGTTGTTCACGCTGCTGGCCTGCGACACGCTCATTGCCTATCGCATACGCCGCAAGCTGGCGACGAAGACGGCGCCCGTCACACCATCGGCTTCGGGCACGTCGTCTTTGCAAGCCAGCACGCCGATCACGGCGCAGATGCCGCAAGCCACGCCGGAAGGAGCCCTCTGATGGAGTCATACGCATTGCTGCTGGGCTCGACGCTCAGCGCCGGCACCATCCTCGCGCTGGCTGCGCTGGGGCTGCTCATCAACGAAAAGGCGGGCATCGTCAACCTCGGCGCCGAGGGGATGATGTTGTGCGCCGCCATCGCCGGCTTCGCTGCGACGGTGACGACGGGCAACGCGTGGCTCGGCTTCCTGGCGGGCATGGCGGCGGGCGCGGTGCTGGCCGCGATCTTCGGCGTGCTGGTGATCTGGCTCAACACCAACCAGTACGCGACCGGCCTGGCGCTGAGCCTGTTCGGTGTCGGCTTCTCGGCCTTCGCCGGCATCGGCTTCGTGCAGTCGAAGTTGCCCGAGACCATCTCGTATGCGATTCCGGTGCTGGGCGATATCCCGATCGTCGGACCGGCGCTGTTCCGGCAGCACCCGCTGGTGTACTTCGCGATCGCGCTCACTTTCGGGCTGATCTGGTTCCTGTACCGCACACGTTCGGGGCTGGTGCTGCGCTCGGTCGGCGAGTCGCCGGAGTCGTCGCATGCGCTGGGCTATCCGGTGCGTCGCATCCGCTTCGCAGCGGTGGTCGTCGGTGGCGCGTTGTGCGGACTGGCGGGCGCGTACCTGTCGATCGTCTACACCGGCCTGTGGGTCGAAGGCATGGTCGCGGGCAAGGGCTGGATCGCGCTGGCGCTCACCACCTTCGCCACCTGGCGGCCGATCCGGGTGCTGCTCGGCGCCTACCTTTTCGGCGGCGTCTCGATGCTCGGATTCCACTTCCAGAGCATCGGCATCGACGTGCCGAGCCAGTTCCTGAGCATGCTGCAGTACATCGCGCCGATCGTGGTGCTGGCCATCATTTCGCGTAACCCTGCGTTCATCCGCATCAACATGCCCGCGTCGATCGGGAAGCCGTTTTACCCCGGCTCATAATCGCGTTTTTTGCCAACCTGTCCTTTGAGGATTTATCCAAATGAATGATCTGAACAAGCGCTCCCTGCTCAAGCTCGCGGCCGTCACGGCGGTGGCTTCGGCCGCCCTCATCGGCTGCGGCAAGAAAGAAGAAGCGCCCGCTGCCGCAGCCCCGGCCGCACCGGCACCGACGGCTGCCGCACCCGCCGCCGCACCCGCACCCGCTGCACCGCTGAACATCGCCTTCGCCTATGTCGGCCCGGTCGGTGACGGCGGCTGGTCTTTCGCGCACGACAACGGACGCAAGGCACTCGAGAAGGAATACGGCGACAAGATCAAGACGACCTTCGTCGAAAGCGTGCCCGAATCGGCCGATGCCGAGCGCGTGTTTCGCGACATGGTGGGGCAGGGCAACAAGCTGATCTTCGGCACCACCTTCGGCTACATGGAGCCGATGCTGAAGGTCGCCGCCGACAACAAGGAAGTGAAGTTCGAGCACGCCACCGGCTACAAGACGGCCGAGAACATGCGCACCTACGACAGCCGCACTTACGAAGGCGCCTACATGGCCGGCATCATCGCCGGCGGCATGACCAAGACCAACCAGCTCGGCGTGGTCGGCTCGGTGCCGATTCCTGAAGTGCTGCGCAACATCAACAGCTTCACGCTGGGTGCGCAGTCGGTCAACCCGAAGATCACGACCAAGGTGGTGTGGGTCAACGAATGGTTCAGCCCCCCGAAGGAAACCGAAGCAGCGACCGCACTCATCAACGGCGGCGCCGACGTGCTGTTCCAGAACACCGACTCGCCTGCCGTGCTCAAGACCGCGCAGGAAAAAGGCAAGCGCGCCTTCGGCTGGGATTCGGACATGACCGCCTACGGCCCCAAGGCCCATCTGGCATCGGCCGTCATCAACTGGGGTCCGTACTACATCAAGGCCACCAAGGACGCGCTGGACGGCAAGTGGGCGACCGGCCAGAGCTGGTGGGGCGTGAAGGAAGGCGCCATCGACATCGTGTCGATCGCCGACGACGTGCCGGCCGACATCAAGACCAAGGTCGAGACCGTGAAGGCCGGCCTGAAGGACGGCAGCTATTCGATCTGGAAGGGCCCGATCGTCGGCCAGGACGGCAAGGAACTGGTCGCTGCCGGCGCCGTGGCCGACGACAAGTTCTTGTCGGGCGTGAACTTCTACGTCAAGGGCGT
>CAXTCC010000255.1:0-5783 GCA_964242015.1 uncultured Variovorax sp.
TAGTCGATGTCCATCGTGACCTTGCTGTCGGCCACACGGCGATACGGCGTTTCGATGAAACCGTATTCGTTCAGGCGGGCATACAGGGCCAGCGAATTGATCAGGCCGATGTTCGGGCCTTCAGGCGTTTCGATCGGGCACACGCGGCCGTAATGGGTCACGTGCACGTCGCGCACTTCGAAGCCTGCACGTTCACGCGTCAGACCGCCCGGGCCAAGAGCCGACACGCGGCGCTTGTGGGTGATTTCAGACAGCGGGTTCGTCTGGTCCATGAACTGCGACAGCTGCGAAGCGCCGAAGAACTCCTTCAGCGCGGCCGAGATCGGCTTGCTGTTGATCAGGTCGTGCGGCATCAGCGGCTCTTGTTCGGCCTGACCCAGACGTTCCTTCACGGCTTTTTCGATCCGTGCCAAGCCAGTACGGTACTGGTTTTCGGCCAGCTCGCCGACACAACGCACGCGGCGATTGCCGAGGTGATCGATGTCGTCGACTTCGCCGTTGCCATTGCGCAGGTCGACGAGGATCTTGACCACGGCCAGGATGTCTTCGTTGGTCAGCACCATCGGGCCGGTCGACTCGTCGCGGCCGACCTTGGCATTGAACTTCATGCGGCCGACGCGCGACAGGTCGTACGTGTCCGGGTTGTAGAACAGGCGCTGGAACAGCGCTTGCACCGCGTCTTCCGTCGGCGGCTCGCCGGGGCGCATCATGCGGTAGATGGCCACGCGCGCCGCGAACTCGTCGACCGTTTCGTCGATGCGCAGGGTTTGCGAGATGTACGCACCCTGGTCGAGCTCGTTGGTGTAGATCACCTGGATGTCTTGCACACCCGCGGTGCGTAGCTTCTTCAGCAACGCTTCGGTCAGCTCGTCATTGGCCTTGGCCAGGATCTCGCCAGTGTCGGCCTCGACGATGTTGCGGGCAATGACGCGGCCAACCAAAAAGTCTTCCGGCACGCTGATGTGCGTGGTCTTCGACTCTTCCAGTTCGCGCGTGTGGCGCGCGGTCACGCGCTTGTCCTTGGCGACCACGACCTTGCCGGACTTGTCGGTGATGTCGAAACGGGCGACTTCACCACGCAGGCGTTCGGGCACGAACTCCATCTGCGCGCCGCTGTCCATCAACCGGAAGTTGTCGTTAACGAAGAAATTCGCGAGGATCGATTCCGGGTTCAGGCCGATGGCCTTGAGCAGGATCGTGACCGGCATCTTGCGACGGCGGTCGACGCGGAAGTACAGCATGTCCTTCGGGTCGAATTCGAAGTCGAGCCACGAGCCGCGGTAAGGAATCACGCGGGCCGAGAACAGCAGCTTGCCGCTCGAATGGGTCTTGCCCTTGTCGTGCTCGAAAAACACGCCCGGCGAACGGTGCAGCTGCGACACGATGACGCGCTCGGTACCGTTGACGATGAAGGAACCCTTTTCTGTCATGAGCGGCACTTCGCCCATGTAGACCTCTTGTTCCTTCACTTCTTTCACCACCTTCGACTGCGACGTCGACGACTCGCGGTCATAGATGATGAGTTGAACCTTGGCGCGCACGGCCGAGGCGAAGGTCAGTCCGCGGGTCTGGCATTCGCGCACGTCGAACGCCGGCTTCGCCAGGTTGTACTCGAGGAACTTCATCTCGACAAAACCGTTGTGCGAGACGATCGGGAACGCTGCGGTGAATGCGGCTTGCAGACCTTCGATGGTGCGCTTGGTGGGCGCGATGCCGGCTTGCAGGAACGCGGTGTACGCGTCTTTCTGCATCTGCAGCAGGTAAGGGATTTCGACGACGCTGTCGCGATTGCCGAAACTTTTTCGGATGCGCTTGCGCTCGGTGTAACTGTACGCGGACGTTTGGGCCATGAGAGCTCCGGGGCTTGAGATCTTGCGCGACTTGGGGTCGGTGCTTTCGCACCACTCCTTGGCGGCTGGCCACTACCAGCCCTGGCGGACGGTGATGCATTGCACATCACCCGAACCAAGGGGTCTTCTGCAGTCGGGGTCAGAAGACACTCAAAAGCCGTTTGGGTCCGGCTTTTGGGTGCGCTCTGAAAGCGGCAAAGGCTGGAGGGCCTTTTCAAGCCCTCCAGCCCCTTTGGGAAACCGAATTACTTCAGTTCCACCTTGGCGCCGGCATCTTCCAGCTTCTTCTTGGCAACTTCGGCGTCAGCCTTGGACAGGCCTTCCTTGACAGCCTTGGGAGCGGCTTCGACCAAGTCCTTGGCTTCTTTCAAGCCCAGGCCGGTGATTTCGCGCACGGCCTTGATCGCCGAGACCTTGTTCGCGCCAGCTTCCATCAGCATGACGTTGAATTCGGTTTGTTCTTCGGCAACTGCAGCGGCCGGGCCGGCCGATGCGGGGCCTGCCATGGCGGCAGCGCTCACCCCAAACTTCTCTTCGATGGCTTTCACCAGGTCGTTGAGTTCCAGGACCGTCATGCTGTCGAGCGCGGTCAGAAATGCGTCTTTATCGAATGCCATTTTTGTTTCCTAACAATTGGGTTGAAATGTTCAAACGCAAGCCGGCTTACGCGGGCTGCGCTTCGGCTTCTGCCGGAGGTGCATCGGGTTCTGCTGCTGCCGCGCCTTCGCCACGTTTCGCCGCCAACGCCGCGAGCACGCGAGCGGTACGGGAAATAGGGGACTGCATCAAGCCCAGCAATTGCGCCAACAGCACTTCCTTCGAAGGAATGCTGGCCAGTTGCTTCACGCCATTCACGTCCAGCAGCTTTCCGCCGAAGGCGCCGCCGCGAATCACCAATTTGTCGTTGGTTTTCGCGAAATCGGCCACCACTTTTGCGGCAGCCACGGCGTCCACGGAAAAACCGTAGATCAGCGGACCGGTCATCTGGTCACCGATGACTTCGAATGCGCTACCAGCGACAGCACGGCGTGCCAACGTGTTCTTGAACACGCTGAGAGTCACACCCTTGCTGCGCGCTTCGTTGCGCAACTTGGTCATATCGGCAACCGTGATGCCACGGTACTCCGCCAGAACGAGCGTTTGAGCTTTTGCGGCGAGGCTGGTCACGTCACCGATGACCGCTTCTTTCTCACTGCGATTCAGACTCAAGGTCTACTCCTTTTAATGCGCCACTCGGTCTGGTTTTGCCAGAGCCTCGGGACGCGCTACATGCAGCGACCAACCGTTCAGGAAACAAATCCTTTGCAGCGGGATCGCCATCTGCGCTGATCGCCTACCGCACGGGGAAGGCAATTAAGTACAGGCTGCCCTGCACACCAGCGGTCTTGGATGGCCCACGGCAACCTAAGCTGCCGCGACCCACCACATCACCCCGCCGTTTGACCGGCGGGACAAATTCTTGCTCTCTCAGCTCGCCGAGATGGTTTGCGTGTCCACGCGGACACCCAGACCCATGGTCGACGAGACAGCCACCTTGCGCAGGAAAACACCCTTGCTGGTGGCCGGCTTGGCCTTGACCAATGCCTCGATCAACGCCACCAAATTGCCTTGCAACTTGTCGGTGTCGAACGAACGACGGCCGATCGTGCCGTGGATGATCCCGGCCTTGTCGACACGAAACTGCACCTGGCCGGCCTTGGCGTTGCGAACTGCGGTCGCGACGTCCGGTGTCACGGTGCCGACTTTCGGGTTAGGCATCAGTCCGCGGGGGCCGAGGATCTGGCCCAGCGTACCGACAACGCGCATGGCGTCCGGCGCGGCGATGACCACGTCGAAAGGCATGTTGCCCGCCTTGACCATCGCAGCGAGGTCGTCCATGCCCACGATGTCGGCGCCTGCGGCCTTGGCTTCTTCAGCCTTGGCGCCCTGCGCGAACACAGCCACGCGCTTGGTCTTGCCGGTGCCGTTGGGTAGCACGACGGCGCCACGCACGACCTGATCCGACTTCTTCGCGTCGATGCCAAGCTGCACTGCCACGTCGATCGATTCGTCGAACTTGGCAGTGGCGGCGTCTTTCACGAGACCGATGGCTTCGACCAGTGCGTACAGCTTGTTGCTGTCCACTTTGCCGTCAGACACTTTTTGCTTTTTGGTGAGCTTGGACATTTACACGCCCTCCACAGTCACGCCCATCGAACGGGCAGTGCCGGCGATGGTGCGAACCGCTGCGTCCAGATCGGCAGCGGTCAAATCTTTCATCTTGGTCTTGGCGATCTCTTCGAGCTGAGCGCGCGTGATCTTGCCGACCTTGGCGGATTGCGGCGTGGCCGAACCCTTGTCGATCTTGATCGCCTTCTTGATCAGGATGCCGGCTGGCGGCGTCTTGATGACGAAGGTGAAGCTCTTGTCAGCGAACGCGGTGATGACCACCGGCAGCGGCAGACCGGGCTCGACGCCCTGGGTCTGCGCGTTGAACGCCTTGCAGAACTCCATGATGTTCAAACCACGTTGGCCCAATGCGGGACCGATCGGTGGTGAGGGGTTGGCTTTACCAGCTGGCACTTGCAGCTTGATGAAGCCGACGATTTTTTTCGCCATGCTTTTCTCCTTGCGGGTGATAACGCTTTGGCTGATTCAGCCTCGGCTCCCCGGGGGTTAACGACTCTTCGATCAAGGCCGCGCGCGAGTCGGACTACGCGCAGCCAGAATTGGTTCCGGTCTTTCGACTGGTGTCGCCGTCAGGTTTTCTCGACCTGACTGAATTCGAGTTCGACCGGCGTGGCGCGGCCGAAAATCATGACCGACACGCGAACCTTGCTCTTCTCGTAGTTCACTTCTTCGACCGTGCCGTTGAAGTCGGTGAACGGGCCATCCTTGACGCGCACGAACTCGCCCGGCATGAACTCGACCTTGTGGCGCGGCTTTTCAGAGCCCTGTTGCATCTGATTGACGATGTCTTCGACCTCTTTCTGCGAGATCGGCGAGGGGCGGTTTTTTGCGCCACCGACGAACCCGGTCACCTTGTTGGTGTGCTTCACCAAGTGCCAGCTCTCGTCGTCCATGATCATTTCGACCAGCACGTACCCTGGAAAGAAGCGGCGCTCTGTGGTGCGCTTCTGACCGTTCTTGATTTCAACGACTTCCTCGGTCGGCACCAGAATGCGGCCGAACTTGGCCTGCATACCGGCGCGGTTGATGCGCTCCAGGATGTTGCGCTCGACCGCTTTTTCCATTCCCGAATAGGCGTGCACCACATACCAGCGCAGGTCCGGATTGGCGGCAGGCGCCAACAGCGGGTTGACTTCTTCCGGGGTGGTTTCGACAACTTCTTCGGTCATTATTTTCTCCAGCCCAGAATGAGGTCAAAGAACACCCATTCGAGCGTCTTGTCGGTGAGCCAGAGGAAAACGGACATGATCGCCACGAAGCCGAACACGTACGCCGTCATCTGCATGGTTTCCTTGCGAGTCGGCCATACGACCTTCTTGACTTCGCGCCAGGAGTCGCGGCCAAAAGCCAACAGCTGACGGCCACTTTCAGAACTCGCGAAGGCGCCAATCGCTGCCGCCAACAACACGAGCAAGGCCGCCCACTGCACCAATGAGCCCTGGCGCGTGAGCAAGTAAAACGCCACGATGGCGCCCACAGCCAGCAACACCGCCGCGGCCAATTTGGCTTTGTCAGCGCCGGTGCTCACGGTTTCGATTTGAGAAGTGGCCATGGTTGGCTGTGTTTCCTTAGACGCCGAAGCCCGTCAGGACGTGACGGGCTTTTCGAGAGTGCCACCGCAGGTGGCAGGGGCAGTAGGAATCGAACCTACAACCTTCGGTTTTGGAGACCGACGCTCTGCCAATTGAGCTATACCCCTCCGTTATTTCTTAAGCGAGGACCTTGGCCACGACGCCCGAGCCGACGGTCTTGCCACCTTCGCGG
>CAXTCC010000256.1:0-4427 GCA_964242015.1 uncultured Variovorax sp.
TTGACGGCCTTCATCAAGCCGACGTTGCCTTCCTGGATCAGGTCGCCGTGAGGCAGGCCATAACCAAGGTACTGGCGGGAAATCGAGACCACGAGGCGCAAGTGCGAAAGGATCAGCGCACCGGCCGCTTCGAGGTCGTTGTTGTCGCGCAGCTTGCGCGCGAAGCCTTGCTCTTCCTCGAGGGTGAGCAGAGGCAGCCGGTTGGCGGTAGAAATGTAGGCGTCCAGGTTACCCAGCGGGGGGACCATCGACCAGGGATTGGCGACGGCGAGCTGGTTGGCTGCAGAGGCTCCAGACAGTGTTGTCATTTGGGGAAACTCCTTCGTAAAAACCATATTAGCACTCGGTTAGAGCGAGTGCTAAGGTAAGGGTTCCCACTAGTCTCTATCGGGACGATAGCTTGCGGCTGTCGGGCAATTGGCCGAAGTCGGCGGCGCCCATGGACAGCGCTTTGACTAGAAAACATATTTCGCGACGCTCGAATCGGCTTCAAGAGGATCGTCGACCGATTTATTTCACATTCGAGTCAAATCGTTACGCAGAGTTCTGTAAAAGGGCCTTGAGCGTCGAATTTGCACTTTTGCATTACCTTTGGTGTCGGCACATTAGCGCTCGCCAGCGAGAACGCTGAGCATGCTCAACAACCAATGAGGCGAAACGATGGCCAAGGTGATCCTGATCACGAGCGACGGACGTGCAAAGCAGATCGAACTGGAGTCGCCGCAGATGACGGTCGGCCGCTCGGAGCAGAGCGATATCGTGCTGCACGGCACAGAGGTCAGCCGTGCGCACGCGCTGCTGTCGTCTGATCAGGGTGTCTTTTCGGTCCGCGACCTGGAAAGCAGCAATGGCACGTTCGTCAACGGTCTGAAAATCCAGCGGCAGAAGCTGCGCCACCAGGACGTGATCCGCATCGGCGATTACGAGCTGCGATTCCTCGAACGCGATGTGACCGCCTTCAGCGGCCAGCCTCTGTCGCTCACGACCTACTGAGACGGTCGACGCAGACGCCGCTAGCCCAGCAGAGCCTGCGCGAATTCGCGGGCGTCGAACGTTTCCAGGTCTTCCAGCTTTTCGCCGACGCCGATGAAATAGACCGGGATCGGACGCTCCCGCGCGATGGCGCACAGCACGCCACCCTTGGCCGTGCCGTCGAGTTTGGTCACGATCAAGCCGGTCAATCCCAGCGTCTCATCGAAGGCCTTCACTTGCGCCAACGCGTTCTGGCCGGTGTTGCCGTCGATCACCAGCAAGACCTCGTGCGGTGCCGTCGCATCGGCTTTGCTCACGACGCGTTTGATCTTTTTCAGCTCGTCCATCAGGTGCAATTGGGTCGGCAATCGGCCTGCGGTGTCGACCAGCACCACGTCCTTGCCCCGCGCCTTGCCGGCCTTGACGGCATCGAAACTCACGGCGGACGGATCGCCCCCTGCATTGCTGACGATCTCCACCGTGTTGCGGTCGGCCCAGACCAGCAACTGCTCACGCGCGGCGGCCCGAAAGGTGTCGGCCGCCGCCAGCAGCACCGATGCACCTTCGTTGGCCAGGTGCTTCGTCAGCTTGCCGATCGACGTCGTCTTGCCGGCGCCATTGACGCCCGCCACCATGATCACCGTCGGGGTGTACTGGCCGATGACCAGCGGCTTTTCGAGCGGCTTGAGCAGGTCTGCGATGGCATCGGCCAGCAGCACTTTGACCTGCGCCGCGTTGCTGGGCATGGTGTTGCGTACCCGGCGACGCAAATCCTCGAGCAGGTACTCGGTCGCCTTGACGCCGGTGTCGGCCATCAGGAGCGCCGATTCCAGTTCTTCGTACAAGGCGTCGTCGATCTGTGCATTGACGAAGGTCGCAGCGATGCTGGTGCCGGTCTTGCGCAGGCCCGACTTGAGCTTGTCCATCCAGCCGGCGCGAGAGGCTGGCGCGGCCGGCGCGGGCGGATGGGCAGGTGCTGGGGCAGACGCTGGTGCAGGTGGTGGGACAGCAGCACGCCAGGCCGGTGAAGAGGGCGCTGCCGGCGAAGCGATCGGCGCTGTCGTCGGCGGAGGTGGAGAAACAAAAGCAGCAGGAGCAGGAGCAGGAGCCGGAGCGGCGGGCGCAGCAGGAGGCGCAACCGACGGCGGCGCCACTGCCGGCGCCACGACCGGCGGCGGCGCAGGCACGGCAGCCGGCGGCGGCGCTGCGGGCGCCTCGCTCTTGAACCAGGTCGAGGGCGCAAAAACAGAACGCGCGGGCGTCACCTCGGCAGGCGAATCGGGCGGCACATTGGCGGACTCTTCCAGCGCGGGAAGGACGACGGGCGACGCCGGGCTTTCGGGCGCGGGCTTTTTCTTGAAGAAACTGAACATTCGGGGGGTTTTTACAATCCGACCCATTCTATGAAACACCCCTCGCCACGCCGTGCTGCGTCCGGTGCGGTGCTGACGATGGCGCTCATGGCGCTGTGGACGGCATCTGCGCAGGCCCAAACCCAGCCATCGCCCTCTGTTCCGACAGCGACCGCCACCACCGCGCCAACCTCGACGCAGCCCCAGCAATTCACGCTCGGCAACGGCATGACCTTGATCGTGCAGCCCGACCGGCGCGCGCCGACCGCGGTACAGATGGTCTGGGTCCGCGTCGGCTCGATCGACGAAGTCGATGGCACCTCGGGCGTCGCTCATGCGCTCGAACACATGATGTTCAAGGGCACCAAGACACTCAAGCCCGGCGAGTTCTCGCGCCGCGTGGCCGCCTTGGGCGGTCGCGAAAACGCCTTCACCACGCGCGACTACACCGGCTACTACCAGCAGATCCCTGAAGGAAAGCTGGAAGACGTGATGAAGATCGAGTCCGACCGTTTCGCCAACAGCCAGTGGGTCGACGACGAGTTCAAGCGCGAGATCGAAGTCGTGAAAGAAGAGCGGCGCCTGCGCACCGAAGACCAGCCGCGTGCCTTGCTCGGCGAGCAGCACAACGCCGCCATCTGGACCGCGTCGCCGTATCACCGCCCGATCGTCGGCTGGATGAGCGATCTCGAAGCGATGACGCCCGACGACGTGCGCGCCTTTCACCAACGCTGGTACGTGCCGGCCAACGCCGCGATCGTGATCGCCGGTGACGTTGATGTGGCGCGTGTGCGTGCACTGGCTGAAAAATACTACGGCAGCATTCCGGCGCGCGCGGTGCCGGTACGCAAGCCGCGCACCGAGCCCGAACAAAAAGGCATTCGCCGCGTCGAGTTCAAGGCACCGGCCGAGCAGTCTTACGTGTCGTTGGCCTTTCGGTCGCCGCAAATCGCCAGCCTCGAGGGCGAGAGCGATGTCTGGGCGCTGGTCGTGCTGTCGGCGGTGCTCGATGGCTATTCCGGATCGCGGCTCGACCGCGCACTCACGCAAGGGCCCGACCGCGTGGCGGATTCGGCCGGCGCATCGTCGGGCTTCATCGGTCGCGGCCCGCAGGTCTTCATGCTGGATGGCGTGCCGGCGGCCGGCAAGACGCCTGAACAGGTCGAGGCCGCATTGCGCGCCGAGATGGCGCGCGTCGCACGCGATGGCGTCGGCGCTGCCGAACTGGCCCGCGTCAAGACGCAATGGGTCGCCAGCGAAACCTACAAGCTCGACTCGGTGATGGCACAGGCGCGCGAGCTCGGCAGCAACTGGGTCGAAGGGCTGCCGCTCGATGCCAGCGAGAAGATCATCGCTCGCTTGCAGGCCGTCACCCCGGCGCAAGTGCAGGCGGTCGCCGGCAAATACTTCGGCGACGACCAGCTCACGGTCGCGACGCTCCGGCCGCTGCCGGTCGACAAGAACCGGCGCCCGCGTGCGCCCGCCGTCCCTGCGGGCGAACTGCGCTGAAAGAACACGACCCATGTTGACCTTCAAGAAGATCGCGGCCGTGGCCGCCCTGACCACACTGGTGGGTGCTGCGACGTTGTGCGGCGCGAGCGCGAATGCCGCCATACCGATCCAGCACTGGACGCTGCCGAACGGCGCCAAGATCTACCTCGGCGCCGTCGCCACCTTGCCCATCGTTGACGTGCAACTCGACTTCGATGCCGGCAGCCGACGTGACCCTGATGCGCAGGCCGGCCTCGCCGGTGTCAGCGCCGACATGGTCGAGAAGGGCATTCGCGCCGTCGGCGACGCGCCTGCCATGGACCAGAACGCACTCGGCGAGGCCTGGGCCGATCTCGGCGCCGAGTTCGACGTCGGCGCCGGCAACGAGCGCACCAGCTTCACGCTGCGCAGCCTCTCCGATCCCAAATTGCTCGACAAGGCCGTCGCGCTGGCGGCACGCGTGATCGGCGAGCCGGCGTTTCCCGACGACGTCTGGCAGCGCGAGCGCCAACGTCTCGGCGCGGCCATCAAGGAAGCCAACACCAAGCCGGGCATCGTGGCGGCGCGCAACTTCGCGCATGCGGTGTACGGGTCCAATCCGCTCGGCCAGGA
>CAXTCC010000256.1:4527-5727 GCA_964242015.1 uncultured Variovorax sp.
CTCAAGGCGGCCAAGGACAACGTGATCGGCGGCTTTCCGCTGCTGCTCGACAGCAACAAGAAACTGCTCGGCAACATCGCCAACATCGCCTGGTACGACCTGCCTTTCGACTATCTCGACACCTGGACGACGCGCATGAATGCGATCACCGCGGCCGACATCAAGGCGGCGTTCGCCCGCAAATTGCAGCCCGAGCGCATGGTCACGGTTATCGTCGGCGCCAAGCCATGAAAAAACCAGAGAAGACCAAAGCACGCGTCCAGCCGACCGGCCGCGCCGACAAACGACCGCACGAGGTCCGCATCATCGGAGGGCAATGGAAGCGCACGCGCCTTTCCGTGGCCGACAAGCCGGGCCTGCGGCCGACACCGGATCGCGTTCGCGAGACGCTGTTCAACTGGCTCGCCAGCCTGGCCGGTGTGTCGTCGGGCGCCACGGGCGGTGCATTGCCAGGCTGGCATTGCATCGATGCGTTCGCCGGCACCGGCGCGCTCGGGCTCGAAGCCGCATCGCGCGGTGCCGCCAGCGTGCTGCTGGTCGAGCAGGAAGTCGCGCTCGTCGATCAATTGCACAAGCTCAAGACCAAGCTCGCCGCCGAGGCCGTGCGCATCGAGCGCGGCAACGGCGTCACGGCACTCGAGCGCACCACGGCCAATTCGATGCACGCGGTCTTCCTCGACCCGCCTTTCGAAAGCCCTGCGTTGTACGAGCCGGCCCTGCGAGCTGCATCGCGTGCAGTGCACGACGATGGCGCGGTCTACCTCGAAGCGCCCCGCCTCTGGAACGACGAAGAGCTGGCACCGCTGGGGCTGCATGTCTATCGCCACCTGAAGGCCGGCGCAGTGCACGCCCATCTGCTGCGAAAGGGCCCGGCCAGCGCTGCATAATCCGCCGACCCGGCCGCGACGGCCGAAGGAGTGGAGCCCATGACCAGCAACGTGATCGCGGTTTACCCCGGCACCTTCGACCCCATCACTCTCGGCCACGAAGACGTGGTGCGACGTGCCACCCAGCTTTTCTCGAAGGTGATCGTCGCGGTCGCGGCCGGCCATCACAAGAAGGCGCTGTTCTCGCTGCAGGAACGCATTCATATGGCACAGCAGGCTGTCGAGCCCTACAGCGACCAGGTGACCGTCGAGAGTTTTTCCGGCCTGCTGCGCGACTTCGTCGTGGCGCGCGGCGGCAAGGCGATGGTGCGCG
>CAXTCC010000257.1:0-5712 GCA_964242015.1 uncultured Variovorax sp.
CCTTCGGCATCATCTCGCTGCTGCCGGTCGAGCTGATCCTGCAGGTCGGCTCGGGTGCCGGCTTCGCGATGGTGTTCGCGCTGCTGATCGCTGCGATCATGTGGAACCTGGGCACCTGGTGGCTCGGTTTGCCGGCGTCTTCTTCGCACACGCTGATCGGCTCGATCATCGGCGTCGGCGTCGCCAATGCGCTGATGCACGGGCGCGACGGCACCAGCGGCGTCGACTGGCCGCAGGCGGTGAAGATCGGTTATTCGCTGCTGCTGTCGCCCCTGGTCGGCTTCGGTTGCGCGGCCCTGCTGCTGCTCGCGCTGCGCGCCTTCGTCAAGAACCGCGCACTGTACGAAGAGCCGCGCGGCGAGGCGCCGCCACCGTGGTGGATTCGTGGCCTGCTGATCCTGACCTGCACCGGCGTGTCGTTCGCACACGGCTCCAACGACGGGCAAAAGGGCATGGGCCTGATCATGCTGATCCTGGTCGGCACGGTGCCGATGGCGTACGCACTCAATCGCTCGATGCCGGTCGACCAGACGGTGCGCTTCGTCGCGGTCGCAGAAAGCGCGCAGAGCGCGTTGAACCGAAACGCATCGGCGGTCGCATCGTTGCCCGCGCTGCAACCCGCCGCGGCTCGCGAAGTTCTGTCGACCTACGTGCGCACACGCGAATTCAATGCATCGGTCGTGCCCGCATTGGGCGCAACCGCCGGCAGCATTGCGCAGCAAGTGAAGGAGCACGGCTCGCTCGCGGGCGTGCCGGCCGACGCCGTGGCCAACGTGCGAAACGACATGTACCTTGCGTCCGAAGCCTTGCGCCATTTGGGCAAGAGCGATGCGGCGCATTTCGACACCGACACCACCGCCAAGGTCGGCGAGTTCCGCAAGGAGATCGACGACGCCACCAAGTTCATTCCGCTGTGGGTCAAGGTCGCGGTGGCGATCGCGCTGGGCCTCGGCACCATGATCGGCTGGAAGCGCATCGTGGTGACGGTCGGCGAGAAGATCGGCAAGACGCACCTGAGCTATGCGCAAGGCGCTTCCGCCGAACTGGTGGCGATGGTCACCATCGGCGCGGCCGACATGTACGGGCTGCCGGTGTCGACCACGCACGTGCTGTCTTCCGGCGTCGCGGGTTCGATGGTCGCCAACGGCTCCGGCCTGCAGATGTCGACGCTGCGCAATCTGGCGATGGCGTGGGTGCTGACCCTGCCGGTCGCGATGCTGCTGTCGGGCTCGTTGTACTGGCTCTTCACGCACATCTTTTGAGTACGGCCCCTACCGTCCCCGCTTCCTATGGCGGTGACGAAGCCGGGCTGATCTGCGGCTACCTGTTCGACGCAGATGCGCCAAAGCCGGTGCTTCCGCTCGACTCGGCGGCGGCCGCCGC
Organism: uncultured Variovorax sp.; assembly: GCA_964242015.1. Lineage (GTDB taxonomy): Bacteria > Pseudomonadota > Gammaproteobacteria > Burkholderiales > Burkholderiaceae_C > Variovorax. The sequence goes on from CAXTCC010000257.1 coordinate 1,384, forward strand.
TTACCTGGCCAGGGTGAACGCAGTCGGCGCCGCACGCCACGGCAACAGTTACCTATGGCTTCACTTCAACCTGAGCCACGCCCAGGCCGAACGCTGGCTGCGCCGACACGCCGAACTCTCCGACACCTTCTTCGAGACGCTGCACGAGGGCTTGCCGTCGACCCGCATCGAGCGCGCCGACGATGCCCTCATCGCCGTCATCAACGACGTCCACTTCGAGTTCAGCTTCGAGCCGTCGGACATCTCCACCCTGTGGATCAGCGTCGGCCCGAGCCTGGTGGTCACTGCAAGGACCAAGCCGTTGCGTTCGGTCGATGCGTTGCGCATGGCGGTGAACGCCGGTGACGCGCCACGCTCCACCACCGAGCTGCTCGAGCACCTGCTGCGTGCGCAGGCCGACGTGCTCGTCCACATCGTGCGCGACACCACCACGCGCATCGATGCGATCGAAGACGACCTGCTGGCCGCTCGCCTCGACAACAAACGTGCGCGGCTCGGCGGATTGCGCCGGATGCTGGTGCGCCTGCAACGATTGCTCGCGCCCGAACCGGCGGCGCTGTTCCGCCTGCTGCAGAACCCGCCGGGCTGGATGGCCGAAGCCGACGCGCAGGAACTGCGCGGCTCGACCGAAGAGTTCTCCGTCGTGCTGCGCGACATGCAGGCGCTGCAGGAGCGCATCAAGCTGCTGCAGGAAGAGATCGCCGCCAACGTCAACGAGGACAACAACCGCAGCCTTTTCGTGCTGACGGTGGTCACCGTGCTGGCGCTGCCGATCAACATCATGGCCGGCCTGTTCGGCATGAACGTCGGCGGCATTCCGCTGGCAGAACACAAGCACGGCTTCTGGATCGTGGTGGCGCTCATCATGAGTTTCACGGCCGCTGCGGCCTGGATCGCTTTCCGCAAGAAGAAGGGACGCTGACGTGGCGTTTGCGGCGCGCCCTGCGCGCACGGGGTGCAAGGCATAAAATTGGTGCGTGCCTACCATCCTGAACGCCGATCTGCATTGCCATTCCGTGGTTTCCGACGGCACGCTGACCCCCGAGGCGCTCGCTGCCCGCGCCGCCGCGAACGGCGTCGAATTGTGGGCACTCACCGACCATGACGAAATCGGTGGCCAGCACCGTGCCGCTGCCGCGGCGCGCGAGAACGGCATGCGCTACCTGACCGGCACCGAAATCTCGGTGACCTTCGCCAACGAGACGGTGCACATCGTCGGACTCGGCTTCGATCCGGACGACGCTTCCATCAGCCAGGGCCTGTACGACACGCGCGGCGGCCGAGGCAAGCGCGCCAAGGAGATGTCCGAAGGGCTGGCCAAGGTCGGTATCAAGGGCGCCTACGAAGGTGCGCTGCAATTCGTCGGCAACCCCGAACTCATTTCGCGCACGCACTTCGCGCGCTTCCTGGTCGAGAGTGGCGTCTGCAAGGACACCTACGAGGTCTTCCGCAAGTACCTGACCGAAGGCAAGCCTGGCTACGTGCCGCACCGTTGGGCCACGTTGAAGGACGCGATCCGCTGGATCACTGCGGCCAAGGGCATCGCGGTGATCGCGCATCCGGGCCGCTACAAGTTCACCGCCAACGAGGAGTACGCGCTGTTCCTCGAATTCAAGGCGCACGGTGGCCAGGCCATCGAGGTGGTCACCGGCAGCCACACGCCGGCCGAATACGTCGAGTACGCCGACAAGGCGCTCGAATTCGGCTTCGCGGCATCGCGCGGCAGCGACTTCCACAGCCCCGACGAAAGTCACATGGACCTCGGCAAGCTTCCCTTGCTGCCCGGCAAACTGACGCCGGTCTGGGAATTGCTCGAACATCGCATCCAGTGAGTGCGGTGTGGTGAGGCCGGTGCAGTGAGCGCGGTGCAGCCCGCAGAGCGAGGCGCGCGCGATCTTGAATCCGAGCGCATCCTGGCCGGCATCGGCATGGTGGTGTTGGCCGTCGCCTGCTTCTCAACGCTCGATACCGCCACCAAGATTTCGGTCGGCGCGGTGCCGATCATCATGGGCGTATGGTTTCGCTATGCTTTTCAGGCGGTCGCGACCACGGTGGTGCTGCTGCCGCTGTACGGCACGTCTCTCTTGGCGACGGCGCACCCCAGGTACCACGTGCTGCGCGGCGCTTTGCTGCTGACGACCAGCCTCTTCGCTTTTTTCAGCCTGCGCTACATGCCGTTGCCGGAGTTCACCTCCATCGTGTTGATCGCGCCGCTGGTGATCACGCTGCTGGCTGCCACGATCTTCAAGGAGCATGTGTCGCCGCTGCGCTGGACGCTGGTGTGCGGCGGCTTTCTCGGCACCCTGGTGATCTTGCGGCCGGGCGGCAGCAGCTTCAGCTGGGCGATCTTGTTGCCGATCGGCCTGGTGCTGACCAACGCATGGTTCCAGCTCCTGACAAGCAAGCTGGCACAGACCGAGAATCCGCTCACCATGCATTTCTATACCGGCTGGGTAGGTACGCTGCTGGCCTCATGTGCCCTGCCTTTCGCCTGGGCGGCGCTGCCCTCTTGGCACTGGTGGGCGCTGCTGTGCCTGATGGGGTTCATGGGGACGGTCGGTCACTTCCTGCTGATCCTGGCCTACCAGCGTGCCGTCGCCTCGACGCTCACACCGTACCTCTACGCCCAGATCGGCTTTGCGATGCTCGGCGGCTGGCTGATGTTCTCGCATGTGCCCGACGTCGCGTCGCTGGCGGGCATCGGGCTGATCGCGGTCTGCGGCGCGGCCGGCGCCTGGCTGACCGTCAAGGAGCGGCGCTTGCCCATCGAGCCTGCCGAGGGTTGAATCCGCTCGATCTGCCGCATCTTCTGAACCCGAACCCGCATACCTGAATCGATTGCCATGGCCCAGTTTTTTGAAGTCCACCCCGAGAACCCGCAGCAACGGTTGCTGAAGCAGGCGGTTGCGTTGCTCGCCCGCGGGGAAATCGTCGCTGTGCCGACCGACTCCAGTTACGCGCTGGCCTGCCACCTCGACGACAAGGACGCGGTCGACCAGTTGCGCCGCATCCGGCAGGTCGATGAAAAGCACCATCTCACGCTGCTGTGCCGTGACCTGAGCGAGGTTTCGCACTACGCCCGTGTCGACAACAAGCAGTACCGGCTGTTGAAGGCAGCGACGCCCGGCCCGTACACCTTTCTGCTCGAAGCGACGAAAGAAGTGCCGCGCCGCGTCAGCCATCCGCAGCGCAAGACGATCGGCCTGCGCGTGCCCGATCACAAGGTGCTGTGCGAGCTGCTCACATTGCACGGCGCGCCGCTGCTCGCCACCACGTTGATTCCGCCTGGCGAGACCGAGGCGCTGAACGACGCGCAGACGATCCGCGAGCGTTTCGAGAAGCAGCTCGGCGCTGTCATCGACGCCGGCGCATGCCCGTCCGAGCCCACCACCGTGGTCGACCTGACGCCGATGGGCACGGGCGACGACCCGGTCGTGATCCGCATGGGTCGCGGCTCGCTCGCGCTGCTCGGCTTGTGACGTGACGGGCCAACGGCGCAGCGCCGATGGCCGCCTCACTGTCGTCTGAGACAATCGAGCCGGTGGACATTCCCAACCTGATTCAAAGCATCCTCATCTACGCGTTGCCCGTGCTCTTCGCGATCACGGTGCACGAAGCGGCGCACGGCTACGTAGCCCGGCACTTCGGCGACAACACGGCCTACGTCATGGGCCGCGTGACCCTCAACCCGTTCAAGCACATCGATCCGATCGGGACGATCCTGATGCCGCTGATGCTGTACTTCGCGACCTCCGGCGCCTTCTTGTTCGGCTATGCCAAGCCGGTGCCGGTGAACTTCGGCCATCTGCGCAACCCGAAGCGCGACATGATCTGGGTCGCACTGGCCGGGCCGGGGTCGAACTTCATCCAGGCCATTCTGTGGGCGCTGGTGTTCGTCGGCCTTATCGCAGCCGGCGTGAGCGAGCCGTTCTTCATCAAGATGGCGCAAGGCGGCGTGCTGGTGAATCTGGTGATGTGTGCGTTCAACCTGTTCCCGCTGCCGCCGCTCGATGGCGGCCGCGTGCTCGCCGGCCTGCTGCCGCGCGGACAGGCCCAGATGTTTTTGGCGCGCATCGAGCCCTATGGCTTTTTCATCGTGATGGCGCTGGTGCTCGCCGGTGTGGTCAGCAAATACTGGCTGAGCCCACTGATGGCGGTCGGCTACCAGGCCATCGAACTGCTGATTTCGCCGCTGACGGCGATGCTGCGCTGAATTTGCCTCTGTTCGCCCGTCCTCCTGCGCTCTTCGACATGGCTTCATCCACACCCCCCAAAGCAACCCGGTTCCTGACCGGCATCACCACCTCGGGCACGCCGCATCTCGGCAAC
>CAXTCC010000258.1:0-2393 GCA_964242015.1 uncultured Variovorax sp.
ATGATCCTCGAAGGCACGGTCAGCAACGTCGCACAGTTCGGCGCGTTCATCGACATCGGCGTGCACCAGGACGGGCTGGTGCACGTGAGCCAGCTCGCCAACAAGTTCGTCGAGGACGCGCGCGAGATCGTCAAGACCGGCGACATCGTGCGGGTCAAGGTGATGGAGGTCGACCCGGTGCGCAAGCGCATCGGTTTGTCGATGCGGCTCGATGCGGCGCCGGCAAGGCGAGATGGCCCGCGGGACAACCGATTCGAAGGTGCAGGGCGTGGCCAGCAGCAGGGGTCTCGACGAGACAGCGCGCCGGCGCCGGCGGGCCAAATGGCAAGCGCATTCGCCAAGCTGCAAGGGTTGCGAAAATGAGATCGATCGTCTTATAAATCTTCTCGCATAAGGCGCATGGAGAACGGTAAGTGATTGATTTAGTTGAAATATGATAATATTTATCATTTCATGGATCTTCTCATATCGTCATGCCGCCTCCGTCCGCAGCCAGCACTGAACAGTTGCGTGCGGCATTGGCGCGCGGCCCCGCCGCGGCCAACGAACTCGCCGTAGCCCTCAAGGTCAGCGTGCCGACGCTGCATCGTCTGCTGAGCCGGCTGGCAGACGCCACCATCACCGCAGGCAAGGCCCGGCGTGCGCGCTACGCATTGGTCCGACCGCTGCGCGGCGGCCTTGCGTCTCTGCCGGTGTATGCGGTGGACACGGCAGGCCAGGCCCACCCGTCGAGTCAGCTCGTACCGCTGCGACCCGAAGGCAGCTGGATGGATCTGGCCGGCACGCCCTGGCCGGTGCCCGAAGAGGCGCGCGACGGGTGGTGGCCCGGCTTGCCGTACCCACTGCAGCAGATGCGGCCGCAGGGCTACATGGGCCGGCAGTTCGCGCAGGTCGAGCACAAGGCGTTGGCGGTGTCGCCCAACCCGCTGGAGTGGAGCGACGACGACGTGCTGTTCGTGATGAGCCAGCGCGGCACCGACCTGAGCGGCAACCTGATCGTCGGCGACGCCGCGTGCGAGCAATGGCTGGCCGCCAAGGTCGCCGCCGTAGAGCCGTTGCCGGAAGCCGGCATCGGCGACAGCTACGTGGCGCTCGCCAGCCACGCGATCGCTGCGGGCGTGGCCGGCTCCAGCGCCGCCGGCGAGTTTCCCAAGTTCACCGCGCGACGCATGCTGGCAGGCAGTGCCACACCGCACGTGCTGGTCAAGTTCTCTGGTGCCGAGCGATCGGCGGCAGTGCGTCGATGGTCCGACCTGCTGGTGTGCGAGCACCTGGCATCGCTGCATGCGGCCGCCATGCCAGGCGTGGTTTGCGCGCCGAGCCGCGTGCTGGTTCACGGTGGTCGCACTTTCCTGGAGGTCGAGCGCTTCGACCGGCACGGCGCGTTCGGCCGCAGCCCGCTGTGCGCGCTCGACGTGCTCAATGCCGAGCTGATCGGCGAAAGCACGATGGAATGGCCGCGACTCATGGCGCGGCTGGCCGCGCTCGACCTGGTCACGCCGGAAGATGAAGTCCGCGTGCAGCATCTGTGGTGGTTCGGCCGGCTGATCGGCAACACCGACATGCACACCGGAAATCTGAGTTTTCGGCCCGAGCACGGGCGCTTCGCCTTGGCACCGCTCTACGACATGCTGCCGATGCGTTATGCGCCGCTCGCAGGAGGTGAGGTGCCGGCGCGTGAGCTGTCGCCGGTGCTGCCGCTGCCTTCGCAGCGCGCGGTGTGGCTCGTCGCATGCGCAGCGGCCATCGCGTTCTGGCAAGCGGCCGCGGGCGACCGCCGCATCGGCAAGGACTTTCGCGCCATCTGTGCTGGCAATGTCGATGACTTGATGCGGCTGCGCGAACGTCTGTGATGGCGCTGTGTATCGCGAGACGCGCGTGGACGGGCAAGAGCGCACGCCTCTTGCTTGATGATCCGATCACATGACAGCACTGCGCATCTACGCCGGCCCCGCGGCGCGGGCCCACATCCAACGCAACGGGCTCAAGCCGCACGACGTGCGCACGATTCCCGGCGCGGCGGGCGGGCCGAAGGGCTTGATCCTCGGCCCGATCGATCGCTTCCTGTTCGGCGAATGGCTGCCGCGCTCGGCGCAGACGGTGAACCTGGTCGGCGCGTCGATCGGTGCCTGGCGGCTCGCGACGGCTTGCCTCGACGATCCGGTCGAGGCCTTCGGTCGCTTCGAGCACGACTACGTGCGGCAGCGCTTCGACGTGCCGCCAGGGCAGAAGCGAATGACCGCACGACAGGTCAGCCAGAGCTTCGCCAGCAACCTCGGCGCCTTCTTCGGCGGGCGCATCGGCGAGGTGCTGCAGCACCCGCGCTACAAGCTACATGTCGTGACCTCGCGCGGCCGGCACATCCTGGGACGCGAGGGCAGGGCACGCACGCC
>CAXTCC010000258.1:2493-5701 GCA_964242015.1 uncultured Variovorax sp.
TGGGACGGCGGCATCACCGACTACCACCTGCACCTCGACTACCAGCCGACCGACGAAGGGCTGGTGCTCTATCCGCACTTTCAGCAGGCGGTGGTGCCGGGCTGGCTCGACAAAGGCCTGAAGTGGCGCCACAAGCCGACCCGCTTTCTCGACCGCATGGTGGTGCTGGCGCCCGACGCCGACTGGGTGCGCACGTTGCCCAACGGCAAGCTGCCCGATCGCAATGATTTCGTGCGTTTCGCCGACGATCCGATCGCGCGCATCGCGGCCTGGGACCGGGCGACGCGGGAGGCACAGCGGCTGGCCGACGAACTGGCCGAACGACTGCAGCGCGACGACATCGGCGAAGTGCTGCCGCTTTAGGCGGCGGTCACATCGACGCTTCGAGCATCTCTCGGTAATCGTCGCGGGTGGCGCGGCGCGGGTTCGTCAGATGGCAATGGTCGGCCATCGCGCCGTCGATGACCTTCTCGAACTGATCAGGGCTGACGCCGACTTCGGCCAGGCCCTGGGGCAAGCCGAGGCGCGCGCTCATGTCGCGAATCGCATCGCCCAGGTCACCCGCCGAGTCCACCTTCATGGCCTGTGCCATGCGCTGCAGGCGCCGGTCTTTCTGAACCGATTCGGCGCCCGCGTTGAAGTGGATCACCGCCGGCAAAAAGAGCGCGTTGAGGGTGCCGTGGTGCAGCCGTGGGTCGACGCCGCCCAGGCTGTGACTCAGCGAATGCACGCAGCCCAGCCCCTTCTGAAACGCCATCGCACCCTGCATCGATGCGCTCATGAGATTGAGCCGTGCTTCGCGGTCGCTGCCGTCCTTGGTGGCGCGCTCGATGTGCAGCCAGGCCCGCTCCAGGCCGTCGAGCGCGATGCCGTCGGCCGGGGGGTTGAAGGCGGCCGACATGAAGGTCTCCATGCAGTGCGCGATGGCGTCCATGCCGGTGGCTGCCGTCATGCGCGGCGGCAGGCCGAGCGTGAGTTCCGGGTCGCAGATGGCGGCCTTGGGCATCAGGAACCAGCTGTGAAAGCCGAGCTTGCGGTGGTCGTCGACGATGACGATGGCGCCGCGCGCGACTTCGCTGCCGGTGCCGCTGGTGGTCGGCACCGCGATCAACGGCACCACCGCATCGGTGATCCTGGGAGAGCCGCCTTCGATGGTCGCGTAGGTCTTGAGCGGGCCTTCGTGCGTGGCCGCGATGGCGACGCCTTTGGCACAGTCGATGGCCGAGCCGCCGCCGACGGCGATGAGGCCGTCGCAGCGATGCGTGCGGTACATCTCGACGGCTGCGCGCACGGCGGCTTCGGTCGGATTGGATGGCGTCTGGTCGAACACCGCGACATCGAGGTCGCCGAGCGCATCGAGCGCTTTTTGCAGCACGCCGGCTGCACGCACGCCGGCGTCGGTCACGATCAGCGGGCGGTTGATGCCGATGCGCGCGCACTCGCTGCTCAACAGCTTGATGGCGCCGAATTCGAACTGGATCGTGGTGAGGTACTGGATGAGGGACATGGAGCAAGCCTGCGTGCGGACGGTAGGATTCGAGCCGCCCAATCTATCAAGAGGAGAGAGTCTTGCACACGCAAAAAACCCTTGCCGCTGTCGCGCGCGGAACTGTCGAAGGAAAGGCCGCATGAGCCTCACGCAGAAGATGGCGGGCGTGGTCGATCGCATGGCGCGGGCCGGGCATCCGCCGCTCGACCAGGTGTCGCCGGACGCGGCGAAGCTTGCGTACGAGAAGGGATCGGGCGTGCTCGAAGTGCCGAAGCCGGCCCTGGCGCGCGTCGAGGATTTCGTGATCGGCGCGCGCGATGGGTTCGGTTTGCCGGCGCGGCTGTACGCACCATCCACAGCGGTCTTGCCCGTCCTCCTGTACTTTCACGGCGGTGGCTTCACCGTCGGCAGCATCGCGACGCATGACACGCTGTGCCGCGTGTTGAGCAGCAAAAGCGGCTGCGCGGTGGTGTCGGTCGACTATCGCCTCGCGCCCGAGCACAAATTCCCGACCGCGTCGGACGATGCGTGGGACGCCTTCGAATTCATCGCGAAAGACGGTTCGACGCTCGGCCTCGACCCCAGCCGCATGGCGGTCGGTGGCGACAGCGCAGGCGGCACGCTGGCGGCCGTCTGCGCCATCCTGGCACGCGACGCCGGTCTGCCTCTTGCACTGCAACTGCTCATCTATCCGGGCATGACAGCGCACCAGGACACGCCATCGCATCGCAAGTTCGCCAATGGGCCGCTGCTTACCGAATCGCTGATCAGCTACTTCTTCGGCCAGTACGTGCGCACGCCGGCCGATCGCGACGACTGGCGCTTCGCGCCGCTCAATGCGGACGATGTCGATGGCGTGGCACCGGCCTGGATCGGCCTGGCCGAGTGCGATCCGCTGGTCGACGAAGGCGTGGCCTATGCCGACAAGCTGCGGGCGGCGGGCGTCGCGGTCGACCTAGAGATCTACCGCGGCGTGATCCACGAATTCGTCAAGATGGGACGCGCCATTCCCGAGGCGTTGCAAGCGCAAGACGAAGCGGCAAAGGCATTGAAAGCAGCACTCAACCCGTGACGACAAACACGCCAGAAGACCATGACCGACATCAAAGCACCGATGAACGAAAAGCGAAGCGACTTCCGCTTCTTTCACCGCCTGCGCGTGCGCTGGGCCGAAGTCGACATGCAGAAGATCGTCTTCAACGCGCACTACCTCATGTACTTCGATACCGCCATCGCCGACTACTGGCGCGCGCTGGCCTTGCCGTACGAGGAAGCCATGCCGATGCTTGGCGGCGACCTCTACGTGCGCAAGGCAACGATCGAATTCGCTGCGTCCGCGCGGATGGACGACGTGCTCGATGTCGCGATGAAATGCGCGCGAGTCGGCACTTCGTCGATCGTGTTCCATGGCGGACTGTTCCGCGGCGACGAGTTGCTCGTAACCTGCGAACTCGTCTACGTCTTTGCAGACCCGGCGACGCAAACATCGAAGCCGGTGCCGCCGTTGTTGCGCCAGCTCTTCACCGACTACGAGTCCGGCGGCGCGGTCCACGCCATGCAAACCGGCGACTGGGCCGGACTGCAAGAGGCTGCCAGCGCTTTGCGTCGTACCGTCTTCATCGAAGAACAGAAGATCACCGAGGAAGACGAGTGGGACGAGCACGATGCGCTTTCGCTGCATGTCGTCTCGCGCAACCGTCTCGGCCAGCCGATCGCGAC
>CAXTCC010000259.1:0-5664 GCA_964242015.1 uncultured Variovorax sp.
AGAACGGCACCGACGGCAACATCCGCATCGCCACCGACGCCATCCAGGCGGCAGCGCGCGGCCATCACTTTCTGTCGGTGCACAAGAACGGCCAGGTCGCGATCGTGCAGACCAATGGCAATCGCGATTGCCACGTGATCCTGCGCGGCGGCAAGGCGCCCAACTACGACACCGCCAGCGTGACCGCTGCCTGCGCCGACCTCATGGCCGCCGGTTTGCCGCCGACCCTGATGGTCGATTGCAGCCATGCCAACAGCTCCAAGCAACATCAAAAGCAGATCGAAGTCGCAGCCGACATCGCCGGCCAGGTGGCGGGCGGCTCGACGCAGGTTTTCGGCCTGATGATCGAAAGCCATTTGCAGCCCGGCGCGCAGAAGTTCGCCCCTGGCAAAGACAATCTGGCCGGTCTCGAATACGGCAAGAGCATCACCGACGCCTGCATCGGCTGGGACGATTCCGTCAGCGTACTCGAGACGCTGTCGCAGGCGGTCAAGACGCGGCGCGGCTGATCGGCTCCCAAGGCGACCCAAACCGGACGGAACTAGATCAGGTCGGCAAGGTCCGGCCAGTGGTGGCGCACGGCGGCGGCTTCGTCGCCGCCATCGGGCATGAGGGAGAAATCGGCGAAGTCGAAACCGGGCGCGACCGTGCAGGCGACCAGCGTGTAGTCGTTGGCGGTGTGGCTCAGGATAGGTCGCGCCGCCTGCCACTGACCGGCCGGCACCACGTGTTGCGGTCGGGTGCCGTGGGCATCGACGCTGCCCAGCCGGCTGTGCGCCGGCGCCGTGCGAAGGCCGGCATCGCAGGTCCAGAGTGCCAGCGGCACGCCTTCGAGAAACACCCAGACTTCGTCCGACAGCACGCGGTGCCAGCGCGAATGCTGGTGCGCTTCGAGCAGGAAATAGATGGTCGTCAGCGCGCTGCGTGCCGGTCGGCCGTCGCCCGGCGTCGACACGGCGCCCGAACGAAACGTCTCGCGGTACCAGCCACCCTCCGGATGGGGCTGCAATCGCAGCGTTTCGATCAGCTGTTGCGCGCGAGTGGGCGTCATGTCGCTGCCCTCAGTGCGGCCAGCAACTTGTCGTGGACACCGCCGAATCCGCCATTGCTCATGCAGACGATGTGATCGCCCGGGCGCGCCGCGGCGGCGATCTGCGCCACCAAGGGATCGATCGCATCGGCCACGCGAGCCCGCTCGCCGAGGGGGGCGAGCGCAGCAGCCGCGTCCCAGTCGAGCCCGGCCGTGTGGCAGAACGCCAGGTCGGCGGCCTCGAGGCTCCATGGCAGCTGTGACGACATGGTGCCCAGCTTCATGGTGTTGCTGCGCGGCTCGAAAGCCGCGACGATGCGCTCGGCCGTCTTGCCTTGCAGGTCGAGCTGGCGCCGCAGACCGTCTAGCGTGGTGCGGATCGCAGTAGGGTGGTGGGCGAAGTCGTCGTAGACATGGATGTCGCCACCCTCGCGCGCGACCACGCCGCGCAATTCCATGCGGCGCCGGACGTTGCGGAAGGTGCCGAGCGCGGCAGCGGCATCGGCCGGCGCAACGCCGACATGCTGGGCCGCGGCGATGGCGGCCATCGCGTTCATCTGGTTGTGCAGGCCGGACAGTGACCATTCGACGCGACCAACGACCTCGCCTTGGCGCAGGACGTCGAATGCGCTGTGCTCGCCATCGGCCTGCCACTCCGCTGGTTCGCCGGCACGGTCGGGTGTGCCGCCGAAGCGAGCGACCTCGCTCCAGCAACCCTGCGCCAGGACGCGCTGCAAACTGTCTTCGTTCGCATTGACCACCACGCGGCCGGTGCTCGGCACCGTCCGCACGAGGTGATGAAACTGCCGCTCGATGGCGGCGAGGTCATCGAAGATGTCGGCGTGGTCGAACTCGAGATTGTTCAGGATGGCGGTGCGCGGTCGGTAGTGCACGAACTTGCTGCGCTTGTCGAAGAACGCGGTGTCGTATTCGTCGGCTTCGATGACGAAGGTGTGACCCGAGCCCAGTCGCGCCGACACGCCGAAGTCGAGCGGCACGCCGCCCACGAGAAAGCCTGGCGCCTTGCCGGCCCGATCCAGAATCCAGGCCAGCATCGACGTGGTGGTGGTCTTGCCGTGCGTGCCCGCGACGGCCAGCACGTGGCGGCCTTGCAGCACGTTTTCGGCAAGCCATTGCGGACCGCTCGTGTACGGCGCGCCGGCGTCCAGAATCGCTTCCATCAGCGGAAACTTGGGCGCGCCGTCGGCCAGTCGAGCGCGAGAGACCACGTTGCCGACCACGAACATGTCGGGCACAAGGGCCATCTGATCTGCGGAAAAACCTTCGACGAGATCGATGTCGAGCGCGCGCAGCTGGTCGCTCATCGGCGGATAGACGCCGGCGTCGCAGCCCGTGACGCGGTGTCCGGCTTCGCGTGCCAAGGCAGCCAGGCCGCCCATGAACGTGCCGCAGATGCCGAGAATATGAATGTGCATCGGCTGATTTTAGGGATGCCTCCAGTGGCGGTTCATTGCGGCTTCTTCGGGGCTTCTGCGAATCGCGCTCTGCGGGCAGAATGAACCGATGGACATGTCCAAGCGCGAAATCGCAGCGACCGCAGCCCGCCTTGTCGTCGAGGAGGGGCTGGAGTACGGCCCTGCCAAACGGCGTGCCTTGCGCGAGATGGGATTGCCGAGCCGCACTGCGTTGCCCAACAACGACGAGGTCGAGATCGAGGTCCGCGACTACATCCAGCTTTTTTGCGCCGACACGCAGCCAAAGGAACTTCACGCGTTGCGCCTCCTGGCGCTGGAATGGATGCAGCGAATGGCGGTGTTTCGTCCGCATGTGGGCGGCGCGGTGTGGCACGGCACCGCGACGCGCTTGTCAGATATCTATATCCAGCTTTTTTGCGACGATTCGAAATCGGCCGAGATTGCGTTGATTGACCATCACGTCGACTACGAACCACGGATGGTCACCGGCTTTCATGGTGAGCAGGTCGAGGCACTCAGCGTGCATGCGGCGAGCCGTGCCCTGGGCGAGGAGATCGGCGTGCACTTGCTGGTCTACGATCTGGACGATTTGCGCGGCGCGCTGAAACCCGACGCGCAGGGTCGAACGCCCCGTGGCGACCTGGCCGCATTGCGGCGCCTGATTGAAAAGGATTCGGGATGAAGACGGATGTGAGCCGGCGGCGTTGGCTCTACGGCGGTGTGGCGGCGGTGGCTGCCGGCGCGGGCGTCGGTGGCGCGTGGTTGAAGCACGACGCGAATGCCACTGGCGCGACGGATGCGGGGCAGGGGGTCGACCGTATCGATCCTGCCTTCTGGTCCCGCAGCTTCATGCGGCCAGAGGGCGGAGAGTTGAAGCTGGCAGAACTCCGCGGCAAGCCGCTGCTTGTCAACTTCTGGGCAACTTGGTGCCCGCCTTGCATCGAAGAGCTGCCGATGGTCGATCGCTTCTTTCGCGATCACGCGGCCTCAAGTTGGCAAGTGATTGGATTGGCCATCGATCAGCCGAGTTCGGTTCGTAAGTTTCTTGAAAAGACGCCGGTGAGCTTTCCGGTCGGCTTGGCGGGCCTGGAAGGCACCGAACTGGTCAAACAGTTGGGCAACACCGGCGGCGGACTGCCGTTTACGCTGGTAGTTCAAGCCGATGGCAAGGTCGCTGCCCGGAAGATGGGCAAGCTGGAGCCCACCGACCTCGACGCATGGCGGCGTGCACAAGTTCACGGTTAGAATGCGGCCGGCCGACGGCGAGCCCGACGGTTTGGCGACGACAATCGCTGAAATAGACTGACGTAGCTGCCTGAAGTGGTCAGTAGTTGCCAGTAGCCGGTAATAAGTCACTGGTACACGCAGCGCACCGACTTCAGGCGAGTTGATTCCCGAATGACCGGCCACGCCGGCAATGGAGCCCCATGGACCTGCGCAAACTCAAGACACTGATCGACCTGGTGTCTGAATCCAATATTTCCGAACTAGAGATAACCGAGGCAGAAGGCAAGGTTCGCATCGTCAAGGGCGGCGAGCCCGCACCTGTTCAATACGTGCAAGCCATGGCGGCACCTTCCGGCGCGGCGGCACCAGCGCCCGCGCCAGCTGCAGCGCCCGCAGCGCCCGTCGAGGCAGCGCCCGCAGGCCATGCCATCAAGTCGCCGATGGTCGGCACGTTCTACCGCTCGTCGAGCCCCGGCGCCGCCGCCTTCGTGGAAGTCGGCAGCAAGGTCAATGAAGGCGATACGGTCTGCATCATCGAGGCCATGAAGATCCTGAACGAGATCGAGGCCGACAAGTCCGGCACGGTCACGCAGATCCTGGGCGAAAACGGTCAAGCCGTCGAGTACGGCCAACCGCTGTTCATCATCGAGTGACCATGTTCAAGAAGATTCTGGTCGCCAACCGCGGCGAGATTGCGCTGCGCATTCAGCGTGCCTGCAGCGAGATGGGCATCAAGGCCGTGATGGTCTATTCGGAAGCCGATCGCGAGGCCAAGTACGTCAAGCTGGCGCAGGAGGCGGTGTGCATCGGCCCCGCGGCATCGGCGTTGAGCTATCTCAATATGCCCGCCATCATTTCGGCGGCCGAAGTGACCGACGCCGAGGCGATTCATCCGGGCTACGGCTTCCTGAGCGAGAACGCCAACTTCGCCGAGCGCGTCGAGCAAAGCGGATTTCAGTTCATCGGCCCGACACCGGAAAACATCCGCACGATGGGCGACAAGGTCATGGCCAAGCAGGCCATGATCAAGGCCGGCGTGCCGTGCGTGCCGGGCTCCGAGGGCGAATTGTCCGACGACGCTGCCACCAACAAGCGCATTGCGCGCGCGGTGGGCTACCCGGTCATCATCAAGGCGGCCGGCGGCGGTGGCGGGCGCGGCATGCGCGTGGTTCATACGGAAGCGGCGCTCATCAACGCCATCCAGATGACCAAGGCCGAGGCGGGTGCTGCCTTCAGCAATCCGGCGGTCTACATGGAGAAATTTCTCCAGAACCCGCGACACGTCGAGATCCAGATCCTGGCCGACAAGTACAAGAATGCGGTCTACCTGGGTGAGCGCGACTGCTCGATGCAGCGGCGGCACCAGAAGGTGATCGAAGAATCGCCGGCGCCGGGCATTCCGCGCAAGCTGATCGAGAAGATCGGCGAGCGTTGCGCGGCGGCCTGCAAGAAGATCGGCTACCGCGGTGCCGGCACCTTCGAGTTCCTCTATGAGAACGGCGAGTTCTACTTCATCGAGATGAACACGCGCGTGCAGGTCGAGCATCCGGTGACCGAGTTCACCACCGGCATCGACATCGTGAAGACGCAGATCATGGTCGCCGCCGGCGAAAAGCTGCCGTTCACACAGCGCCAGATCCAGATGCGTGGCCATGCATTCGAATGCCGTATCAACGCCGAAGACGCGTGGAAGTTCACGCCGTCGCCGGGCCGCATCACGATGTGGCACCCGCCGGGCGGCCCTGGCGTGCGGGTCGATTCGCATGCCTACACCAACTACTTCGTGCCGCCGAACTACGACTCGATGATCGGCAAGATCATCGTCTACGGCGATACGCGCGAGCAGGCGATGGCGCGCATGCGCACGGCGCTGAACGAGACCGTGATCGAAGGCATCAGCACCAACATCCCGCTGCACCGCGAGCTGATGGTCGATGCCAAGTTCATGGCGGGCGGCACCAACATCCACTA
>CAXTCC010000260.1:0-5636 GCA_964242015.1 uncultured Variovorax sp.
CCATCGTCCTCGGTCATGGCGAAGTCGGTGAACGTGCCACCCGTGTCGAATGCCAGTTTCATGCCTTTCAGCTCCTTGATGTTCGGTTGGTATGTGATGTCGATCGGGCTACGCCACGCTCGCGCTCGCAGCGCGGCGGCCCGTCATGAAAAGTTCGCCCAGGTCGCCGGTGCTCAGCTCGCTGACCGGGCTGTCCCAGATCACCTTGCCGAGCCGCAGCACGACCGCGCGCTCGGCGGCCTCCATGGCCTTGCGTGTGTTCTGCTCGACCAGCAGGATGGTTCGGCCGCCCTGGTGCAGTCGCTTGAGTTCGTTGAAGACCAGCGTGATGGCTTGCGGCGACAGGCCGACAGACGGCTCGTCGACCAGCAGGATCTCGGGTCGGCGCAGCACCGCCATTGCCATTTCCAGCAACTGCTGCTCGCCGCCGGACATGTTGCCGGCCAGCTCGTTGCGGCGCTTGCGCAGGATCGGGAACAGGTCGTACACGTACTCGCGCTCGCCCTTCAGGTCGCCGCCCTTGACGGTGTAGGCGGCCATCTCCAGGTTCTCGTCGATCGACATCAACTGGAAGTTGCAGCGGCCTTGCGGCACGTAGGCAATGCCGTGACCGAGCATCTGCTGCGGGCGCAGGCCGGCGATCTCCTTGCCCTTCCAGCGGATCGAGCCACCCTTGTGCGTTGTCATGCCGAACAGCGACTTCAGCAAGGTCGACTTGCCCGCGCCGTTCGGCCCGAGCAGCGTGACGAACTCACCGTGCTTGATCTTCAGGTCGACACCGTGAAGGATGTCGAGGTGGCCGTAGCCGGCGTAGAGGTTGCTGATCTCGAGTTCCATGGGCTGCCCTGACTTGGCTTGTCTGTCTTGCATCGTTTGCATCGTTTGCATCTCAGCCTCCGAGATAGGTCTCGATGACCTCTTGATTTGCGACCACGGCTTCGGGCGTGTCGTCCGCCAGCTTGGTCCCCTGGTGCAGCACGACGATGCGGTGGCTCAGGTTCATCAGCACGTCGGTGTTGTGCTCGATCACCACGAAGGTGACGCCCAGCGTCTTGTTGGCGTGCTCGATGCTCTGGATCACCTTTTCGATCAGGATCGGGTTGATGCCGGCCAGCGGCTCGTCGAGCAGGATCAGTTCCGGCTCGGGCATCAGCATCGACGCGAACTGCAGCAGCTTCTGTTGTCCGCCCGACATGTGGCCGGCCGGCAGGTGCGCCACCCGCGACAGGCCGGAGATCTCGATGAGCGTCTGAGCTCGCTCGCGCAGCTCGGCGACGCGCCGCTTGGCCGACGGCCCGATCCAGAAGGTAGACAGCACATTCGGAAAACTCGACATCTGCCCGGCGAGCACCAGGTTCTCCTCGGAGTTGAGCGTTGGGAACACGACCGTCTTCTGGAAGCTGCGATAGAACTTGCCTTCGCGGGCGATGCGGTTCATCGGCCAGCCGGTGATGTCGACGCCCTTCAGCAGCACGCGGCCGGCATCGCTCTTTTGAAGACCGGTGCAGCAGTCGAACAAGGTCGACTTGCCGGAGCCGTTCGGCCCGATCAGGCCGAGCACTTCACCGCGCTTGACCTCGATGTCGACGCCTTGCAATGCGGCAACGGCGCCGTAGTTCTTGCGCAGGCCTTCGATGCGCAGCATCGGGGTGTTGCTGTCGATGGCGCTCATGAACGATGCTCCGAGCCGGTCTTGCCAATGCGCGCCAGGCGTTCGGACAGCTTCTCGAACAATGGGGCCAGGCCCTGCGGGAACAGGAACACCAGCATCAGCAGCACCAGTCCGTACATCACCATCCGCAGCTCCGGCGTGATGCGCAACGCTTCCGACAAGGCGACGAAAACGAAGCTGCCGATGATCGCGCCGGGTACCTTGCCCACGCCGCCACCCAGCACGATGATCAGGATGGTGTTGGAGTAGTAAGACTGGAACACCAGCGGGCTCACCACCGTCGAGAAGTGCGCGTACAGGCTGCCGCCGAGGCCGGCGAACACCGCGCTCAACATGAACACCAGCAACTTGTAGGTCCAGGTCGGTACACCCAGCGATTCGGCCAACTGCTCGTTGTCGCGAATCGCCACCATGCAACGACCGGCCGGCGAGCGGATCAGCGCGTAGAAGCCGATCACCGCGAGTGCCGCCACCGCCAGCACCAGGTAAAAATACTCCGGTGCCTTGATCACGGTGAACACCATGTCGCCGAAGCCGAGGCGCGGACGCGGCACGCCGCTCAGGCCCATGTCGCCGCGCGTCAGGTCGATCCAGTTCTTCGACACCATCTGCGCGATGACGACCAGCCCCAGGGTGCACATCACGAACGAGGTGTCGCGAAGCCGCAGCGCGGGAATGCCGAGCGGCAAGGCGATGAGCCCAGCCGCGAGTCCGGCGATCACGAGGTTGACGATGAAGCCAGTGCCGAAGTGAATCGACATCAGCGCCGACGCGTAGGCGCCGATGCCGAAGAACACGCCCTGCGCCAGCGACAGCATGCCGGTGTAGCCGAGGATGAGGTTCAGGCCGAGGGCAGGCAGCAGGAAGATCATCGCCAGCACCATCGCGTGCAGGTAGTAGTCGCCGAGCACCAGCGGCGAGGCCAGCAGCGCGACCATGGCGATGGCGCAGAAGCTCCAGTTGATCGACGCGATGCGCGCCGTCGGCAACTTGGGCGAGTCCAGGGTGGTGGTTGACATGGTGGGTCTGTTCCGTGGACGTGGGTTAGAAGCGCGCCTTGCTGCTGAACAGCCCATGCGGGCGGAACATCAACATCAGGAGCAGCGCGATGAAGCCGACCGAGTCGCGGTATTGCAGGCCGATGTAGCCGGCCACCAGGCTTTCGACAATGCCGAGCAGGAAGCCGGCGATGAGCGTGCCGCGCACGTTGCCCATGCCGCCCATGACGATCACCGCGAAGGTCTTGAGCGTGATCGACTCGCCCATGCCGCCGTAGATGCTGACGTTGATCGGCCCGGTCAGGATGCCCGACAGCGCCGCGATGCCGACGCCGATCAGGAAGGTGCGGCGCACCACCTGCTCGACGTCGATGCCGTTGACCTGGCAGCACTCGATGTTCTGCGATACGGCACGAATCGAGCGGCCCAGCCGCGTGCTGCGCACCATCCATTCGAGCCCGGCGAACACCGCGAGCGTGACCACAACCAGCACCACGCGCTGCTGCGACATGCCGAAGTCGCCCATCTCGATCGGCTCGATCCAGCCGCCGTTGAACACCTTGTAGCCGCCACCGAAAGCCAGGATGACCACGTTCTGCAAGATGAGCGAAAGGCCGAGCGTGGCCAGCACGCCGGCCTGGAACGGTTGCCCGATCAGGCGCTGCATCACGATGCGGCCGATCACCACCGCGATGACGCAGACAATCGCAACGCCGGCGAAGATCGCGATGCTGTAGTCGGCCATCAGCTTGGTCATGACCCACCACGCCGCGAAGGTGCCGAGCATGTAGTACTCGCCGTGCGCGAAGTTGATGGCGCGCAGCACGCCGAAGATCATGGTCATGCCGGCCGCGACCAGCGCGTACATCGAGCCGGTGATGATGCCGTTGACGATCTGCTCGAAGATGAATGAGCTCACGGGGTGTCCTCGACAGTCGTCGTCTGCGGCTTACTTGGCTGCGACGGCCGCAGCGGCGTAGTCGACCTTGGTCGCGATCATTCCCTTGATCACCGGCTTGCCGTCCGTGATCTCGATCAGCGCCATCGGCATCACCGCCTGGTTGTGGTCGTCGAAGGTCACCTGGCCCATCGCGCCGTCGTACTTGATGGTGGTCAGCGCATTGCGCACGTCGTCGGCCTTGATGCTCTTGGCCTGGCGTGCAGCAGCGGCGATCAGCTGCACCGTGTCGTAGTGGGTAAAGGCGTGGTTGTTGGGCATTTCGCCGCCGTAGGCCTTCTTGTAGTCGTCGACAAACTTCAGGCTCTTGGCGGTCGGCACTTCAGGCAACCACGCAGCAGCTTCGACCGCGCCGTTCATGACCTTGGGCGCAGCCGCGATGGTGTCCTTGGTGTTGAACTCGCCGTTGCCGACCAGCGCGACCTTGCCGGCCAGGCCGAGCTCGAGCATCTGGCGCGCGATGATGGGCGTGGTGTCGGCCTGGCCGTACAGCACGATGGCCTGCGCGCCCGAGCGGCGGATCTTGCTCAGCACCGAGCGGAAGTCGGTTTCCGAGTCCTTGTAGTAGTCCTCGCTCAGGATCTCGGCGCCTTCGTACTTGGGCAGGTAGCGCTTGGTGAACTTGATGGCACCGCGGCCGTAGTCGCTGTCGACCGACAGCACCGCGAACTTCTTGAAGCCCTTGGTCTTGACGGAATACTCGAGCACCGTCGCGGCCCGCACTTCATCTGTCGAGTAATTGCGGAAGGTCCACTTGAAACCGCCTACGCCCGATTTGTAGGTGATGTCAGGGTTCGACGATGCCGCGTTGACCAGCAGCACCTTCGACTCCTCGACCATCGGCTGCATCGCCAGCGTGACCGAGCTGCAGACGTCACCGATGATGATTGGCGTTTTTTCGAGGCTGATCATGCGCTGCGTCGCGGCCACGCCTTCAGCGGGCACGCACTGGCTGTCGCCGCTCACCAGTTCAATCTTCTTGCCGAGCACGCCGCCGGCGTCGTTGATCTCCTTGGCGGCCAGCGCGGCGCCCTTGTTGGCGAAGGCGCCGTAGCGTGCGTTGGCGCCGCTCATCGGCGCAATGATGCCGATCTTCAGGCTGTCGGCCGTCTGTGCCGAGACATTGCCGAAGGCCAGCACGCCACACAAGGCGGCAACGGCGAAGGAGGCGGTGCTGCGAAGCTGTTGCATCGGAAGGAAGTGGCTCATGGCTATGTCCAGTCGTGAAAAAGTTGATGTGATGGTAGGAAGCTAAAGCAGAAATTTCTAATACGAAATGCACCTCGACGCATAAGCGTTCTTGATGGGCATAGCGATCGTTCGTGTCATTGGTACTCGCACGATTCAGACCAGCTGTGCGACAGCGGAAGCAATGCGACGGCAGCCCTCTTCGACCTGCTCAACGCTGGTCGCGATCGACATGCGGAAGTACGGCGCAACGCCATAGGCCGTACCCGCCAGCACCATGACGCCGCCGGCTTCGAGCAAGAAGATCACGACGTCGTTGTCGGTCTCCAGCGTCTTGCCAGACGGCGTGCGCTTGCCGATCAAACCGCCGCAATGCGGATAGAGATAGAAGGCACCGCCCGGTGCACGCGCGCGGATACCCGGAATGGCATTGAGCATTTCCACCGCGACATCGCGCCGCTGCTGGTAGGTGTCGACCCACTCGGGCAAGAAGGTCAGCGGCTCGTTCAGCGCGACCACCGCGGCGGCCTGGCTGATCGAGCAGACGCCGCTGGTCGACTGGCCCTGCAGCATGTCGAGCGCCGCGATGATGTCCGCCGGGCCGGCCGCATAGCCGATGCGCCAGCCGGTCATCGCGTAGGTCTTGGAGACACCGTTGACCACCAGCGTGCGGTCGCGCAGCGAAGGCTCGATCGCCAGCAAATGCTTCGGCGCTTCGGTGCCGAAGCGGATGTGTTCGTAGATGTCGTCGGTCAGCACCATCACATGCGGATGGCGCAAAAGCACGTCAGCCAAAGCGCGCAGTTGCCCGGTTGTGTAG
>CAXTCC010000261.1:0-5621 GCA_964242015.1 uncultured Variovorax sp.
GGAAACGACGAGCCGATGCGGATGCTCACCGTCTCGATGCCGTAGCGGTCGAAGTAGAACTGCGCCACGTCTTCGCCGAAGGATTTCGACAAGCCGTAGTAGCCGTCGGGCCGCTTCTGCGCGCTGGCATCGATCGTCTCGGTCTGCTTGTGAAAGCCGATGACGTGGTTCGAGCTGGCGAACACGATGCGCCTGGCGCTGTGCCGACGGGCCGCTTCGTACAGGTGGAAGACGCCCTTGATGTTGGCTTCCAGCACTTCTTCGAACGGACGCTCGACCGAGACGCCACCCAGGTGCACGACCGCATCGCAGCCCGCCACCAAGGCGTCGACCGCTGCCTTGTCGGAGAGGTCGCAAGGCACGACTTCTTCATTCGCGCCCGCTGCCGGCGCCATGCCGGCAATGTCTGACAGGCGCAGCACGTCGGCCGATGGCTTCAGCGTGTCGCGCAGCACCTTGCCAAGACCGCCGGCAGCACCGGTCAACAGCAAACGACCGAGTTTGTTGGCCATGTCTCGCTGTCCTCAGGCTGGCTTGAAAACCGTCGTCGGCAGATCGCGACCGTGGTATTTCTTGTAGATGGTGTTGAGCTTGCCGTTCTTGATGTTGGTCGTGACCCAGGCGTCGACCCATTCCTTCAGCTTCGGGTTGCCCTTGTTCATGGTGATGCCGAGACCCGAATCGAGCTGCGAGAACTTCATCTCGAAGTTCTTGCCGGGCGCGCGCTTGTTGACCTCGCCCATGTTCGACGGCGTGCTCGAGAAGATGTCGACCTGGCCGGTGACCACCGACGTGATGAGCGTCGCATCGTCTTCGTAGCGCATGATTTCCGCGCCCTTGGCTTCGCGGGTCGTGATGGTGTCGTTGGTGGTCGCGCGCGTGAGGCCGACGCGCTTGCCGGCCAGGTCTGCGTAGTTGGCGATCTTCATGTCCTTGGGCGCCGACACCATGATGGTGATGGCCGAGTAAGGAATCGAGAAGTCGACGACCTTGGCGCGTTCTTCGGTGATCGAGAGGCTGGAGATGACCACGTCGGCGCGTTGCGCCTGCAGCGTCGGGATGCGTGCGGCGGTGTTGATCGGCACGATTTCCAGCTTGACGCCGAGGTCCTTGGCGAGCTCGGTCGCGGTGTCGACGTCGGAGCCGGTCGGCTGCATGTTGGCATCGGTGTAGCTGAAGAGCGGCGTTCCGATGGCGATCGCCACGCGGATCGTGCCGGCCTTCTTGATGTCGTCGAACTGGTCGGCGAGTGCGGCTTGGGTGATGCCGGCCAGCATCAAGGCGGCGAGGGCGGTGCGGGCAAAGGTCATTGTCGATTTCATGGTGTGTCTCCTTGGGGTTCGCGAAAAGTTGAAAGGAAAAAAGGTGCCTTGTGGCTACGGTGTGTGGCTACGGTGTGTGGCTGCGGTGTGAGGCCGGTCAGAGCCCGTTGTCGAGAAAGGCGCGGAGTTCGGGCGTCTTCGGTGAATCGAGCATGCTGCCCTCGCCGATCTCCCAGACCTTGCCCTGGTGCATGTAAATAATGCGGTCGGCCACGCGCTTGGCAAAGGCCATTTCGTGTGTCACCAAAAGCATGGTCATGCCACCGGCTGCGAGGTCTTCCATCACGCGCAGCACTTCGCCGGTGAGTTGCGGATCGAGCGCCGAGGTGACCTCGTCGAACAGCATGACCTTGGGCGACATCGCGAGCGAACGGGCGATCGCCACGCGCTGCTGCTGCCCGCCCGAAAGTTGCTCCGGATACGCATCGGCCTTTTCGCGCAGGCCGACCTGATCGAGCACGCGCAGCGTCACCTGGTGCGCCTCGGCACGCGACTGTTTCTTCACGTGGCGCAGTGCCAACATGATGTTTTCTTCGACCGTCAGGTGCGGGAAAAGGTTGTAGCTCTGGAAGACGATGCCGACTTCGAGCCGCAGGCGCTTCAAGTCCACCGAAGGACTGTCGACGCGGATGCCGGCCACTTCGATGGTGCCCTTGTCGATCTTTTCCAGTCGGTCGATGCAGCGCAGCGCGGTGCTCTTGCCCGAGCCGCTGGCGCCGATGATGGCGATCATTTCGCCCTTGGCGACCTCGAACGAAACGCCCTTCAGCACCTGGTTCGAGCCGAAGCTCTTGTAGACGTCCTGAAGACTAACGATTGGCGACATTGAGCTTGTTCTCCATGGCTTCGCTCCAGCGCGACAGCGGGTAACACAGGGCGAAATAAAAGATGCCGACCAGACTGAAGATCAGGAACGGCTGAAAGATCGTGTTGTTGATGATTTGCCCGGCGCGCGTGAGCTCGACGAAGCCGATGACCGAGGCCAGCGAGGTCATCTTGATGATCTGCACCAGGAAGCCGACGGTCGGCGGCAACGACAGGCGCACGGCCTGCGGAATGATCACCAGCCGCAGCGTCTGCCAGCGCGAGAACGCCAGGCATTCGGAGGCTTCCCATTGCGGCTTGGGCATGGCGTCGATGCAGCCGCGCCAGATGTCGCCGAGGTAGGCGGCAACGTAGATCATCATCGCCAGGCCGGCCGCCACCAGCGAGGGCAACGAGTAGCCGTACACCGACAAACCGAAGTACACGATGAAGAGCAGGATCAGCAGCGGAATGCCCTGAATGCACTCGATGTAGACGATGGCCAGCCAGCGCAGCCAGGGCCGCGGCGAGATGCGCGCCAGCATCACGCCGAAGCCGCCGATCGCACCGAGCACGAAGGCCAGTGCCGACAGCACCAGCGTCCAGCCGATCGAGTTGATCAGATAGAAGAGATGGACGGAGGTGAAGCTGCCGAACATGGTCATGCCGCTCCGCCGTGGCTCGCCACATTGGCTTGCGTGGTGTCGATGAGTGCACGGGCGCCGCCGGCGCTTCGAGCGGCCGCCTTGCGCAGCACGCGGCGGCGGCGAAACAGGTATTCGCCCAGCACGCTGGTGATGAGCTTGATGATCAGCGACAGCACCAGGTAGAGCGCGGCCACCACGATGTACGTTTCGAGCGAACGGAAGGTGTCCGACTGCACGGTGTTGGCGATGGCGGTGAGCTCTTCCGCCGAGATCTGCGACGCCATGGCCGAGGCCTGCATCATCAGCAGGAACTGGCTGGTGAGGGCCGGGTACACCTTCTCGATCGATGGCTGCAGCATCACGTGCCAGCCGATGCGCCACTTCGACAAGCCCAGGCATTCAGCCGCTTCGATCTGTCCGGGCGGGATGGATTCGAGGCCGGCGCGGATGATCTCCGCCGCGTAGGCGCCGATGTTGATGGTCATCGCCAGCACCGCGGCCGCAAAGGTGGGCATGCGCACGCCGAAGCTGGCCAGCCCGAAGTACAGCAGGAAGATCTGAACCAGGAACGGCGTGTTGCGTACCGCCTCGATGTACGCCGAGCAGAGGCGCGAGAGCGGCTTGATCTTGCTGCGCTTGGCAAAGGCGACCGCCGTGCCCAATGCAACGCCGACGATCACGGCAAGCGCCGTCATCTTGAGCGTGAGCCAGGCGCCGTTGAGAAACACGGGCCAGTAGCTGAGCAGCGGAGCGAAGTCGAGGGTGTACTTCATCAAAACTTAGGGTTGTTATCGGTTGTCATACAACATTTGCCCGAATTATCATGGCCGCATGAGCCAATCCACTGCGGGAAATCCCTTGCTAGACAGTGCTTCTTCACTGGCCGCCACCGACAAAGCCAAGGCTGCGGCCTTTGTCGGGCGCCCGCGTGTCAAGGGACGAGGCCTGGCGCATGGACTGGTCGACGACATGGCGCAGAAGATCCAGGCGCAGACGCTGCGGCCGGGAGACAAGTTGCCGACCGAGTCGGCCATCATGCAGGCCTATGGCGTCAGCCGGACGGTCGTGCGCGAGGCCTTGTCCAAGCTGCAGGCGAGCGGGTTGGTCGAAACGCACCATGGCGTCGGCACCTTCGTTCTGCAGCCGAAGTCGGGCGGCATGTTCAGGCTCGATCCGGCCGAACTCGCGACATCGGTCGACGTGCTGTCGGTGCTCGAATTGCGCATCAGCCTGGAGACCGGTTCCGCCGGGCTGGCGGCCGCGCGCTGCAGCGAAGAAGACCTGCTGGCGATGCGCCAGGCACTCGACGAATTCGAACACAACGTGCGGGTTTCAGGCGACACCGTGGCACCCGATCTGCGCTTTCATCTGCGCATCGCGCAGGCGACGGGCAACCCTTATTTCGCCGACATCATGAGCCACCTCGGCACGTCGATCTTTCCGCGCACCCGCATCAGTGCACTGGTCGATGTCGATCGGCGCAGCGAGTATCTGAGCCGCGTCAACCGGGAGCACGAAGAGATCTACGAGGCCATCGCGCGCGGCGATGCCGAGTCGGCGCGCGCCGCGATGCGAATCCATCTGACCAACAGCCGGGAGCGCTTGCG
This sequence comes from uncultured Variovorax sp., assembly GCA_964242015.1. Classification (GTDB taxonomy): domain Bacteria; phylum Pseudomonadota; class Gammaproteobacteria; order Burkholderiales; family Burkholderiaceae_C; genus Variovorax. The sequence goes on from CAXTCC010000261.1 coordinate 4,381, forward strand.
CCGCGCGCAGGAGGCAGCCCGATCGGCGGAAGCGGGCAGGCCGGCCGACACGCAGGCTGCAACCAGCGCCGACGCCTGAATTGCGGGTAAACCGGTAGAGACGAACGACGGACCGAGTTGTACGATGACCGATCACATAGTTATCACCGGAGATGGACATGGCGATCAAGCGGCGTGAGTGGATGCTCGGCACCCTGGGTGGTGCGATCGGTGGCGGACTTCTGGCAGCGGGCAGTGCCCATGCAGCCGATGCCGCCTGGCCTTCCAAACCGATCAAGATCATCGTGCCGTACCCGCCGGGCGGCTCGTCGGACATCATTGCAAGGTCGATCACGCAGCCGTTGTCTGAAGCGTTGAAGCAAACGGTGCTCGTCGAAAACAGGGCGGGGGCCAACGGCAATCTGGGCGCCGATTTCGTCGCCAAGTCGGCACCCGATGGCTACACCTTGCTGCTGTGCGACGTCGGCGCGCTGGCGATCAGCCCCTCGGTGTATCCCAAGCTGGCTTTCGACCCGTCGAAAGATCTGAGCAGCGTCACGATGCTGGCGTATTCACCGCACTTGCTGGTGGTGCATCCGTCGGTGCAGGCCAGCAACCTGAAAGAGCTGGTCGCGCTGTCCAAGAAGTCCGATCTCAACTTCGCCGTGACCGCCACCGGCAGTGCGCCGCATCTGGCCGGCGTCGCACTCGAGCGCGCGGTCGGTGCGCGCTGGCAGTACGTGCCCTACAAGGGCGGCGTGCAGGCAATCCAGGACACCGTCGGCGGCCAGACCCAGATCCTCATGAACGGCATGCTCGCCACGTTGCCCCAGGTGCAGTCGGGCAAGCTCAAGATCCTGGGCGTGTCGAAGGCCACGCGCATGCCGCTGATCGGCGATGTGCCGACCATCGCGGAGCAGGGCGTGCCTGGCTACGAATCCGGCACCTGGCAGGGCGTGCTGGTGTCGCGCGGCACACCCGATGCGATCGTGCAGCGCCTCAACAAGGAACTGGTTTCCATCATTCGCTCGGCCGACATCCGCTCGCGCCTCGCCGGTCAGGGCGCCGAAGTCGTGACGATGACTTCGGTCGAGCAGGACAAGTTCTTCAACAAGGAACGCGCGCGCTGGGCCAAGGTCGTCACCGACGCCAACATCAAGATCGATTGATCCCCGATTGATTCGATCCCCCTTCGTTTATCCATTTAATGAATCCGCAAGAACTCAAAACCATCATGGGCTCCGGCCTGCTGTCGTTCCCGC
>CAXTCC010000262.1:0-2198 GCA_964242015.1 uncultured Variovorax sp.
GGGATCACGTGCAGCTTGCGTGCACGCGCGTCGTCGAGCACGTGCTTCGCCAAGGTCGAGCCGACGCCTTTGCCTTCGAAGGCCGACAGCACTTCAGTGTGCGTGAACATGATGGCATCGGTGAGCAGGTTGTACTCGGCATAGCCGGCCAGCTCGTTGCCGATGTGGGCTTCGTAGCGGTGCCTGGCGGTGTCGTCGGTGAGTGCGATGTCGGTGCTGGATGCGGCGGTCATTGGTCTCTTGCTTTCTGAACGTCTCGAGTAGTTCGACAATGATCTCAGGATGAGCGCGCCATGAAGGCGGCGAGGTTGGTGGCTGCCGTCTTCTTCACCTTGTTGCGCAGCGACGGTGACCAGCCGAGCAGCAGACCGGGCGTGCCCAACGCCTGACGTGCCCAGGTCCAGAACGGGAAGCTGTCGTGGTGCGTGGCGATCAGGCCTTCGGGCGTGAAGGTCATGCGCGCATCGATGGCGTTGTCGACGATGCGGCCGGTCGCGCTGAAGCGGTAGTGCGCATCCCAGTGCGCCTTGCCGCTGGTGTCGTCGGCCGCGACGTCGCGATACGTCAGCTTCCACACGTCGGCGCCTTTGGCTTGGGTGCCGGCGCACAGCATGGTCCACATGCCGCCGACTTCCTTGCGACCCCGCAGTGTGAAGACCTCATCTTCGAACGTCACGTCGGGCGCGTAGCACGCGCTCATGGTGGCGGCGTCGAGCTTGGCGAAGGCGTCGTAGAAGCGACGGATGGTCTGTTCGTTGGTTGTCTGCATGGTGGGCCCCCCTGTGGTGTCGTTGTAGTGAATGGGTTGGTCGCGGTGGCGACTGACTGACTGACTGCGGCGCTAGCCTGCCGACTGCAGTATGAGCACCAGCGACTGCAAAGCATGCTGCACCGTGGCTGCACGCACTTCGGCGCGGTCGCCATCGAACTGCCGGCGTTCGCTGCGGATCTGCCCGCCCACCGACCAGCCGAACCACACGGTGCCGACCGGTTTGTCGGGCGTGCCGCCGCCCGGTCCGGCCACGCCGGTGACGGCCACCGAGACCTGCGCTTTCGACCGTGCAACGGCACCGGCGGCCATCGCCTCGACGACTGCCTGGCTCACCGCGCCCTGCGTCGCGATGAGCGATGCGTCGACACCGAGCAAATCGGTCTTGGCTTCGTTCGAATAGGTGACGAAGCCGCGCTCGAACCACACGCTGGAGCCAGCGAGGTCGGTGCAAGCGGCGGCGATCATGCCGCCGGTGCAGCTTTCGGCCGTGGCCAGCATCCAGCGCTTTGCTTGAAGTAAATGGGCGGTCTGTTGAACCAATGGATCGATCGTCATGCGCTCACCACGCCTTCCATGCAGCGATCACCAGCAGCGTGCAGAACGCAGCCACCAGGTCGTCCAGGATGATGCCGAATCCCGCCGCCCACCACGAGGGCTCGACCGCGTCACGTTGCTTGAACAAGCCATCGGCCCACGCCACCGGTCCCGGCTTGGCCGCATCGAAAAAGCGGAACAGGCCGAAGGCGATGGCCTGCGCCAGCAAGCCGGCCGGCGCGATCATCCACAGGATGATCCAGAACGCGACGACTTCGTCCCACACGATGGCGCCGGGGTCGGCGATGCGCATGTTGCGCGCGGTGACGGTGCAGGCCCACCAACCGACCGGCAGCGACACCAGAATGATCCAGCCGATGGTCGACGGCACGAACCAGCGCTGCATGACGAGGAACGCGACCCACGCCCACAGCGTGCCGACGGTGCCGGGCGCGATGCGTGGCAAGCCGGAGCCGAAACCCAACGCAATCCAGTGCGCCGGGTTCGACAACATGAAGCGCACCGTCGGGCGGCCGGGCAGTGGCGCGCGGGTTGCATCAGCGCGCGCAGCACCGGGCGGCGAAAGTTCTACAAGCTCTACAGGGGGCAGCGACTCGGTCATGAAGGGAGCGCTGCGGAGCGTGATGCTCACGCTTCGGCGCGCTCCCCGAATGGTATCGGCTACGGCGTCGCTGCAGGTCGGCTACAGCGCCGCTTCGGGCTCGGGTCTGGCTTCGGTGCTCGCGCGGGTCGTTGCGATTGCATCGAGCGAGCTTCCACGTCCGCAAAGCCGTGCCACCAGCGCCGCGCTCTCTTGCGGCACGCGATTGCCGCGCCACATCACATGCTGATCGGCACGGCACAGCACCAGCGCATGTTCGTATTCGGGAGG
>CAXTCC010000262.1:2298-5617 GCA_964242015.1 uncultured Variovorax sp.
TCGCGAATCGACGTGTCGCGATCGACCGAATCGAACTCGGGCTCCTCGGCGTTGAGGTGGTTGTGCACCAGCCAGGTCTCCTGCCCGTCGATGGCGAACATCGTGCCGCAGCGCCGCGGGTTCATCGAGTAGTAAGACCACGCCGGCTTGCCCGGAATGAGCGCGCGCAGTTGCGGCGCCCGGATGTAGGTGGACTGCACGCGCTGGATCACCGCAGTGCCTTCGAGCTTGGCGCCGATCTGTTTGCGCACCGGCGAGGCGCCGCCGTCGCAGCCGACCATGAAGCGGGCGCGCAGCGTCCGGGTGCTGCCGCCGTCGAGGTCGAGCGCGGTGGCAGTCACACCGTTGTCGTCCTGCTCGAAGGTCGTTACCTGCGTGCGATTGAGCAGCGTCACGCCCCGCAGCCCGGCCGCGTGTTCGAGCAGGATCGGCTCCAGGTAGATCTGGTTGATGCGATGCGGCGGCTCGGCGGTCGGCCACCAGGCGTCGGGGCCCTCGGTCTCCGAATAGCGATCCCGTCGGCACGGAATCGGAATGCGGGTGAGCTCGATGCCGGTCACCGAGGTGCGGAACACCACGTCGTTCGGGTAGTCGGCCGGCAGTCCGGCATCGCGCAGCTTTTGCGCGACGCCGAGCCGGCGGAACTGCTCCATCGTGCGCGCGGCGACATGGTTGCACTTCACGTTGGGCGGCTCGGCGTAGCGGCGCATCTCGGCGATGAGCACGGTCACGCCGCGCGAGGCCAGATCCATCGCCATCGTCAGGCCGACCGGGCCGGCGCCGACGATGAGCACGTCGGCGGTCAATGTTTCCTGGGTCATGTCGTTGTCGTTCGCTGTTGTTCGTTGTCGTGTCGTGGTCAGTCGAGCTTGATCTGGGCGGTCTGGATGACCTTGGCCCACTTCGCGGTCTCGGAACGGATGTAGGCATCGAAAGCGGCCGAGGTTTCGGGCGCCGGCTCGACGCCGAGGTTGCGCATGTTGGCCTTCAGCGTCTCATCGGACAGCGCGGCGTTGATCTCGGAATTCAGGCGCGCGATGATCGATGCCGGCGTGCCGGCCGGCGCCACGATGCCGAACCAGCCGGTCGAGTCGTAACCTGGCAAGCCGGCCTCCGCCACCGTCGGTGTGTCGGGCAGCATCGGCAGGCGCTGCGGGCTGGTCACCGCATAGGCGATGAGCTTGCCGGCCTTGATCTGCTGCAGCGCGGAGGGCAGGTCGACGATGGCCAGCGGGATCTGGCCGCCGAGCGCATCGAGCGCCGCCGGACCGGAACCGCGGTACGGCACCTCGGTGAACTTGGCGCCGGCCATCTGGCCGAGCAACGCCGCCGACAGGTGCATCGCGGTGCCGTTGCCGCCATGGCCGATCGACAGCTTGGCCGGGTCGGCCTTGGCTTCGGCAATGACTTCGCGCAACGTCCTCGCCTTCATCGACGGATGGCCGACGATCACGAACGGGATGGCCGCCAGCATCGCGACCGGCTTGAAGTCCTTGACCGGATCGAACGGCATGTTCGGGTAGAGGCTGACGTTGGCCGACAGCGCACCGGCCGCGCCGAGGCCGAGCGTGTAGCCGTCGGCCGGTGCCTTGGCGACGATGCTCAGGCCGACATTGCCGCCCGCGCCGGGTCGGTTGTCGACGATCACCGGCTGGCCCAGTTTTTCATTCAGGCGCGGCACGATCATGCGGAACACCGCGTCGGAGCTGCCACCCGGCGGAAAGGTGACGACCACGCGGATCGGCTTGTTCGGGAAGTCGGCGGCGGTTTGTGCCGCCGCCGGCAAGGCCGGTGCCAGCAGCGCGGCCAATAGGCCCAATCGGCCCAGACTGCCGAGGCCACCCAGAAGGCCGGCGAGGTTGCGGACGATGCCGCGGCGAGTGCGCTTCATTGGCGATGCTCCATTTGTTCTGTCTTCCGGTTTGTCTCTGCAGCTATTTGAAGGCACATCGATTCATTCGTAAATCAAAGAATTACGAAGCAAATATCATGTTGTCTGATGAATCCGAACTTCAGCCCGACCATTCGCCAGTTGCGCGCCTTCGTGCAGGTGCACCAGCTGCGCAAGCTCGGCGCCGCAGCCGAGAAACTCTTCGTGACGCAGTCGGCGGTCAGCATGCTGATCCGGCAACTGGAGATCGGGCTCGGCGCGCGGCTTTTCGATCGCACCACGCGCTCCCTGCAGCCGACCGCTGCGGCCACCGAGATGCTGGCGACGGCCGAACGCATCCTGCGCGATGTCGATGCGCTGTCGGTCGGCTTCAGGGAGCTGTCGACGCTGGAGCGCGGCCGCGTCGCCTTCGCCATCACGCCGACGCTCGCTTCGTTCCTGTTGCCCGATGCGATCGGTGCCTTCGTTGAAAAGCATCCGCAAGTGCGCGTCGTCGTCGACGACTGCGCGCCCGAGCAGTTCATCGCGCGGATCATCGGCGAGCGCGTCGATTTCGGCATCGGCACGCCCGAGCGGCCGGGCGCCGAAGTCGACACGCAGACGCTGCTGCGCGATCACCTCGCGCTGGTCTGCCGACACGACCATCCGCTGGCCGGCGCGCGCACCGTGCGATGGGCCGACCTGGCCGGGCACCCGGTCATCACGACGCGCAGCGGCTACGGCATCCGTCCCTTGATCGACGGCACCGCGGCTGGCGCGGGCGTGGCGCTGAACGTGGTCAACGAGGTGTCGTTCATGTCGACGGCGCTGTGGATGACGGCCGCCGGCATGGGCGCGTCGATCATGCCGTCGGCCTTCGCGCGCGCGTCGGGCGATGCATCGCTGGTGATCCGGCCGATTTCCGCGCCACGTGTATCGCGGGACATCTCGGTGGTGACCAAGCGCGGGCGCTCGCTGTCGGCGGCGAGTGATAGCTTCATCGCGACGCTGCGCGGGGCGTTGAAAGCAAAGCCGGGCTGACGGAGTCGGCCCAGGTGATTCAAGCGGCGGGGTTGCGTCGCACGAAGCGCCCATAAGCGCGCGCCAGTGGCCCCGCGACAAGGTTCAAGGTGAAAGCCCACAGCGCGCTGCCGGGCGTGACGAAGCTCAGCGCAACCGTCAGCACACACGAGACGAAGAGGACGACCAGCGACACGCGGCGGTCCAGCCAGTGTTCGTCCCGAACCGGATCGGGCAGCACCGACATCAAGAGAAAACCGGTCGCTGCAACCAGGCCGATGTTGGCCGCATACAGGGCGGTCGCCGCGGCATAGGCGGTGAAGCGTCCCATCACCACCGTGGAGAACGGCAACAGCGTCACGAACAGCAAATAGAGCAGGCACCACCGGGCATAGCCCGCGCCGACCGTCTCGCTGCGCGACCGTACCT
>CAXTCC010000263.1:0-5607 GCA_964242015.1 uncultured Variovorax sp.
TTCTGATTCCGGTAGGAGCCATTCTTGAGCGCGACCGCGGATAAGCGGCGTTGCCCGACAGGCGACCCGGATGCGGGTAGCAACCGGTCGCCTCCATGCATTCTTACGTGAGATGGACGGAATGTGTTTCTGTTTTGCGGTCAGTCAAGGGCCAATGCGGAAGGCCAATCGCCGCGGGCACAGATATACCGAAGGATTTTTTGTGCACCTGCGGGCACCTGCAGGCACCGGCATTGCACCGGTGCCGCCGACTCAGTCGACCATCTTGCTGGCGGTACCGGCCAGCAGATCCTTGTCGTGGTTGGAAGGCAGTTCCATCAAGCGGCGGCGACTGACGCTCCACAGGCGCATGTCTTCATCGGTGTGGAACACCTGCTCGGTCGGCATCTTCGGCCAGGACTCGACGCGCAACCACATTCGCAAAAGATGACGGCGCTTGCTCAGCTCTTCGTGATCCTGGTAGTCGGTGCGACCGTGCACCATCATCCGGTTGTTGAGAAACTGGATGTCGCCTTCCTTGAATCCCATGTCGAGATACAGCTCGGGCGATGCGGCTGCCTTGCGGGCATTCAACAAGGCCTGCGACTCGGCTTCGCTGAACGGCCGCTCGCCACTCTTTTCGGCGAGCCGGGCGTAACCGGTCGGCAGGTAGCAGGTCACCTCGCCATCGTGCTCCGTAAAAAAGGGAACCGGCTCCGCGCTGAAGGTCCGCGTCGCACGGCGACCGTCTTCGTCGGTCCGTTTCAGGTAGAGACCCCGGCGCAGGATTTCCAGCGATTCCGGATGGTGCTCGACCAGGTAGTTATGAACCGCCAGCGCACTGGAGATGCGGCTCGCGCCGCCCGATATCGCCGTGTGCAGGCACATCAAGCCGATGATGTCGCACGAATCGGTGTGCATGAGCTGCCCGCCGCCCTTGCGGTAGCCCCGCGACAGCGGCTCGAGGTCGCTCACGTTCACCACGTGGCCCAACAGATCGCCGAGGTAGGACTGCGTCATGGTCGTGCCGATGTAGGCGCCGAGTCCGAAGTAGATTCGCGCGAAGTCGTCGTCCGAGTATTTTTCGCGCGGGAGACCACGCAACATCAGAAAGCCGCAACCTTCTCGCAGGCGCTGGGGCAGCGAAGACATCAGCTCGCCCACGGTATCGAGTGGAAAGTGCTCGGGGCGAATCTCCGGGAAGTCCAGGTCGCCCAGCGACAGCAGGTGCGCGAGCGCGGCGTCGATTTCTTTCAGTTGCGCCTCGTTCAGCACATGCAGGCCCTGCTGGGTCCAGTCGATTTCCGGGCCCTTCCAGGCGCCGGGCGATTCGATGGTCTTGCCGAGTTTGTTCATGATGTAGCTCCTTGTTGGAATGGGTCGGGGGTCTGTCTTGTCAGGTCGCCGTGGCTGTTGCGTCACGCACCAGCACGCCTTGCTGCGTCAGCCGGTCGTAGGTTTCGCGAGCTACGAGCGGCAACAGGATTTCTTCGTTGTGCTGGCCCAGCGTGGGTGCCGCGTGACGAAGGCTGCCCGGCGTGAGGTCCATGCGCGGCACGATGTTGTGCATCGGCACGCTGCCGAGGGTGGCGTCTTCCACCTCCACGATGCTTTCACGCTCTGCGACGTATGCGTCGGTCATCAACTGCTGTGCGTCTTGGATCGGCCCGATCGTCACGCCCGCAGCGTCGAAGAAGGCCAGGTTCGCTTCGAGCGATCGGCCGCGCACGAACGCGCCAACGATCTTGTCGACTTCCTCGATGTTCACCAGCCGAGCGGCATTGGTCGCAAAACGAGGATCGTCCAGAAGTTCGGGATGTCCGATGGCTTCGAACAGACGACGGGCCATGCTGTGCGATGCGGTCGACAAACACACCCAATGGTCGTCCGCGGTCTGGTAGGCGTTGCGCGGCGCCGTGGTGCTGGAGCGGCTGCCGGTGCGGACCTTGAGCTTGCCTGTGAACTTGAAGTTGGCGACCTGCGGGCCGAGGATCGACAGCATCGGCTCGAACAGCGACAGATCGACCACCTGCCCTGGGCCGCCTTGCACGCGCACGTTCCACAACGCCATCATCGTGGCGCTGGCGCCATACAAGCCGGTCGTCATGTCACCGAGAAAGATAGGCGGCAAGACCGGCGCCCTGTCTTCGAAGCCGTTGATCGCAGCGAAGCCGCTGTAGCCTTCGACCAATGTGCCGAACCCCGGCTTGTGACGATACGGCCCGGTCTGACCCCAACCCGAAATGCGCGTGATCACGAGATCGGGATTGATGGAATGCAGTACGTTGGGCCCCAGGCCCATCGCCTCCAGCACACCCGGCTTGAAGCTCTCGACCAGCACGTCTGCAGTCGCCGCCAGTCGCTTGACGAGGTCGACGCCTTCGGGCGTGCGCAGGTTGATGCCCACGCTGCGCTTGTTGCGTGCATAGGTCTTCCACCAGAGCTCGAAACCTTCCGTCTTGAACTGCCGCAGTGAGTCGCCTTCGGGCGGTTCGACCTTGATGACTTCTGCACCGAAGTCGGCCAACTGCAACGTGAGCATGTTTCCAGCGACGAGTCGGCTCATGTCGATCACGCGCAGGCCATGAATCGGGCCGCGTGCCGCGGGTTCGAATTGCTTCTTGTGCAGGACAGGCATGGCGTTGAAGAAGGCCTTCGGAACAGACGAATGAGAAATAGACGGAATGTCTATTATTGATTATCCGTTCGCCTCCGAGCCCTGTCAATCGCTTAGCATTCGGCCACTCAACTTCGTCGATCCATGAAAACACAAGAGGAAGGAGGCGTTGCCTCCGTCAATCGCGCGCTGTCGATCCTGATGGCTTTCGAGAACAGCATCGATGGCATGACATTGGCCGAACTCACGACTGCCACGGGGCTCTATCACAGCACCATCCTGCGACTGTGCGAGTCGCTCGAGCAGTTCCGCTTCCTGAAGCGCTTGCCGGACGGGCGCTTTCTGCTGGGCCCGATGCCCTTCTTCCTCGGCATGGTCTACCAGAGCACGTTCCGCTTGCAGGACCACGTCTTGCCAGTGCTGCGGGAGCTGACGCGCCTGACCCGTGAAACTGCGGCGATCTACGTCCGCGAAGGCGACGAGCGCGTCTGCCTGCACCGCGTCGAACTTCCGCGCAGCGTCCGGATGAACGTCCGCGAAGGCGACCGCGTCGAACTCGAAAAAGGAGCGGCCGGCAAGGTGTTGCTGGCCTGGCCCGACCACAAGGGCGCGGAGTTCGAACACATCCGACAAGCTCACTATTCGATCTCGCTCGCCGAACGTGACAGTGAAAGCGCTGCCATTGCCTGCCCGGTGTTCGGCATCGAACAAAAGTTGATCTGCGCCATCTCGATCGGGATTCCGTTGTATCGGTTCGACGACGAGACCTTCGATCGCCTGCTGCCGTTCGTGATGGAGGCTGGTGCTCGACTCACCTCTGATCTCGGCGGCGACGCCAGCGGCTTTGCGACTCCCTATGCGAAGCCGTTCGTAAGGGACGCCGCGAAAACCGAGAAGGCCGCGAAGGCCGCCACCAAGGTGAAGCGCACGGCCTAGATCGACTTGCGGGCGAGCTGCTCGAAGCGCCGAACAACGCGACGGGCACGCTCGACGACAGGCTCATCGACCATTTTTCCGTCGAGCTGGAAGGCCCCCCGGCCAGCGGCCGAATGCGCCTCGTTTTCCCTGAGGATTCGCCGGGCCGCATCGACCTCGGCGTCGGAGACACCATAGACCTCGTTCACGATGACCACCTGCCGTGGATGCACGCAGGTCGCCATGGCGAAGCCGAAGCGTCGCGATCGTTCCACCATTCGTGTGAAGACGGGCTCGTCGTTGAAATCGACGACCGAACCGATGTAACCCATCGGCAAGATGCCGGCCGCGCGCGCAGCGAGGATGAGCTGCTGCTTGGGCATCAACAGCGTCTCTTCGCTCGGCACAAATCCGCTTTCAAGCGCGAAGTCTTCGGCTCCGAGACCCATCGCAACCATGCGCGGTGAGGCGCGCGCAATATCGGCCATCTGCAAGAAAGCCTCGGGTGTTTCGATCAGTGCGGTGAACCGGGTGTGACCGACCGACATGCCGGCGCCGCGTTCGCAAGCAGTGACGAGTTCGTCCAGCAGTCGAACATGGCTGGCACTTGCGACCTTGGTGATGCAGATGCCCCTCACGCCTGAACACACTGCGGCTTCGATGTCGCGGACAGCCAATTCGATCGGCCTGTTGATGCGTACCAACACATCGGCGCCGCCGCGTCCGACGGTCGCTACCGCCGCCGGGAGCATCGCCCTTGCTTCGGACTTGAGTGCGGCGGGAATGCTGTCTTCCAGGTCGAGCTGAATGGCATCTGCTCCACGCGTGGACGCGTTCTCGACGAACCGCGGGACGTTCGTCGGCACGTACAGAATCGACCGCCAGGATGGAAGGTTGTCGGCGTCGGGCATGAATGAACCGGTCTTGGGATCGAGCCGAATTATTCGGCGGTGATGTTGCGTTCCTTGGCGAGCTTGCGCCATTTAGCGACCTCGCCCTGAACGTAGGCCGAAAACTCCTCAGGCGTGAACGGACTCGGCTCTGTCGACTCGCGCGCGAACAGCTCGCGCATGTCCGGCGTGTCGGCCACGGCGCGGATTTCCTTGTTGAGTCGGTCGACCAGCGGCTTGGGCGTCTTGGCCGGCGCGAAGACGCCCCACCAGGATTCCACGCTGTAGCCCGCGACTTTGTCTGAAAGGGGTGGCAGGTCCGGCATGAACTTCGACCGCGTGGGCGATGTCACGGCGATGGGCCTGATCTGCCCCGACTTCAAAGGCCCAGCCACCGACGCGGCCGTCGTGATCATGATCTGGAGGTTGCCGCCCATCATGTCGGTCACGGCACCTGAAATCCCTTTGTAGGGAACATGCACGGCATTGCCGTTCGCGGTGGAGTTGAGCAACTCGCCGGCCATCTGCCCGATGGAACCATTGCCCGCCGAACCGTAGTTGATGTCTTTCTTGGGACTGCGGATGGCCTTGAGCACGTCGTCGGTCGAATGAAACGGCGTGCCGCTGCCGACGATGAGCAGCATCGGTCCCCGGTTGAGCAATGCGACCGGTGCGAAGGACTTGATCGGGTCGTAAGGCAACTTGGGTTGCACGGCAGCGGTCGTGGTGAAACTGACAGAGTTCAGCAGCAGCGTGGCGCCGTTGGGCTCGGCCGACGCGACGAACTGTGCGCCGATGGCACCTCCGGCACCCGGCTTGTTGTCGACGATCACGGAGATCCCGAGCTTGGTCGAGAGCTTTTGTCCCAAGGCGCGCGCAAAGAGATCGTTGCTACCACCCGGAGAGAAAGGGACCACCAGCTTGATGATCTTTGGCACGGCGACTTCTTGCGCGGTGGCGGCCACCGAGGTAACAAGAAAAATCGTCGACACAGCGGCGCGCAAGAGCAGTTTCAAGCCAGTCTCCTAGGAATAGACATATTGTCTGAAAAGTATAGGACAAAAGTCGGTTCCGGTGAAGCGCGGTTGTACTGAGCCAAAAAGGCCGCTCGAAAAAATTGTTAAGCGCATTGCATCCAAACGCGAATCTGGCGGGTAGAGCCATCAGCAGCAATGTGCTGCTGACCTATCCACTGGAGAATTTCAA
>CAXTCC010000264.1:0-5506 GCA_964242015.1 uncultured Variovorax sp.
GTGGTGCGCTGTCGTTCATCAACGATCCGAACCTGAGGCCCGAGAAGTCATGGACCGGAGAACTCTCGCTCGAGAAAGACCTGGGCAACGGTACTGCACGCGCCACGTTGTTCCACGAGACGACGAAGAACGCGTTGTTCAGCCAGCTCATCCCCAACTCGACGGTGTCGCGCGTGCAGAACGTGGACAAGGTGCGTACCAGCGGCGTCGAGCTGGCGTACACCGGGCAGGACGTGCTCATGCGAGGCCTCGACCTTGGCGGCAGCCTGACCTACGCCAACTCGAAGACCGTGGCGGACGCGGCGTTTCCCGCGGCGGTCGGCAAGTGGCAGCCGCGCGTGCCGCGCGTGCGCACGACGATGTACGCGACCTACAAGCCCGACGACCGCTGGGCCTTGACCGTGGCTGCGCGCTACAGCGGCAAGCAGTATTCCAATCTCGACAACAGCGACGTCAACGCCTTCGCGTACTTCGGCGCCAGCAAGTACTTCACCGTCGATTTGCGCGTGCGCTATCAGATCGACAAGCAGTGGTCGGCTGCGTTCGGCATCGACAACGCCAACAACTGTCAATACTGGAATTTCCACCCGTACCCGCAACGCACCTACACGGCCGAACTTCGCTTCGACCTGTAGCTCAATCCGTAACTCACATCTTCAAAGGACTCTGTGCCCGTGACCACAATGACCACTTCCCTCGCGATCAAGACCATCGCTGCCTGCGCATTGCTTGCGGGCACTGCCGCTGCCTGGGCTCAGGCGACATTGCCGGCAGGCGGTGCGACAGGCGCCACCGTCGACGTACGTGACGCCTATGTACGCCAGTCGGTTCCCGGACAAAGCGGCACCGGCGCTTTCATGAAGCTGACGTCCCAGGCGGGGACGCGACTGGTCGGCGTCTCCACCCCCGCTGCCGGCGTGGCCGAAGTGCACGAGATGAAAATGGAAGGCGACACCATGAAGATGCGCGCCGTGCCGGGCGGCCTCGACCTGCCAGCGGGCCAGACGGTGGAACTCAAGCCGGGCGGTTACCACGTGATGTTGATGGACCTCAAGGCGGCACTGCCCAAGGGTGCTTCCGTGCCACTGACGCTGCGCTTCGAAGATGCCAAAGGCACCAGGAGCTCGCTCGAGCTGAAGCTGCCTGTAGGCGCCCCTGCAGGCGCCCCGGCAGGGGCTCCGGCCACCCCGATGCAGCACATGCACTGACGCCGAAAACGCAGTCCCTTGGAGTAAGCTGACAGCACAAAAACCTCCAGGAGACACCTGCCATGACCGATGCCAGCAAGCCCTTCGCCTTCAGCCAGTTCGTACCCGGCTTCGACTTTCTGAAGAACCTCGCGGCCGGCAGTGCGGGGATCGGCGGGGGCGGTATCGGTGGTATCGGTGGTATCGGCTCGGGCAGCAGCGGTGCGTTGCCCGGCCTTTCGAGTTGGGTGGCGCCGACACTCAGCGTCGAAGAAGTGGACAAGCGCATCCAGGAACTGAAAACGGTCCAATACTGGCTCGAACAGAACGGCCACGCTCTCAAGGCCACGATCCAGGCGCTCGAAGTGCAGAAGATGACGCTGTCGACCCTGCGTGGCATGAACGTTCGCATGGAAGACATCGCGAGCGCGTTCACTCGGGCAGCAGCGCCAGCGCCGGCTGCCGAGGCACCGGCGTCGCCGTCGACTGCTTCTTTCTTCACGCCAGCGCCAGCGGCTTCGGCTTCGGCGCCCGATGCGCAAGCAGAGGCAGAGGCGGTGGAAGAGGCAGCAGCCCCGACGGATGCGAAGGCCGGCGCCGCACCCGCGAGTGCCGCCGGCGTGGTCGATCCGCTCAAGTGGTGGGGCTCGCTCACCCAGCAGTTTCAGGAGATCGCCGCGTCCGCGCTGCATGACGCCGCGCAGCTGAAGATGCCGGCCATACCGCAGCCGCTGGCCGATGCGGACGGTAAGTCGAAAGCCAAAGAGCCAGTCGCCGCAAAGAAGAAAGCACCCGCTGCCCGCAAGGCCGGCGCGACAAGCAGAAAATCCTCGAAGAAACCCGCTGTGGCGCCCAGACGCCCGGTCGCAAAACGCTGAACCCATGAAACTGTTTCCCACCGGTCATGCCACCCATCCGCAATGGCGCATGGCGGCCGGCCTCGTACTCGCCCAGTTGCGAGCGCAAATGACTTTGCCCGACTACGCAGCGTCGCCGACGCTCGGGTTGCTCTACATCACCGACCACTACGGGGCCGACGCGCAAGAGATCCTGGCGCACCTGAGTGCTGAACTGCCCGAAGTGACCGACTGGTCCGGCACCATCGGCATCGGCGTTGCGGCCAACAACGCCGAGTACTTCAACGAGCCCGGCATCAGCTTGATGCTGTGCGCGTTGCCGAGCGACCAATACCGTGTGTTCTCCGGCGTGGCACCGCTGGGCAGCGCCGAGATGAGCGGCTTCGAGGCGCACACCGCGCTGGTCCATGCCGACCCCGACACGCCTGAACTTGCCGAGTTGATCGCCGAAATGGCCGGCCGCACCAGCACCGGCTACCTGTTCGGCGGGCTCTCGTCGGGTCGCGCCGGTGCGCTGCAATTCGCAGTCGGCGGTAATGGCAACATCCGCGGACACGGTGCGGCGAGCGGCGTGTTTTCGGGCGGGCTGTCGGGTGTCGTCTTCGGCGAAGGCGTGCGCCTTGTCTCGCGCGTCACGCAGGGGTGCCAGCCGATTCGATCCGGCGCTGCACGCGAACGCGAGATCACCGAGGCCGACGGCAATCTCGTTTTGAAGCTCGATGGCCAGCCTGCGCTCGACGTCCTGCTGGCCGATTTGCAGGTGTCGCTCGAGCGCCCGCAGGAAGCCATCGATGCCGTGCGCAATACATTGATCGGACTCGCCACGGCGGGCAGCGACGGGATTCGTCGCACCGGCGATCTGGGCTCCGACGTGCTGGTGCGTCACATCATCGGACTCGACCCGACACGTCGTGGCATTGCCATTGCGGACCAAGCCGAGGCCGGCATGCGGCTTACCTTTTGCCGCCGCAATGCGCAGGCGGCGCGCGCTGACCTGATGCGCATCTGCGCCGAGATTCGCGAAGAGCTCGAACCCGAAGAACAAACGCTGGCGGTTGCGAGCGCCGTTGCGGCTGGAGAAGCCGAAGCAGCGCCGCATCCTGCGCGACGCATCGCCGGCGCGGTGTACGTGAGCTGCTCGGGCCGCGGTGGTCAGCACTTCGGCGCGCCCGGCGCAGAGCTGCAGATCGTTCGCCACGCCCTGGGCGACGTCCCACTGGTCGGCTTCTTCGCTGCCGGTGAAATCGCCCGCCATCATCTCTATGGGTACACGGGCGTGTTGACGGTTTTCACCAGCGACTGAGCGCAGGACAGACGCAGACTAATCCGCTGCATGCGTGCAGTCGTTGGCGCCGGTGCGCCGTTCTCTCACCTTGTCTGACACATCGAATTGCGGGTCGCGCGAGACTCCGCTCGTCATTGCACAAGGGAGTGAAAGAGATGAAACGAAGCCTGCTTCGTCTGGACGAAGGCTTGTCTCGACTGATCGTGCTTTCCGGCGCGAAGGCACTGTTGGGCCGCGATGATGTTTGCGACGTGGTGGTGTCGGACCAGCGCGTCAGCCGCCAACATGCATGCATCGAAATGCCGTCCGACGCGCCTGCCGAGGTTCTGGATCTGCACAGCCTGAATGGCGTCTTCGTGAACGAGCGACTGGTCGATCAACGGCAGGCTTTGCGTCACCTCGATGTATTGAAGCTCGGCAAAACGCGGTTTCGCTTTTTCGAGGTCGAGAGCTACCGTGACTCCGACCTGATGATCTCCAGCAGTTGAAGGACGCGGACGACAGCCGAGCAGATCGTGCCGCGATATGCTCGATTCAAGGAGAGATCATCACGTGACCAGACGGTTGGCATTCTGTATTTTGGCGGTGGCTGCAGCAACGCAAATGAGCGGTTGCAGCTCGTTTTTATTGGAGGGCGGCTCGGCCGGGGCTGGCATTGCAGGGAGTTCCATCGCCGGCGCGGTGACGAACAATGCTGCGGTGGCGACCGGTATCGGGATCGGCGTTCAGGCGGTAACGCGCGCAGGCATTCAGTACGAGCAGCGCAAGATTCATGGCGAGGCTCAGCAGCAGATCGCGAAGGTCGCCGGCGCACTCAAGCCTGGGCAGGTCCAGGCATGGAAAACGGGGCTTTCTTTGCCGCTGGAGCCAGTCGAAGCAGGCCGTGTCACCGTCAGTCGCGTCATCAGCTCCGGCGAACTCGATTGCAAGGAGATCGTCATCTCTGTCGAGCAAAGCGGCAGCGAGAAATTGCCTGTGAGCGAGTTCTATGTAGCGTCGATTTGCCGCAGCGGCAAACAATGGGGCTGGGCGTCGGCAGAACCTGCGACCGCGCGTTGGGGCGCCTTGCAATGAGAGGCCTTATCCCTTTACTGCGCGCGGCTGTGTTGTTGGCAAGTGTCGCGTGCGCGCAGGGCTGCAGTTCGATCGGTGGCATCACCGGCGCAGTGGCCGGCGTGGCGTCCGCGTCCGCCACGGCCAATCCGGCAGTCGGCGTTGCGGTCGGTATCGGCGTGAAAGCTGGCGTCGATGAGTCTGTCAAATATGTCTGGCGTTACTGGACCCACGAAGAGCAGACCCGCATCGCATCGATGGTAGGGACCATGAGGGTCGGGCAGCGCAAGCCCTGGGAAGTGCGGCATGAAGTTCCCTTTGACGACAAGCAGGGTGAAGTGACCGTGGTGCGTGCATTCGACACACCGCTCGCCTCATGCAAGGAAGCCCTGTTTTCTGTCGAAGTGCCACCATCGACCGAGGTCGCCAAGGCATCACGAGTCATCACCGCGACCGATGCGGATTCTCCGCATTTCGTGACCACTGTGTGCCGAGGCAGCGACGGATGGCGTTGGGCTGTGGCAGAGCCGGCTGTTGGCCGTTGGGGCTCTTTGCAATAGCCATTGACTGGCAAAAAACTGGACGCTGCCGAGCGCCGAAGGACTCGGAGAAGATCTTTACTGAGCATCTCGTGCGCTACGAGTCTTTCGGCCAGGCGCAACGAGACGATCTGGCGACGGCAAAAGCTGCCTGAGTACCAGAGCCTTTCAGGTCAGTCAGTGCATGTTTGGGCGAGACCTGACAAGTTGCGCCCTGTTGCGTCGTTCGACTCGACTGCCGAAGAAGTTGTCATAGAGCCATCGACGATGCATTCGGGCAAAGGCCGCAGCGATGAAGTGCTGATCGTCTGATCGCTCCGTGACTCGACGCCAGCGCTTGCCGGCATTTCTGTATGCGCGGCGAAAACATTCGCACTTTGTTGGCAATGCATTCTTGTCAAGTCGAGAACTCGACACGGAATGACGTGTTCCGCGAAGCCAGGATCGATGACTGCAAAAAGGCATCTTTCGTCGAGATCCCGGCGCGCCATGGCCCGGATCACGATGAGGCCATCGAGCTTCCTACGCACGTTGATTCGCGATGTGACCGATGAGTTGACCCATCGCTTGATGGGTCTCTTGGTG
>CAXTCC010000265.1:0-5498 GCA_964242015.1 uncultured Variovorax sp.
GCGTCGTGCACGGTGCACGTGCAGGCGATGCTCGACTTCCAGTCGATGGGCGTGCCGACGGTCGACTACGGCAACAACATCCGCCAAGTGGCTTTCGACAACGGCTTGCAGAACGCGTTCGACTTCCCGGGCTTCGTGCCGGCCTACATCCGGCCGCTGTTCTGCGAAGGCAAGGGTCCGTTCCGCTGGGTGGCGCTCTCGGGCGACCCCGAGGACATCTACAAGACCGACGCCAAGATCAAGGAACTGTTCCCCGACAACAAGCACACGCACCGCTGGCTCGACATGGCACGCGAGCGCATCGCGTTCCAGGGCCTGCCGGCGCGCATCTGCTGGCTCGGCCTGGGCGAACGGCATAAGGCCGGGCTGGCGTTCAACGAGATGGTGAAGAGCGGCGAGCTGAAGGCGCCGATCGTGATCGGCCGCGACCACCTCGACACCGGCTCGGTCGCCAGCCCGAATCGCGAAACCGAATCCATGAAGGACGGCACCGATGCCGTCAGCGACTGGCCCTTGCTCAATGCCTTGCTCAACACCGCCGGCGGCGCGACCTGGGTCAGCCTGCACCATGGCGGCGGTGTCGGCATGGGCTACTCGCAGCACGCCGGCATGGTGATCGTCTGCGACGGCACCGATGCAGCCGCCAGGCGCATCGGCAACGTGTTGTGGAACGACCCGGCCAGCGGCGTGATGCGCCATGCCGATGCGGGCTACGACATCGCGGTCGCGACGGCCAAGAAGCACGCGCTCAAGCTGCCGATGATCCAACACACCACCCCAGAAGCCTGAACATGTCCGATTCCACCGCAGAGATCTATCTCCACTACCTGAACCATCCCGACGTGCAGGCGTTGGCGATGACCGATGCCGAAATCATC
Organism: uncultured Variovorax sp.; assembly: GCA_964242015.1. Taxonomy (GTDB): domain Bacteria; phylum Pseudomonadota; class Gammaproteobacteria; order Burkholderiales; family Burkholderiaceae_C; genus Variovorax. The sequence continues at coordinate 879 of CAXTCC010000265.1, forward strand.
GCAGCCGTGGAGCAGGGGCTGATCGCGCAGGCGCGCGGCGAGGCGACGATCGAGCCGCGCATGCACCTGGTGCCGGAGAAGGACTACCCCGGCCACTTCAACGTGCTGCGCGGCTACATCCGCACGCTGGGTGAGCAAGGCGTCGCGGGTGTGAAGGTGGTGGGCGATTTCTATCGCAACTACGAGATCGGCCTGCCTTCGGAGCTGGCGATCCTCAATCTTTTCAACCCGAAGAACGGCACGCCGGTGGCGATCATCGATGCCTCCGACATCACCGACATGCGCACCGGCGCGGTGACGGCCATCGGTGCCAAGTACCTCGCGCGCAAGGACTCGAAGATCCTCGGCCACATCGGCGCGCGCGGCACCGCGTACTGGAACGTGCGGTTGCTGCACTCGATCTACGACTTCGACGAGATCCGCGTGCACTCGCGCCGGAAAGAAAGCCGGGATGCCTTTGCCGCCAAGCTGGAAAAAGACCTCGGCGTGAAAGTCATCGTCACCGAAGACTGGGAATCGTGCGTGCGTGGCGCCGACATCGTGGTCGAAGCGTCGCGCCTCGAAAAGCCCGCGCCGATGCTGAAGACCGAGTGGATCAAGAAGGGCGCCTGCGTCATTCCCTACGGCACGAACAGTGCGGTCGAACTGTCGCTGACCGACATCATGGACAAGATGGTGATGGACGACTGGGGCCAGGCCAAGGCCGGGCCTTTCGGTGCGCTGCGTGCCCATGTCGACAGTGGCAAGCTCTCCGAGAAGACCTTGTACGCCGAGCTCGGGCAGATCGTCGCCGGCATGAAGCCGGGCCGCGAAAGCGATGACGAGACCAACCTGTTCTGGCACCGTGGCCTGTCGCTGTCGGACATCGCGCTGGGCTGCGCGATGCTCGACAAGGCGCATGCGATGGGCATCGGGCAGAAGCTCCGGTTTCGGTGACGCGTCGACCGGCAACACCGCATTGCCAACGCCCGCCTCTCATCAGGGAACGCTTGTTGCTTGCAGGGGTTTCAGTGCCGGAACCTTCCGGCTCCGACGTGCTGGCCGAAATCGCCCGCCGTCCCATTCCACCACTCGAGGACATCCGATGAAGCGATTTTTGCTGGCCACTTCGGTGGCGGCCCTGTGGCTCGTCGCCGCGCCCCTGGCAGCGCTCGCGCAGGCCTATCCGACCAAGCCGGTGCACGTGGTCGTGCCCTTCGCGCCCGGTGGCCCGGTCGATGTGCTGGCCCGCGTGCTCGGGCAGGACTTCGGCGACACATGGAAGCAGGCTTTCGTGATCGACAACAAGGTCGGCGCCGCCGGCAACATCGGGGTCGATTACCTCGCCAAGGCGGCGCCCGACGGCAGCATCATCGGCATCGTCCCGGCCGGCAACATCGCGGTCAACCCGTCTCTCTTCGCCAACCTGCCTTACAAGGCATCGGACCTGCAGCCGGTCGCGATGCTGGCGACGGTCGAGAACGTGCTGGTGGTGAGCGCCGATTCGCCCGCGAAGAACCTCAAGGACCTGCTCGCGATGGCGGCGGCCAAGCCCGACACGGTGAGCTTCGCCTCGCCCGGTGCCGGCAGTCAGGCGCACCTCGCCGGCGAGCTGATGGCACTGAACGGCAACGTCAAGATGATTCACGTGCCCTACAAGGGCACGGGGCCGGCGCTCAACGATGTCATCGGTGGCCAGGTGACGATGATGTTCGGCCAGATGTCGTCGGTGCTGCCGCTCATCAAAGGCGGCAAGCTGCGCGCCGTCGGTGTCGCCAGCCTGAAGCGTTCGACCGTGTTGCCCGAGGTGCCGACCATCGCCGAACAGGGCATGCCGCAGTTCGAAGCGGTGTCCTGGTATGCGCTCATGGTGCCCGCCGCCACGCCCAAGCCGATCGTCGACCAGCTCAACGCAGAGAGCCTTCGCATGCTGGCAAAGCCCGACATCAAGGAGAAGTTCGCCGGCCTCGGCCTGGAGCCCGGCGGCGGCACACCGCAGGCGCTGGCCGCGACCATACAGACCGAGACGGCGCGTTGGGCCGATGTCATCAGGAAGAAGAACATCAAGCCCGATTGAGGCCCCCGCCCCCCGTTTACACATCGCACAACAATCGAGGAATCCCATGTCTGTCTTCACTCCGGTTCGCCGCAACCTGCTGGTCATCGCCCTGTCCGCCCTCGGTTTCTCCGGCGCGCTCCATGCGCAAACCGGCGACACCCTCACCGTCGGCACCGACGCGACCTTTCCGCCGATGGAGTTCGTCGATGGCGGCAAGCGCACCGGCTTCGACATCGAACTGGTCGAGGCCATCGGCAAGACGCTGGGCAAGAAGATCGAGTGGACAGACATCGACTTCAAGGGGCTCATTCCGGGCCTCATTTCCAAGCGCTTCGACATGGCGGTGTCGGCCATCTACATCACCGACGAGCGCAAGAAGGTCGTCGACTTCACCGCGCCCTACTACGCGGGCGGCCTGGTCGCGATGGTCAAGGCCGACAACACGACGATCAAGACGCCGGCCGACCTGAACGGCAAGAAAGTCAGCGTGCAGGTCGGCACCAAGTCGGTCACTTATGTGAAAGAGAAGTACCCGCAAGTCCAGTTGATGGAAGTCGAGAAGAACCAGGAGATGTTCAACCTGGTCGACATCGGCCGCAGCGACGCCGCCGTGACCGGCAAGCCCGCGGCCTACCAGTACGTGCGCACGCGGCCGGGCCTGAAGGTGCTCGACGAACAACTGACCGTCGAGGAGTACGGCATGGCGATCCGCAAGGACACACCGGAGCTGACGAAGGCGGTGAACGGCGCGATCGAGAAGATGAAGGCCGATGGCACCTACGCGGCCATCGTCAAGAAGTGGTTCAGCAACACAGCGAAGTGATGCCGCCCGACCGGCTCCCATGGATCTCGACTTCTCCCCCGTCTGGCAAGGCTGGTCGGCCCTGCTGCAGGGCGCGCTCGTCACCGTCGAGCTCACCGCCTGCGCGCTGCTGCTCGGCTGCGTGCTCGGCCTGCTGGTCGGCATCGGTCGGCTGAACCCGAAGCGGCGCTGGCTCTATTCGATCTGCACGGCGTATGTCGCGGTGATTCGCGGCACGCCGCTGCTGGTGCAGCTCTTCATCCTCTTCTTCGGGCTGCCGCACTTCGGCATCCTGTTGCCGGCATTTTTCTGCGGCGTGCTCGGCATGGGCGTGTACTCGGGCGCCTACGTGTCGGAGATCGTGCGCGGCGCCATCCAGTCGATCGACCGCGGCCAGACGCTGGCCGCCGAATCGCTGGGCATGACGCCGGCGGTCGCGATGCGCCAGGTGATCCTGCCGCAAGCGATCGTGCGGATGATCCCGCCGCTGGGCAACGAGTTCATCGCGCTCATCAAGAACTCGGCGCTGGTGTCCTTGCTGACCATCCACGACGTGATGCACGAGGGGCAGAAGATCATCAGCGTGTCGTACCGCTCGCTCGAGGTGTATCTTGCGATCGCGCTCGTGTACTTCGTGCTGACCGGCGTGGTCACGCTGGTGCTGCGCCATTTCGAACAACGACTTCGCCAAGGTGGATTGCTGAGATGACCCTGCAACGTTTTTCGCGCAAAGCATTGCCGTCGACCCCGTGGAAGAACGGCGGCGGCACCACGCAAGAGATTGCGATCTGGCCACCGGAGGCCGGATTCAACGCGTTCGACTGGCGCGTCAGCATCGGCACCGTCGCCGCCGACGGTCCGTTCTCGATCTTTCCGGGCATCGACCGCACCATCGTGCTGCTCGATGGCGAGGGCATGCGGCTGCGCTCGGCCGACGACCGCGTCGTGCATCGCCTCGACGAACCGCACGAGCCCTTCGCCTTCAGCGGCGACGTCGCAGTCGACTGCACGTTGATCGGCGGTGCGTCGAGCGACTTCAACGTCATGACGCGCCGTGCCGCCTGGGTCGTCGATGTGCGGGTGTTCGAAGACGGCCTGACCTTGGGCGCGGCCGAGTACGGCGTGCTGATGAGCCTGGACGGCCATTGGCAGGCCGGTGAGCAGAAGCTGAACCAGGGCGAAGGCATCTGGTGGGCCGATGTGCGGACCGAATGGCGGCTGGCGCCGTTGAGCCGCGGCGCGAAACTGGTGGCGGTTCGGTGGAAGCCGAGTCCGCAATGACGGCGTTCGATTCGCTGCCTTCTGCCGACGGGTTGTGGACCGGCTTGCGCTCGACCACGGGTGACGACGTCTGCATCGCGGTGAGCGACGGCGTCATGCGCTGGATCGGCTCGCCCGATCTGGTGCCGGTGGCGTTCGTGAACCTGCCGAAGCACGACGGCGACGGCGCCCTCGTCACGCCCGGCCTCGTCGATTGCCACACCCATCTGGTCTACGGCGGCCAACGCGCCAACGAATTCGCGATGCGACTCGCCGGCGCGAGCTACGAGGAGGTCGCGAAAGCAGGCGGCGGCATCGTCTCCAGCGTGCGTGCGACGCGTGAGGCGAGCGAAGACGAGCTGTTCGAGAGTGCATCGCGTCGGCTGAAGAGCCTGCTGGACGAAGGCGTCTGTGCGATCGAGATCAAGTCCGGTTACGGCCTGGCGCTGGAACATGAACGCAAGCAGTTGCGCGTGGCGCGGCGGCTGGCCGAAGCGCATGGCGTGACGGTGCGCACCAC
>CAXTCC010000266.1:0-5353 GCA_964242015.1 uncultured Variovorax sp.
CGCATCGACGAACTGCACCTTGCGCGGGATCTTGTAGACCGCCATGTTCTCGCGGCACCAGTCGATGATCTGCTGCTCGGTCGTGTCCTTGTGCGTCGGGCGCAGCACCACCATCGCCTTGACCGACTCGCCACGGTAGTCGTCCTTCATCGAGATGACACAGGCCTCCTGGATAGCCGGGTTGCGGAACATCAGCAGCTCGACCTCGGCCGGCCACACCTTGAAGCCGCTCGCGTTGATCATTCGCTTCAAGCGGTCGGTCATGAAGAAGTAGCCGTCTTCGTCGACGCGGCCCATGTCGCCGGTGCGAAAGAAGCGCTTGCCTTCGAACTCGATGAAAGCCGCAGCCGTCGCGTCGGGCCGCTTCCAGTAGCCCTGGAACACCTCGGGCCCGTGCGTGATGATTTCGCCCGATTCGCCCACGCCCAACTCCTTCAGCGTGTCGGGGTCGATCACGCGCGAATCGGTGCTCATGTACGGAATGCCGAGGCATTGCTGCTTGGGATGTTCGAACGGATTGGCGTGTGACGGCGCGGCCGTCTCGGTCAGGCCATACCCCTCCTGGTACTTCAGGCCGAATTGCTCCAACAGCCGCTGCGCCACCGCCTGCGGCATCGCCGCGCCGCCCCCGCCGATGTAGGTCAGGCTGGTGAGGTCGTAATTCGCGAAGTTGGGACTGCCCATCAGGTCGATCACCATCGTCGGGATGTTGGTCCAGCTCGTGACCTTCCAGCGGGAGATGAGCCGCCCGGCCACTTCGCGGTCCCAGCGCGGCATGATGACGAGCGTGCCGCCGAAGACGATCGAGGTGTGCAGCATGCTCACGGTGCCGGTGATGTGGAACATCGGCACCACGGCGAGCACGATGGCTTCCGACGATCCCAGGCCCCACAACTGGCCGGCGAACGCGTTGTGATTCAGGCTGGAGTGGTTGTGGATGCAACCCTTGGGCAAGCCGGTCGTGCCGCTGGTGTACGGCAGCAAGGCCATGTCGTTGGCGCCGACCACATGCTCGGGCGGTGCATGGCCCGCGCTCAACGCGTCGGTCCAGGTCATCGTCTGGCCGTTTGCCAGGTCGGGCAGCGGATGGCGCGTGAGCAACCAGTCGCGCCACGCCGCGGCAGGGGCTTCGTCACCGCTGACATCGGCATCGAAAGCGTCCGTGAACTGCGTGACGATCATGTACGCCAGGCGATCCTTCACTTCGAGCGCGTTGCTGGCCTTGGCCAGCTCCGGCGCCAGATCGCCGGTGGTGATCGCAACCTTGGCGTCGGGGTCGGTGATGTAGTGCTTCAACTCCTCGGCGCGGTTCATCGGATTGACTGGCACCACCACCGCGTTGGCTCGCAGGATCGCAAAGTGCGAGATCACCAGCTGCGGGCAGTTCTGCATGTTGAGCACCACGCGATCGCCGCGCTTCACTCCCAGCGCATGCAATGTGCCGGCGAGCCGATCGACCTGCGCTGCAAATTCGCGGTACGTGATGACGCTGCCGAAGAACACCAGCGCAGCCTTGTCCGGGAAGCGCGCGGCGGAGGTCGCAAGGTTGTGCCAGAGCGATGTCGCGGGCACGGTGATCGAATGGGGCAGGCGCTGCGGCCAGAACTTGTAGTGCGGGCGATCCATGTGTTTTTCAGTCGGCTTCGGAAAGCCGGCCAGCCTACGCTTCGAAGCGCTTGGACAGCATCGGGGAAGCCCTGAAGGGGTCGCCGATGCGTCACCGATGCGTCACCCAAGCGTCACCCTGACAAAGTGATACCTGACCATGCCGCGCGCCGACAGACAGGCTCGCCGATCCGTTTTAAAACGAGGCTCCTTCAACCACCACCTAGGAGTTCACATGGCAGCAGACAAACGGGCAAGCGTTCATTGGGAAGGCGCCGGCAAGACCGGCAAGGGCGAGATCAGCACCGAGACGGGCGCGCTGAAGTCGGCGCCCTACGGCTTCGCCAGCCGCTTCGGCGACGACACGCGCGGCACCAACCCGGAAGAAATCGTGGGCGCGGCCCACGCGGCATGCCTCACCATGGCGCTCGCCTTCGCGCTTGAAGCCGAAGGCCTGACCGCCAAGTCGATCGACACCAAGGCTGCGGTGCGGCTTGCGCAAGACGGCCCAGGCTTCAAGATCAATCGCATCCAGCTCGAAGTGGAAGCATCGATCCCGGGCATCGACGATGCCAAGTTCCAGCAGATCGCCGCTGCCGCCAAGGCCGGGTGCCCACTGTCGAAGGCGCTTGCCGGCGTACCCGAAGTGACGCTCAAGGCCACGCTTCTGACCTGAGTTGGTGCATCAATCTTGCATACCAGTTGGCACGGAAGCTGCTGGTATGCAGGCCAATGAGCATCTCCGCATCCGAAATCAGTGCACGCATCGTCGAGGCGGTGATGGGGCGCAAGCTCGCACCGGGGTCTCGACTCGGAGAGCAGCAACTCGCGATGCTCTTCGACTGCAGCCGCACCATCGTTCGCGAGGCGCTGACGCGACTGGCGGCACGCGGCATCGTCACCGTGAGCGCGCGCCGCGGCTGGTTCGTCATCGAGCCTTCGCAAGAGGAGGCGCGCGAGGCTTTCGAGGCCCGGCACGTCATCGAGCTCGGCCTGATTCGCAGCGCGAAGGCGATCGACAAACCCAAGCTCAAGCAGCTCAAGGCGCACCTGCAGCGCGAAAAAGCAGCGCTTAAAGACACCGATATCGGCACGCGCAGCTTTCTGCTCGGCGACTTTCATGTGTGCCTGGCCGAATGCCTCGGCAACACGCTGCTGGCCGACACGCTGCGCGACTTCACCGCGCGCACCACCTTGATCGCGATGCTCTATCAGTCGTCGCACGATGCTGCGCAATCGTGCGAAGACCACGTGCAAATCGTCGCCGCACTCGAGCGCGGCGACGCCGCCGCCGCCGAGGCATTGATGGCCGCCCACATCGGCTCGGTGCAGTCGGCGCTGCGCATGCAAGCCACCTCCGACCCGCTGGCGCAACTGCGTGACGCGCTGGCACCGATGTTGCATACAAGCATTCCCAAGAAGAAGGGAAGCCGCGCCAAGGCTTCCGATGATTCCCCACCCCCTGACGACCCGTCGACTTACCTAGGAGCTCTGCTATGACGTCCTCTTTCTCGAAACGCCGCTTCACGCTCGCGATCGCCGCAGCCGCCCTTCTTGCCGCGGGTGGTGCGCAAGCCCAAAACGTCCTGGACAACGTGATGAAGTCCAAGACACTGAAGGTGGCGATTCCCACCGACTACCCACCGTATGGCTTTGTCGGCCCCGACATGGCGCCGCAGGGCCTCGACATCGACATGGCGCGTCTGATCGCCACCAAGATGGGCGTCAAGGTCGAACTGGTGCCGGTGACCAGTGCCAACCGCATCCCGTACCTGCAGACCAAGAAGGCCGACCTCGTCATTTCCACGCTGGGCAAGAACCCCGAGCGCGAAAAGGTGATGGACTTCTCGTCGGCGTACGCGCCATTCTTCCAGGGCGTGTTCGCGTCCAAGTCCATGAAGCTGACCGACTTCAAGGAAATGGCAGGCAAGACCGTTGCCGTGACGCGCGGCGCGATGGAAGACCAGGAGCTGAACAAGGTGGCACCGGCAAACGTCGACTACCGCCGCTTCGAGGACAACAACGCAACCGTCGCCGCCTTCGTCGCCGGCCAGACGCAGACCATCGCCATGAGCGGCGCGGTCGCGGCCGAGATGATCCGCAAGAACCCCAAGATCAACGCCGAATACAAGTTGTTGTTGAAAGACAGCCCCTGCTTCGTCGGCATCGCCAAGGGCGAAGACGCGCTCAAGCTGAAGGTCAACGAGATCATCGCTGCTGCCAAGAAAGACGGCACGCTCGACGCCATGTCCAAGAAGTGGCTCGGCAAGGGCATCGGCGATCTGCCGGTCTGATTTAGCTCTCCCCAGGTCGCTGCGCACTGCGTGTCGCGACTCCCACCCCCCACCGGGGGCGACACCAGCGGCCTGGCGAAGCCGGTTCCGCGGTGTCTCATGAATAAAGCGCGGCACAACTAAAACGAGGGGAATCGCATGGTTTTCGACTTCGGCGCCATTCTTGTGGACTGGCGCCTGCTCGCCAAGGGGATCACGTGGACGATCGGCCTCACGGCCATTGCGACGCTCATCGGCATGGTCGTCGGCGTGGCCTGTGCGTGGGCACGCTCCGCCGGGCCGACCTGGTTGCGCTGGGTGGTCGGCGCCTATGTGGAGCTGATCCGCAACACGCCGTTCATCGTGCAGTTGTTCTTCATCTTCTTCGGCTTGCCGGCAGCGGGCGTCAAGCTGTCGCCCGAAGTGGCGTCGATCATCGCGATGGTGGCCAACCTCGGCGCCTATTCGACGGAGATCATCCGCGCCGGCATCGAGGCCACGCCCAAAGGCCAGATCGAAGCGGCGGTGAGCCTGGCGCTGAACAAGATGCAGGTCTTCATGCGGGTGGTGCTGCCGCCGGCGCTCAAGAAGGTGTGGCCGTCGATGGTGAGCCAGATCATCATCGTGATGCTGGGTTCGGCGGTGTGCGGCCAGATCTCGGTCGAGGAACTGAGCTACGCCGCCAACCTGATCCAGAGCCGCAACTTCCGCGCTTTCGAGGCCTTCATCATCGTCACGCTGATCTATCTGGCGCTGTCGGTGGGCTTGCGGCGCTTGCTCAACTGGGCCGGCCCGCGCTGGTTCTTCGGTCGCTGAGCGCAGAGAAAACACCATGACCGAATTCACCCTCTGGGACATCCTGCGCAACCTGCTGCTGGCGCTGCGCTGGACCGTCGCGCTGTCGTTGATCGCCTTCATCGGCGGTGGGATTGTCGGCGCACTGCTGTTGCTGGCGCGGCTGCGTGCGGGCAAGTGGCTCGACCGCGCGATCAGCCTCTACGTGCAGTTGTTTCAAGGCACACCGCTGCTGATGCAGTTGTTCCTCGCCTACTTCGGCATCGCGCTGATGGGCGTCGAGGTGTCGGCCTGGACCGCCGCCACCGTGGCGCTCACGCTCTACACCAGCGCCTACCTCACCGAGATCTGGCGCGGCTGCGTGGCCTCGATTCCCAAGGGCCAATGGGAAGCATCGGGCAGCCTCGCACTGAGTTTCGGCGAGCAGATGCGTCACGTCGTCCTGCCGCAAGCCATCACCATCGCGACGGCGCCCACCGTGGGCTTTCTGGTGCAGGTGGTCAAGGGCACGGCGCTCGCCTCGGTGATCGGCTTCGTCGAACTCACCAAGGCCGGCAGCATGATTTCGAACGCCACGTTCCAGCCGTTCGTGGTGTTCGCCTGCGTCGCGCTGCTGTACTTCGCCCTGTGTTTCCCGATCAGCTTGTATGCCAAGCACCTCGAAAGGAAGATCAATGTCA
>CAXTCC010000267.1:0-5307 GCA_964242015.1 uncultured Variovorax sp.
ATCGGGCGGTCATCACCGAGATTCATGCGGATTACGAGGGCGATGCGTATGCGCCCGAGATGGATGCCGACTGGAAAGAAACGTCACGCAGCTCGCATACCTTGACGAACGGACTGCGGTTCAGTTTCGTCACGATGGAACGACCATGAAGATCGCCACCTGGAACGTGAATTCCCTGACCGCCCGCCTGCAGCATGTGCTCGACTGGCTCGCCGCCAACCCCATCGACGTGCTGTGTCTGCAAGAGCTCAAGATGAGCGACGACAAGTTTCCGCTCGATGTGCTCAAGGCTGCAGGGTACGACGCCGCGGTCTTCGGCCAGAAGACGTACAACGGGGTCGCGATCCTGAGCCGCTTGCCGATGCACGACGTGGTGAAGAACATCGGTGGTTTCGCCGACGAACATTCGCGCGTGGTCAGTGCCACGCTCGATACACCGGTCGGCGAGGTGCGCGTGGTCAACGGCTACTTCGTCAACGGCCAGGCGCCGGGCAGCGACAAGTTCGCCTACAAGATGCGCTGGCTCGATGGCCTGCGCGAGTGGCTTCGCGCGGAACTGTCGGCGCATCCGAAGCTGGTGCTGCTCGGTGACTTCAACATCGTGCTCGAGGACCGCGACAGCTTCGACCCCGTCGGCCTGGCCGAGACCATTCATCACACGACCGAAGAGCGCGACCATTTCAAGGCCTTGCTCGCGCTCGGCTTGACCGACAGCTTTCGGCTCTTCGATCAACCCGACAAGAGCTATTCGTGGTGGGACTACCGGATGCTCGGCTACCAGAAGAACCGGGGCTTGCGCATCGATCACATCCTGATCAGCCAGCCGCTGGTGCCGCTCGCGAAGAGCTGCACGATCGACCGCGTGCCGCGCAAATGGGAAAAGCCGAGCGACCATGCGCCGGTGACGCTCGAAGTCGGCAACTGAACGATGCGCTGTGATCGATGGCTTCCCGCCCCGGCCACCGCGGCCACCGCGGCGTTAGCGCTCTCGCTGTGCTCCCTGCTCGCAGGTTGCGGCCTCTTCAAGCCTGAGGAGCCTGCAAAGATCGACATACCCCCGCAACCGAAAGCAGCGGAGGTCATCGATTCGACATCGAATGTGCCGACGGTTCGGCTTATCACGCAACAGACACCGGTCGTCAAAACCTACCGCAAGACAGCCGCAGCGCACATCTACAAGATGTACCCGAAACGCATCTACAAGGGCAAGATTCCGCCGCTGGTGTATGCGGTGGTCGTGGTCGAGACCGATGTCGACGCGAGCGGCAAGGTGGTCAACGTTTTCTACAGCCGCGTGCCGAGCCACGCACCCGAGGTGCCGCCGAAGATCGCCGAACTCATCAAGGAGGCGTCGCCGTTGCCCAACCCCGGCAAGCTCGGCGCACACACCTATGTCGAGACCTGGCTCTGGGACAAGGGCGGCAACTTCCAGCTCGATTCGCTGACCCTCGGCCAACGCTCTCGATAGTCGGTCGCAGCCGCGGCCAGCCGGACCGGCATCACTCGATGCCGAGTTCCTGGATCTTGCGCGTGATGGTGTTGCGTCCGATGCCCAGCTTCTGCGCCGCTTCGATGCGGCGGCCGCGGGTGTTGGCCAACGCGGTGAGGATGAGTCGCGACTCGAAGCGCTTCGACAAGACATCCCACACATCGTTGCGCCCCGCTTCGAGCAAGGCTTGCGCTTCGCCCTCCAGACCGTTTTCCCAGCCAGCCGAACCTGCGGAGGCTGAAGCTTCCGTCATGGCGGTCAACACGGGTGCCGGCACAGCGATCTGTTCCACCGAATGCGAAGCCGCCACCGCCGCGATCTGAGGCTGAGCATGCGAAACGACCGGTGCCTCGACCGGCACCACCGCCAGCACCTCGGGCGGCAGGTCTTTGGTCTCGACCAGTTGCGCTGGCGCCATGACCGTCAGCCAGTGGCAGATGTTCTCGAGCTGGCGCACGTTGCCCGGAAACGCGAAGGTGGCGAGTTGCGTCAACGCTGCATCGGAAATGCGCTTGGGCTCCACGCCCAGTTGCTTCGCGCTTTGCTGAAGGAAATGGCGGGTGAGCGCGGGCACGTCTTCACCGCGCTCGCGCAACGCAGGCAGGCGCAGACGAATCACGTTGAGACGGTGGAACAAGTCTTCGCGGAAGCCGCCGATCTTGACGCGCTGCTCGAGGTCTTGATGGGTCGCCGCGATCACACGAACGTTCGCCTTGACCGAGTTGTGGCCACCGACGCGATAGAAGTGCCCGTCGCTGAGCACACGCAACAAACGCGTCTGCAGGTCGAACGGCATGTCGCCGATTTCGTCGAGGAACAGCGTGCCGCCTTCGGCCTGTTCGAAGCGACCGCGGCGCATGGTCTGCGCGCCGGTGAAGGCACCGCGCTCATGGCCGAACAGTTCGCTCTCGAGCAAATCCTTGGGAATGGCGGCGGTGTTGATCGCCACGAACGGGCCGTTGGTGCGCGGCGAATGCTTGTGCAGCGCGCGCGCGACGAGTTCTTTGCCGGAACCTGATTCGCCAGTGATCAACACGGTCACATTGCTTTGCGACAACCGGCCGATGGCACGGAACACGTCCTGCATGGCGGGCGCCTGGCCGAGCATTTCCGGCGCGGCGGCCATGCGCTCTTCGGCCACTTCTTCGCGCTGGCTTTCATCGACGGCGCGGCGGATCAGCTCGACCGCACGCGGCAGATCGAAAGGCTTGGGAAGGTATTCGAAAGCGCCGCCCTGGAACGCCGACACAGCGCTGTCGAGGTCGGAGAACGCCGTCATGATGATGACGGGCAGGCCTGGGTGCTTGGCCTTGATCTTGTCGAGCAGATCGAGTCCGGAACCGCCGGGCATGCGGATGTCGCTCACCAGGACCTGAGGGCCCTGCGTCTCGTCGTCGGCTGCCAGGTCGAGTGCGGCGAGCACTTCGCGGGTGTTGGTGAAGCTGCGGGTCGGCAGGTCTTCGCGCAATAGCGCTTTCTCCAGCACGAAGCGGATCGACTGGTCGTCGTCCACTATCCAAATCGGCTTCATGCAGCTCCTTGTTGCCATCGCTGCGCTACGGCAGCGGTATCAATATCTTGAAATCGGTTCGGCCCGGTACGCTGTCGCACTCGATCAGGCCGTGGTGCTGCTGCACAAAAGTCTGCGCAAGCGTCAGCCCCAGCCCGGTTCCACCTTCCCTTCCGGAGACGAGTGGGTAAAAGATGCGATCCTTGATCGCGTCCGGCACACCCGGTCCGTTGTCGATGACATGCAATTCCAGTGCCAATCGATACCACTGCTTATTGAAGATCACTTGTCGGGCGACGCGCGTCTTGAGCGTGATGCGCGCGTCGCCGGCGGCGCGGCGCTCGGCCAGTGCCTGCGCTGCGTTGTGGACGATGTTGAGCGTGGCCTGGATCAGCTGCTCGCGGTCGCCGCGAAATTCGGGGAGCGAAGGATCGAAATCGCGCTCGATGTCGAGGTCGCGCGGAAACTCGGCCAGGATGACCGAACGCACCCGCTCGCAGACCTCGTGGATATTGACGTCGCCCACCACGTGCGGCCGGCGGTGCGGCGCCAGCAGCCGGTCGACCAGCGTCTGAAGCCGGTCGGCCTCGTGGATGATGACTTGCGTGTACTCGACAAGATCGCGTGACTCCACTTCCATCTGCAGCAGCTGCGCCGCCCCGCGGATGCCGCCGAGCGGGTTCTTGATCTCGTGCGCCAGGTTGCGGATGAGTTCCTTGTTGGCTTGCGCCTGATCGAGCAGCCGCTCTTCGCGGTCTTGCCGTACCTGTTGCTCGATCGGGATCAGCTCGATGATCAGTTCACCCGCCTTGTCGCCCTGCGCCAGCGTCACTTGAACGGGCATCATCTCGTGGCTGACGCGGCGCAGCAGCGCCTCGTAGCGCAGCGTTGCAAAGTCGTTGCTGCGTGCGCCATCGATGGCAGTGCGCAGCACGTTCGGTTCGTGAAAACAGTTGCCGAAGGGTGAACCCTCCAGCGTTCGCCGAGACGTGCCCAATGCGTCTTCCAGCGCTGCGTTGGCGAAAAGCACGGCGCCGTCCATTCGGACGACGGCGATCAAGGTGGAGAGAAGGTCGAAGGTCTGAAAGCGCTTGCCTGCGCCCGCGGGCTTGCCGAAGGCCATTCTCAGTTTTTGGCCGGCAAGCGGCCGATTTCTCGTCGGATGCCGGCGATGTCGCTTTCGTTGCGCGCTATTTCGGCCTTCATCTCCGCGACCCGATCGAGATACTTCTGGTAGTTGCGGCTTTCGGCGCCCTGCTTCTCCGGTTCGCCGTTGTTGTAGTCCTTCAACAGCTCGGCCTGACGCGCTTCGGCTTTCTTGAGCTCGGACTCGAGTACCGAGCGCGCCTCACCGTCGCGTGCACGTTGGTCCGAGCCCTCGACGCGGGGACTGCCAGCCGGCGCACGGGCCGCTGACGAGCCGCCGGCACTGCTGCCGACCGAGGCGGCGCGCGGGGTCGTGCCCTGAACGACGGTGACGTTGCCGCCTTCCATCAGTTTGCAACCGCGCTTGGCGGCGTCGGCCGCGTTGTTGGTGTACTCGTTGCCGCAGCGAAAGACTTTCTCTTGCGCATGGGCGGCGACGCTGGCCAGCGATGCGACGAGCGAGGCGGCCAGCAGTAGAAAAGAAGCAGACTTCATGGGGGTGGAGGTAGTGCGCATCAAGCTGACATTTTCGTGCAATTCGACAATACGACCTTTGGCTTGTTCCCCACCAAAAGAAAAGGACGGCCGAAGCCGTCCTTTTTAAACGCTGACCGGGTAAGCCGGTTTACAGCGAGTAGTACATGTCGAATTCGACCGGATGCGTCGCCATGCGGAAACGCGTCACTTCGGTCATCTTCAGATCGATGTAGGCATCGATGTACGAGTCGGTGAAGACGCCGCCCTTGGTCAGGAAGGCGCGGTCCTTGTCCAGATGCTCCAGCGCCTGATCGAGGCTGTGGCAGACGGTCGGGATCAGCGCGTCTTCTTCCGGCGGCAGATGGTACAGATCCTTGGTGGCGGCTTCGCCCGGATGGATCTTGTTCTCGACGCCGTCGAGGCCGGCCATCAGCAGCGCGGCAAAACCCAGGTACGGGTTCATCAGTGGATCAGGGAAACGCGCTTCGACGCGGCGGCCCTTGGGGTTCGCCACGAACGGAATGCGGATCGAAGCCGAGCGGTTCTTCGCCGAGTACGCCAGCTTCACCGGCGCCTCGAAACCAGGCACCAGGCGCTTGTAGCTGTTGGTACCGGGGTTGGTGATGGCGTTCAGCGCGCGGGCGTGCTTGATGATGCCGCCGATGTAGAACAGCGCGAACTCCGA
>CAXTCC010000268.1:0-5284 GCA_964242015.1 uncultured Variovorax sp.
GCATCCGCCTGAAGGCGTTCGATTACAAGCTCATCGACCAGTCGGCCGCTGAAATTGTGGATACCGCCAAGCGCACCGGCGCCATCGTCAAGGGCCCGGTTCCCCTGCCGACGCGCATGAAGCGTTTCGACATCCTGCGTTCACCGCACGTCAACAAGACGTCGCGCGACCAGTTCGAAATCCGTACGCACCAGCGTCTGATGGACATTGTTGACCCGACCGACAAGACAGTGGACGCGCTCATGAAGCTCGACCTGCCGGCTGGCGTCGACGTCGAGATCAAGCTGCAGTAAGCGCTGCGGAGCAAATGTCAAAACCCGCCGACAGCGATGTCGGCGGGTTTTTTGCTTTCGGGACATAAGCCGTGGCATGCTTCGCCGGGCGCCGATCCGGCGCGCGATGCTGTATCTCTTCAAGGCCATGAACATCGCCAAGCGTCTGTTGTTATCCGGGTGGCTCGCCGTTGCGCTCTTGGTGGCTGCCTGCGGTGGTGGAGGCGGCGGCAGCAGCAGCGGACTCGCATTCGCCCCTGTTGCGCAAACGCCAGAAACTCCTGCGGCGCCAGCCACCCCCGCTGCATCTGTGAGCGTGAGTGGGGTTGTCACTTACGACTCGGTGCCCAACACAAGCGGTCCGCTGGCCTATGCTGCCACTATTCAAAAGCCCGCTCGTGGGGTGACGGTCCAGTTGGTGAGCAGTGCGCAGGTTGTACTGGCTACGACCACGACCGATGCCTCAGGCAATTATTCGGCGTCCGTTACACAGGGATCGACATTTTTCGTGCGCGTGCGCGCGGCCTTGCTTTCTACCGGTGCCTCGTCATGGGATGTCACCGTGCGGGACAACACGCAGGGCGAAGCGGTCTACGCTTTGGAGTCGGGCTCGGTCTTTGCCGTGGGAGCGGCTGTTCGCAAAGACATCAACGCACCTTCGGGCTGGGGCGGCACCTCGTACGGCGCTCTGCGGGCGGCGGCGCCCTTCGCAATTCTGGACACCATCTATACGGCACAACAGAAAGTGCTTTCGGTCGCGCCCTCGGCCGCGTTTCCAGCCTTGAAGATTCTGTGGAGCGTCAATAACCTTCCCGCCTCGGGTAACCCTGCACTGGGGCAAATTGCAACGACTTTCTTCACGAACACGACCACCGGTGCAACCATCTATGTACTTGGCAAGGCGGACGTCGACACTGACGAATACGACTCGTCGGTGATCGCGCATGAGTGGGGTCATTACTACCAGTCGGTGTTCAGTCGCGATGATTCCCCGGGTGGGGAGCACGGGTCTAACGACCTGCTGGACAGGCGCGTGGCATTTTCGGAAGGATGGGGCAATGCGTGGTCTGGCATTGCGCTGAATCGGGCCAATTACACCGATTCGGCTGGACCGAAGCAGGCCGCTGGCCTGAATTCAAATCTGGCGGTCGGTGCGGCGCGGGCGAAAGGATGGTTCAGCGAGGACTCGATCCAGTACGTGCTTTGGACGCTCAATCAGAGTGCCGGCTTCGGGCCGATTCACGCGGCCATGACCGGACCGCTTAAAAGCGGCGTGCCTGTCACTTCAATCCATCCATTCAATGTTGCGCTCAAGACGGCATCGGCTTCTGCAGGTGCCAGCTTCGCACCTTTGCTGAACGCGGAATCCATCGACTCTGCTTCCGATGCGTGGGGGTCGACGGAAGCCAACGGCGGCGGTTCTGCTGTCGCGCTTCCCATGTATCGCACGCTGATGGTGGGCTCCGCTCTGCCGAATGTTTGTGTATCGAACGCGTTTGGCGCACAGGTCGGCGACAACAAGCTTGGCAACTACGCCTATCTGCGTCTGACTGTGGCGGCGCCTAAGAGTTATCAGGTAACGGTCGCGGGCGGCGGGGCCGCAACCGACCCTGACTTTCGTGTCTACAACGCCAGTGGTGTCGTGGCGAAAGCCGAATCGGTCGCTGCGGGCTCGGAAACAGTGAACGTAACGCTCATGCCAGGAGACTATGTGCTGGCCGTCACGGACTATCAAAACAAGGGGCCGTCCACGTGCTTCACTGTCTCGGCCAACTGAGAAAAGCGCTATGACAAACCTGTTTGGCTTTAGTCATTTCCGTATGCAAATCTTTGTTGCCAGTGCAATGGCCCTGACCTCGCTTTCATGTGCGGCAGCGCTCCCCTCGTTGATCGCTGTTCCCGGGCAACCTTCGAGTGCAGCGGGCTTTGTGACCGCGACACAAAAATCGAATGGTGCCAAGGTAGTCCTTCGCTATAAGGTTGCGCAGGCCGTCAGCGCTGGCGTGGCGACCACGGTGAGCCTGACCTTCAGTGACGTGACCGACACTGCGGCAAGCGTGCGCTTCACTTCCGACCCGGGCTTGCGACTGCTTGCGGCGCAGGCTGCTGTGCCGTTGCCGCTAGGCTCCAGTGAAGTCGACATCCAAGCCGTGGCCGACTCAGACGGGCTGTTCTACCTGAACGTATTCACGACGCAGAACGGCGCCACGAGCGCCATATCGATTCCTGTCGCCGCAGGCAATGCAAAGCCTAAGCTTGACGCCATGGGCGCACCCAAGCCGTCAGCAGGCGGCGAAAAGATAATATCAATGCCAGTGCGCTGAGGCGTTTGTGGCGCTCCAACGCGCAACGTTGCATCAACTCCGGCGACGGGCTATAATCTTTGGCTCTGCCTTGTTTGTGCATTCCGCTTCCGGCGCGTGCTGACGGTGCAGAGATTTATCAACCTTCTTTCGCAGGTCGATCCTGGATCTCCGGGCTGGACCAAACGCTGCCGCCAATTGAAGTGGCAGTGGCGAAAGAGGATTTCCATTTTTGGAGAGAACAAAATGAGTCTGAGCAACTCCCTCGGGTTGCTGGGCCGCAAGGTGGGGATGATGCGTCTCTTCACCGATGACGGGGACGCAGTTCCTGTCACGGTGGTGGATGTGTCCAACAACCGTGTGACCCAGATCAAGTCCCAAGAGACCGACGGCTACGTCGCGCTTCAAGTGACGTTCGGTTCGCGCAAAGCATCGCGCGTGACCAAGCCTCTGGCTGGACATCTTGCCAAAGCAGGTGTCGAAGCTGGCGAAATCATCCAGGAATTCCGCGTGACCGCCGATACGGCCGGTCAGCACAAGGCTGGTGGCGTCATCGCCGCGAGCAGCGTGTTCGCGGTAGGCCAGAAGGTGGACGTGCAGGGCACTTCCATCGGCAAGGGCTTCGCGGGCACCATCAAGCGTCACAACATGAAGTCGCAACGCGCGTCGCACGGCAACAGCCGTTCGCACAACGTTCCCGGCTCCATCGGTATGGCGCAAGACCCGGGTCGCGTGTTTCCGGGCAAGCGGATGACGGGCCACCTCGGCGACGTCACCTGCACCACACAAAACCTCGACGTCTATCGCATCGATGAAGCGCGTCAGTTGCTGCTCATCAGGGGTGCGATTCCGGGTTCGAAGGGTGGCTTCGTCACCGTTCGTCACGCCATCAAGGCCAAGCCGCAAGCCGAAGGAGCGAAGTAATGCAACTCGAACTCCTGAACGAACAAGGCCAGGCTTCCTCGAAGTTCGACGCGCCTGAAACCGTGTTCGGCCGTGACTACAACGAAGACCTGGTTCACCAGATCGTCGTTGCATTCCAGGCCAATGCCCGCCAAGGCACGCGCGCCCAGAAGGACCGCGAGCAGGTCAAGCATTCGACCAAGAAGCCATTCAAGCAAAAGGGAACGGGCCGCGCCCGCGCCGGTATGACCTCTTCGCCGTTGTGGCGCGGCGGCGGCCGGATCTTCCCGAATATGCCGGATGAAAATTTCGCGCAAAAGATCAACAAGAAGATGTACCGCGCCGGCATGGCGTCGATCTTGTCGCAGCTTGCTCGCGAAGGCCGCCTGGCCGTTGTCGACTCGCTGACGGTCGATTCGCCCAAGACAAAGCCGCTTGCGGCGCGTTTCAAGGCGATGAATCTTCAGTCTGTCCTGGTGATCGCTGAAGAAGTCGACGAAAACCTTTACCTTGCATCGCGCAATCTCGTCAACGTGCTCGTCGTCGAGCCGCGTTACGCCGACCCGGTGTCGCTGGTGCACTACAAGAAGGTGCTCGTCACCAAGGGCGCTGTCGAAAAGCTCAAGGAGATGTTCGCATGAGCCGCATGAATCCTACGCCGGCCTTTCGCGGCCAATTCGCCGAAGGTCGTTTGATGGCTGTGCTGGTCGCACCGATCGTGTCCGAAAAGGCAACGATGGTCGGCGAGAAGTCGAATGCAGTCACTTTCAAGGTGCTGCAGGACGCCACCAAGCCCGAGATCAAGGCCGCTGTTGAACTCATGTTCAAGGTCGAAGTCCAGGGCGTGTCGGTGCTCAACACCAAGGGCAAGGCCAAGCGCTTCGGCAAGTCGATGGGTCGTCGCGACAATGTTCGCAAGGCCTATGTGACGCTGAAGGCAGGTCAAGAGCTCAACCTCGTCGGGGAAGGCGCTTAATCATGGCCGTCATCAAGATGAAACCCACGTCACCAGGCCAACGCGGCGCGGTGAAGATCTCGCGGGATCACCTGTTCAAGGGTGCGCCTCACGCTGCGCTGCTGGAACCACAGTTCCAGAAGGCCGGTCGCAACAACAACGGTCACATCACGACCCGTCACAAGGGTGGTGGCCACAAGCACCACTACCGTGTGGTGGACTTCGTGCGCAACAAGGACGGTATTCCGGCCAAGGTTGAACGCATCGAGTACGACCCGAACCGCACTGCTCACATCGCTTTGGTGTGCTATGCCGACGGCGAGCGTCGCTACATCATCGCTCCGCGCGGTCTTGAAGCCGGCGCCACGCTGCTGAGCGGGGCTGAGGCACCGATCCGCGCTGGTAACACGCTGCCGATTCGCAACATTCCGGTCGGCTCCACGATCCATTGCATCGAGTTGCAGCCAGGCAAGGGTGCGCAAATCGCGCGTTCTGCTGGTACGTCCGCCACGCTGCTGGCACGCGAAGGCGTCTACGCTCAAGTGCGCATGCGCTCTGGCGAAGTCCGCCGCGTGCACGTCGAATGCCGCGCCACGATCGGTGAAGTCGCCAACGAAGAACACAGCCTGCGCCGTCTCGGCAAAGCCGGTGTGAAGCGTCACATGGGTATTCGTCCGACCGTTCGCGGTGTGGTGATGAACCCGGTCGACCACCCGCACGGTGGTGGCGAAGGCAAGACCGGCGAAGGCCGTCATCCAGTCGACCCATGGGGCAACCTGACCAAGGGCTATCGCACCCGTAACAACAAGCGCACGCAAGTCTTCATCGTGTCGCGTCGCAAGAAGTAAGGG
>CAXTCC010000269.1:0-5271 GCA_964242015.1 uncultured Variovorax sp.
TCGTCGATGCGCATGGACCCGCTGGGCAAGGGCATGGCGCAGATGCTGCTGGACCTCGAGATCGAGGTGCCGGCTTCGGTGGCCGACAGCTTGCCGGTGCCGCGCGGCTGAGCGAAGTCGATCGCTGCGCGGGCTGGGGAGCTGGGAGCTCAGCCGCTTAGCGTTTTCCGACGCTCTCCACCGGTTTGTCGACCCGCGCCAGCACCTTGTCGATGCGCCGGCCATCGAGCGCCAACACCTCGAAGCTCCAGCCCGCGCACTCGACGATTTCATGCACTTTCGGCAACTGGCCCGACACCGACATCAGCAGGCCCGCGACGGTGTTGTAGCGGCCGCGGTCTTCGTCGGGCAGTTCGCGGATCGCTAGGCGAGCTCGCAGTTCCGACACGGGCATGAGCCCGTCGAGTTCCCACACGCCCTCTTCGCGCTCGGTCGCCCAGGCATCGGTCTGCATGCCGGGCTGCAGTTCGCCGGTGATGGCTTCGAGCAGGTCGCGCGGGGTCATGAGGCCCTGCACCACGCCGTACTCGTCGACCACGAACACAAGCCGGCCGGCGCGCTCGCGAAACTGCTCCAGCAGCTCCATGCCCGTCAGCGTTTCGGGCACGAACGTCGCGGGCTGGGCCACGCTCTCGATCGACCCTTCGTAAGCAGGGCCGAGCCGCAGCAGGTGCGCGACGCTGATGACGCCGACCACGTCGTCCAGCGAATTGCGGCACACGGGGTACCACGAGTGCACGAGGTTGAGCGCACCGGCGGCCGCCACGTTTTGCAGGCTCGATGCGACCGTGCCGGAGGCTTCGAGCCACTCGATGTCGTCTCGCGGAATCATCAGCGACGACAGACGACGGTCGTCGAGGTGGAACACGTTGCGCACCATCTGGTGCTCGTGCTGCTCGATGAGTCCGGCGTCGACGCCCTCTTCCAGGCTGGCCGAGATTTCTTCTTCGGTCACCACGCGCGCCGAGTTGGTGTCGATCTGCAGCAGCTTGAGGATGCCTGCCGTCGCGCCCGAAAGCAGCAGCACGAACGGCTTGGCGCCCTTGGCCAGCCAGCGCATCGGGCGTGCCACGAAGCGCGCCACCGGCTCGGGGTACAGCTGGCCGATGCGCTTGGGCACCAGTTCGCCGAAGATGATCGTGAAGAAGGTGATGCAGGCCACGACCACCGCGGTCGAGGCAATGCTGGCGGTGCCTTCGCGCAGCCCCAGGCTTTCCATCCAGACCGACAACGGTGCCGCGAAGGCGGCCTCGCCGACGATGCCGCTCAGCATGCCGATCGAGGTGATGCCGATCTGCACGCTCGACAAGAACTGCGTGGGGTCTTCCATCAGCTTGAGCGCTGCGGCGGCGCCGGCGTCACCCGTTTCGGCCATGGCGGCGAGCCGCGCGCGGCGGCTGGTCGAGAGCGCCATTTCGGACATGGAGAACAACGCGTTGAGCGTGGTCAACAAGGCCAGCAGAAAAACATCCATGGACGCGGGTGAGAATGGGGAGCATGGCACTCTACCTTATCGGTGACGTGCAGGGCTGCGACGACGCGTTGCAACGCCTGCTCGACAAGATCGACTTTTCTGCGAGCCGCGACAGCGTGGTGCTGCTCGGCGACCTGGTCAATCGCGGCCCCGAATCGGCCGCGGTGCTGCGCCGCGTGCACGCGCTCGGCAACGCCGCCAGCGCGCTGCTCGGCAACCACGACCTGCATCTGCTCGGTATCGCCCACGGCGCACGCAAGTCCGGCCGCAAGGACACGCTGGCGCCGCTGCTCGCCGCGCCCGACAGTGAAGCGATGCTCGACTGGCTGCGACATCAATCGATGGCGCTGCACCGGACCATCGGCGGCAAGGATCTGCTCATGGTGCATGCCGGCGTGCTGCCGCAATGGAGCGTGGCGGACACGTTGACGCTGGCCTCCGAGGTCGAGTCGGTGCTTCGCGGTCCGGCGCTCAACGAATTCGTCATGACCATGTACGGCAACGAGCCGGCGCAATGGAGCGATACGCTCACCGGCAGCGCGCGGCTGCGCGTCATCGTCAATGCGTTGACGCGGCTGCGCTTCTGCACTGCTGCGGGCGTGATGGATTTCGAGGCGAAGGACGGAGCCGACACGGCGCCGGTCGGCTTCATGCCGTGGTTCGACGTGCCGGGTCGCAAGACCGCTGCGGCGACCTTGGCGTTCGGCCACTGGTCGACGCTGGGCTACGTCTCGCGGCCCGATCTGCTGTCGACCGACACCGGTTGCGTGTGGGGCGGCTGCCTGAGCGCGGTTCGCATCGGCGCCACGCTGGACCAGCGCGAGCTGATTCAGGTGCAGTGCGCAGAAGCGCAAAAGCCGGGCGTGTAGCCCGGCTTTTGCGATCGTTGCGGCTGCGGGTAGGACCAGGTCCGTCGACCAGCCCCAGTCGATTCAGCTTGTCGGTTCGCTGGTCTTGAACAACGCAGCGACCTTGCGCTTGGTCTTGATGTTGCTCGAGATGCCGCGCGACGGTGCAGCCTTGGCCGCGGCCTCCCACGCCGGCGTCGCGTCCGGTTGCCCCGGCTCGTACGGCTTGTCGAAGAACGGGTCGCGCGACATGGCCGGCGCCCGGTGCGGACGTCCGCCCCCGCGCATCGGCGACCGCGAATCGCCCACACGCTCGTTGCTGCGTTCGTTGCCACGATCACCGCGGTCAGCACGATCGCGTGGCTCGAAGTTGCTGCCGCCGTCGCCATCGGGCCTCGCCCGTGGCTGGTCGAGCACGTCGCGCGCGTCACCGGCCTCGCCCTCTTCGCGCCAATGACGGCGACCGTCGTTGATGCGACCGCGGGGCGCGTCTTCTTCGAACTCGATTGCTTCGAGCTCGATCTTGGTCTTGATCAACTTTTCGATGTCGGCCACGAGCCGCGCATCGTTGCCACCGCTGGCAAAACTCACCGCCAGGCCCGACGCGCCGGCCCGACCGGTGCGGCCGATGCGGTGCACGTAGTCTTCGGCGTTGAACGGGATGTCGAAATTGAAAACCGCAGGCACGTCCTTGATGTCGAGTCCGCGAGCCGCGACGTCGGTACACACCAGCAGATCGACTTCGCCCTTCTTGAACGAGTCGAGCGCTTTCAGGCGTTCGTCCTGGCTCTTGTCGCCATGCAGCGCCGTGGTCTTCAGGCCTTCACGTTCGAGCGAACGGGCCAGACGGGCGCAACCCAGCTTGCTGTTGACGAAGACGAAAGCTTGCGTGATGCCGCGCTGCTTGACGATCTGCTTGAGCGCCCGCCGTTTGTCGTCGTCGCTCACGCTGTAGAAGTGTTGCTCGACGGTCGACGCCGTTTCGTTCGGCCGGGCCACTTCGATGAGCACCGGGTTCTGCAGGTAGCTGCTCGCGAGACGCTTGATTTCCGGCGAAAAGGTCGCCGAGAACAAGAGCGTGATCCGCTGCTTCGGCAGAAAGCTCAGGATGCGCTGCAGATCGGGCAAAAAGCCGATGTCCAGCATGCGGTCGGCCTCGTCGAGCACGACGTATTCGACCTGATTCAGCACCGCGTTCTTGGCTTCGATGTGATCGAGCAGCCGGCCGGGCGTCGCCACCAGCACTTCGACGCCCTTCTTGAGCTCGAGCGTCTGCGGTTTCATGTCCATGCCGCCGAAAACGACCGCGCTGCGCAGGTTGGTGTACTTGGCGTACAGCTCGACCTGTTGTGCGACCTGCACCGCGAGTTCACGCGTGGGCAGCAGCACCAGGGCACGCACCGGATGCCGGGCGGGCGAGGTCGACGCGTTCTCGTGCTTGAGCATGCGCTGTAGCAGGGGCAGCGCGAATGCCGCCGTTTTGCCGGTGCCGGTCTGGGCGGCACCCATCACGTCTTGACCCGAAAGCACGACCGGAATGGCCTGCTCCTGGATCGGTGTCATGTTTTCGTAGCCCATTTCGGCTACGGCGCGCGCCAGCGGTTCAGCCAGCGAAAGATTGGAAAAGGAGCTTGTCATTAAGCCCTCTATTGTCGCACTGCCGCAAAAAACACTGATGACAGCGCTGAGACAGCGCTTTTTGCGGTTAGGGAAGACCGTTTACACGCCCTGCCTTGGCGATATCAAAGGCTCTTGGCGTTGAAGGTGTCGCACGACTGGATGCTGCCGCTCTGGTAGCCCGCACCAAACCATTTCTGCCGCTGAGCGCTCGAGCCATGGGTGAAGCTATCCGGCACCACCGCACGGCCGGCCGAGCGCTGCAGCGCGTCGTCGCCGATCTTCTGCGCCGCATTCATCGCCGACTCGATGTCGCCTGGGTCGAGCCAGTTCTTCGATTGCTGCGACTTGTTGGCCCAGATGCCCGCGAAGCAATCGGCCTGCAGCTCGACGCGCACGCTCAGCGCATTGTTCTGCGTTTGGCTCAGCCGGCTGCGCATGCCATCGACCTTGCCGGTGATGCCGAGCTCGTCCTGCACGTGATGGCCGACCTCGTGCGCAATGACGTAAGCCTGAGCGAACTCGCCGGGCGCGCCGAGCTGATTCTTCAGCGTGTCGTAGAAGCCGAGATCGATGTAGACCTTCTGGTCGCCGGGGCAATAGAACGGCCCCATCGCCGATTGTCCGGTGCCGCAGGCCGTGGGCGTCACGCCGCGGAACAACACCAACTTGGGTGCGTGATACGTGCCGCCGTTCTTCTGGAAGATGTCGGTCCAGACGACTTCGGTGTTCTTGAGCACGGTCGAGACAAAAGAAGCCTCGCGGTCGTTGGCCGGGGGCGCCTTGGCCGGGCCTTGCTGTTGCTGGACCTGCGGCGCTTGTCCGCCGCCGGTCAGCAGGCCGAGCACGGTCAATGGATTGATGCCGAACACCCAGCCTGCGATCAACGCCACCGCGACGGTACCGATACCTACGCTGCGCCCGCCGATCGGGAATCCACCACCACCACCGCCTCCGCCATCCCGGCGGTCCTCGACGTTGTCCGACTGCTCGTTGCCTTCCCACTTCATGACACTCTCCTCACCGGCAGCAGCCGGCTGTCGCGTGATGGTAGCGGCTTAGCGGGAGGCAACCTGACCGACCGCGTAACCGACCGTCATCGGCCGGGCGGTGCGCGGCGCCCCGGACTCTGCGCGCTGTGCAACCGCCTCGCGGCTGGAGGCCTCCGCCGCTTCGCGCATCTCGGCTTTTGCCACCTGCGAACGCACCAGCATCGTCATGGCGACGGCCTGTGCGCACACGATGGCGACCAGCACGGCCAGAAGCAGCTTACGAAATGGCGAAAGTTCGGCGATCCATTGGGTCATGTCGGTTCCTGGTCACGCTGGTTGC
>CAXTCC010000270.1:0-5187 GCA_964242015.1 uncultured Variovorax sp.
GGTTTGCACGGGGCCATGGCCCGGGACGACGCGCGCCGAGTCGATCGCCGCCAGCTGCGGCAGTGCCCGCAGCCAACCGCGCAGGCTGCCGTCGACGACCGGGATGTGCTGCACGAAGAGGAGGTCGGAGGCGAAGAGCGTTCGGGTGCTGCGGTCGTAAACGGTCAGGTCGTTGTCGGTGTGCGCGGTCGGCCAGCTCTGGGCGACGAGCACTCTGTCGCCGAGGTCGAGTTCGCGCATGCCGTCGACGCCGATCGTCGGGTACACCATGGCCTCATGGGTCATGTGCATCCCGAAATCGCGTTCCAGCGCGTTCAAGAAGTAGCGCTCGCGTGCGGCGAGCGCCGCGTTGAATTTCGCACTGGCGACGAATCGGATATCGGGCCCGACGAACGCGGCGTTACCGAGCACGTGGTCAGGATGGGCATGGGTGTTGACCACAAAGCAGATCGGCAACCGTGTCGCCTGTTCGATCGCCGCTCGCCAGCGTTTGCCGAGTTGCGGCGTGCCGCCGGTGTCGATCACCGCCACGCAGCGGCTGCCGACGACGAAGCCGAGGTTGGCGATGTCGCCGCCATTGCCCGGCAGCCCGTCTTCGACCAGCCCGGCATGCACGTAGACCCCGGGTGCTAGCTGAGTGATGTTCAGCGCGGTGTCGTCGGCGCCGGCCTGGGCGATTGCGCCGACTTGAACAAAGGCGGTGAGCAGGAACACCGTGATGCGGCGGAGGCGGATGCGGCGCATGGTCGGGCGGCGGGCGAGAGTCGGTGGGCGCGGCGGGCAAGAGTCGGTGGGCGGGTCAGGGCTCGCTTCGGGCAGCCGAGTTGGGCGGCTCACTTCGGGTCGTTGATGAAGCAAGCCTTTTTCACCTTGACCTGCAATTCGCGGTACTTCTTCAATTGGGGCTGGAGCGTGGCAACGTCGCGGATGGCGCCACCCCGCTCACCACCGATCGTCATGCCGTTGCTGATCGTCTGCATAGTGGTGTATTCGTCGTAGCTCACCTCCGCCGCCAATGCATCGGCCGCGCAGGAACATTTGTTCACCATTTCGAAGTAGGGGCCCGGATTGGTGCGGATGCACTCCTCCACGAAAAGCACGCGCGCCGAGGTCGGAAAATCGTTCGCCTGAACGAGGCCGCACGTGCCCAGCAGCACGGCCAGCAGGCCGGCTCCGGGCGCGCGGCTGGACCAGGGTTTCGATTCGGGAAGGGCAGTGGTCTGGCGGTTCATGTCAGTAGTCCATGGCGCTGTGCGCGTTTTGCAAGGCAAGGCAATGCGCAAGATCAAACGCAACCACCTCAGCTCCCCGCCTTGATCGAAGCCGGCTCGCCGCCTTCGATCAGCAGTTCGTCGGACAGCAGCGGTGGCGCATCGGCGCCTTTGACCGTATCGGCTATTGAAGTTCGGATGCCGTAGATGCCGCCCGGGACGGCGTCCGACAGCGTGAACACATAACGCTTGTTGACGAAGCGCTCGAAGCGCGCGTGGTTGGGGTCGTCGGCGTAGGGTGTGATCGTGAACTCCTGCCCAGCCACCGGTTTGCCGAGATAGCGCAAGGTGACGGGGCGTTGCTGCGCGCCTTGAAAGATCGCCATCCGAATGCGTTTGCGGAAATAGGCCGATTTGCCGCTCGTCAGACGCTGCATCTCGCGCACATCGCGTTCGAGGAAGAACAAGGTCACCGGATTGCCCTTTGCACCTTCGACCGGCGGCAGCACAACCTTGCGCTCGCCGCTGAGAAAGTCGCCGGTGGCATTGCAGCACTGCCCGCCGGCCTGCGGCTCCAACGCAATCGAGACTTTGTCGTCGAACGCCGGTTCCAGGCTGCCGGCATGACGGAACCGGTAGTGCAAGGTCGTCGGCGGGCGCAGCTTGCCGAACTGCTCGGTCATGAAAAGCGCTCGTTCGGCGGCCGAGAACTCCTTGGGCGGCTCCTCGGCCCGCGCCTGCAAGCTCGACAAGCCGAGCACCGCAGCCATGGCGCCGGTGGCCAGGGCGGCAGAGAGCAGACGCCGCGAAGCGCCGATCGTCGTAGGAAAAATCGAGTGCATCGGAGTTTGGGAGATGGGCAAGAGACGTCGGCGGTGGCGTGCCAGCAGGTGATGAGAGGCGTTCGATCCGGTCACCGTGCCGCTAGACGCGGCAGGCCGGTGTGGCGGTCGCCAAGGTTTCGGGCGTGGTCGCGTCCGGGTGCTGATCGAGTTCTCGCAACTCGACGCTCGCACTCTCGTAGCGAGGGGCCAGCGAAAGCGCACACAAGAGCGCGTGGCGGGCCTCGCGTGGTCGGTTTTGGCGACTCAGTGCCAGGCCGAGCAGGTACCAGGGTTCCGGGTCGTTCGCGTCCTGCTGCAGCCAAACGTTGGCGAGCGGCTGCAGCGCACCCCAGTTGCGCTCGTTCTCGAACACGGCGGCGCGCAAGAAGAACGGCTGCGCCGCAGCCGGGCGTTCCCAAAAAGCAAGTACCCCGGCCGGCTGGGGGCCGATGGCCTGCTCTTGGTCGTCGGCATCCTGCAGGTCATGCTCCAGCCATTCGGTTGGAATCGCAAAATAATGGGCCATGCCGCCGCGCAACCGGAAAGTCAGTATGCCGACGAGCTTCATCTCGGCATCGAAGAGCCCGCCGCCGCTGGCGCCGGAGCTGAAGTAGTTGGACGACTGGATGATGCGCGCTCCATCCAGGTGGTGCAACGCAAGCACCTCGCCGACACTGCTCTGCAGCGCCCCGGCGGTGTGGCCGACGGCCGTCAGCGGCTGGCCGACCGCGAGTTGCCCGGTCTGGCCGAAGGCCACTGCCCGTGCGCTGTCGACGCCGCGCACCCGCAACAGGCAAAGGTCGTGATCGGCATCGACGTGTTGCGATTCGGCGGGCAGGCGCAGCCCGCCTTGCAATACTGCGATCTGACGCGCATCACGGGTGACGTGGCAGTTCGTCGCCACCCGATCGGCGCCGACGACCACGCCGGAGCCCAGGGAGTAGCCGCCTTGGGCCCGGATCACCTCGACCTTCACCACGCTCGTCGCCAGGCGGATCAGCGTGCTCGGCTCGATGGTCGCAGCCATAGTGCTGCTGACGGCTCCAGCCAGCAGCGCGCTGAAGAAAAACGCCTTGACCACCACAGCTCGGCTTCGGATCGTTCGACCGGTCATCCAGCGGACACGGTCAATTCGCCTTCGCCCCGTACGACGCGTCGACCAGCGGCACGCCGTATTCTTTCAAAATGGCCTGGATGTCGGCCTGGCGTGAATCGATCAGGTTTTCGATCTGCTGCTTCCATTCCCGTTCGCCGAAGCGCACGCCCATCGCCATCTGATAATCGAGCTTGATACCCGGTTCAGACCTCAGCGGCAGCACCACCAATTGTGGCGTCTTGACGCGCTGCGCGAAATAACCGGCAATCGGGCCCCACACGACGGCCGCATCGATCTTGCCGTTGGCGAGATCCTTCTCGATGATCTCGCCGGGGTATTGCTCGGGATCCGCATTCATCATGGCATACGGCACGCCGCTGTCGAGCAAGCCATGGCGCGAAAGCCATTCCGATGCGGGCGAGCGGTCATACACGCCGATGCGCAGGGCCCGCAGCTTGGCTGTATCGAGGGCGAGGAAGTCGTTGACCGTGCCCACCTGGTCCATGCCCTTGCCTTTCGGGAAGACGAGCGCATAGGTCGACCGGTAATACGGCTTGGTCACCGAAACGCCTTCGTCGAACCCCACCGGCACGCCGATGACGATGTCGCACCGAAAATCCTCGCCCGGCAGCCGGTAGCGAAGGGTGTTGCGAATGAACGCGAGGCGCTGCGGAAACGAGTAGTAGGTGACCGGCAGGTTCAAGGCCTTGCCGAACACCTCGGCGATGCGGTTCTCGATGCCCTCGCCCTTGGTGTTGGAGAAGGGCAGGTTGTTGGGATCCTGGCAGACGCGAAATTCTTTGCGCTTGGCGGGCGCTTCCTGGGCGTTCGCGCCGGTGGGCACCGCCAGCAGCGAGCAGGCTGCGATCAGCCCGAACACCGCGGCTGCCTTGCCGACGGCACGCTGCTGCAGCCAGCGCCCACGCGTCATGGCGCGGCCTCGACCCGCGCCTTGGTGATGGCGCCGTCGGAGCGCCCTTTCAGATAGGCGTAGAGAGAATCCATGTTCTTCACCACCGTCTCGTTGTTCGAGAACGCCACCATCTGGGTGTTGGGTCGACCGTTCATCACCGTCTTGACGAAGTCGTCTTTCGAGAGCGTCTTCAGGCTGGTGATGAGGGAAGGGCCGACCAGGCCTTCCTGGTTGGCGCCGTGGCAACGATCGCACGCCGCTGCACGCCAGGTCTTGAAACCCTGCAGCGTGTTCGGGTCGACCTTGTTGCCGTCGACGACGGTGTAGAGCGCTGTCTTGGCATTTGCGTTGGCGTTGGCGGCCGCAGGGCTCGCAGGCGCCGTCTGGGCAACTGCGGCTGGCGCCGTGGTGGCAAGCAGCAGGGCGGCGCAGAGTGTCGCGGAGTACTTCATGAGGGGCGGAGTTCGTTGTGATGAAGAAAACAGGGACGGCTTCCCTGCGAAAGCCGTCCCGGAGTTGTCATCCGCCGCATGGCATCGCGGCGGCGCTGGTCTTAGTGGCCTGAACGCTTCTTGTTGTCTGGAAGCTTGACGTTTGCCAGGCGCTTTCCCTTGCGTCAGCCTGTCAGTTCGGCAGCGCGAAGACGGTCAGCGAGCCACCGAGTTCGGTGTACTTCGCCAATTCCTTGTAGCCGCCGACCGCACCCAGGCCCTCCTGGTCTTTCTCGAGGCCCGCGGCCATGCCGATGCCGGCCCAGCCACCGATACCCGAGAACACGCCGATGTACTGCTTGCCCTTGTGGGTGTACGAGAACACGTTGCCGATGATCCCCGAAGGCGTCTTGAACTTGAACAGTTCCTTGTTGATGTCCTTCTTGTCGACGCACTTCAGGTAACCCTCGAGCGTGCCGTAGCAAGAGATGCCGCCCGCGGTGTTGAGTGCGCCGCTCCACACCGAGAACTTCTCGGAGTGGCTCTGCACGACCTTGCCGTTGCCCGCATCCCAGGTGATGTAGTTGCCCATGCCACCATGGCTGCCCGGCGCCGGGAACATCGAGAGCGTCGCACCGACGTACGGCTGGCCCGCGGTGTACTCGACCTTGAACGGCTCGTAGTCCATGCAGACGTGGTTCGTCGGCACGTA
>CAXTCC010000271.1:0-5171 GCA_964242015.1 uncultured Variovorax sp.
CGCTCGACTTCACGCGCATCGCGCGTCACGAAGCCGGCCTGGCTCAGCACCGGCTTGAGCGTCGCGTCGTAGTCGATCAGCGCACGGGTGATGCCGTGGCGCGCCGCGCCGGCTTGACCCGATTCGCCGCCGCCATTCACGTTGATCATGATGTCGAAAGCTTCGACGTTGTTCGTCAGGAACAGCGGCTGCTTCGCGATCATGATGGACGTCTCACGACCGAAATAGGCCTGGATGTCCTTGCCATTGATCGTGATCTTGCCGGTACCCTTTTTCATGAACACACGGGCGACGCTCGATTTGCGACGGCCGGTGCCATTGTTCCATTCACCGATCATTTGGCGGCCTCACGTTGGGCGTTGGTGGACAAGCCTGCAATTTCCAGCACTTTGGGCTGTTGCGCGGTATGCGGGTGCTCTGCGCCCCCGTAAACCTTGAGCTTCTTGATCATCGCGTAGCCGAGCGGGCCCTTGGGCAGCATGCCCTTGACGGCTTTTTCAAGCGCGCGGCCGGGGTGCTTGGCTTGCATGTCGCGGAAATTCGTCGACGAAATACCGCCCGGGTAACCCGAGTGACGGTAGTAGATCTTGTCGATCGGCTTGGCACCGGTCACACGCAGCTGGGATGCGTTGATGATGACGATGAAGTCACCGGTATCGACGTGAGGCGTGTAAATGGCCTTGTGTTTGCCGCGCAAACGGAGAGCAACTTCGCTGGCTACTCGTCCGAGGACCTTGTCGGTCGCGTCAACCACAAACCACTCGTGCACCACGTCAGCGGGTTTGGCGCTGAAAGTTTTGGTCATGAGATTCTCTTAAAAGAGGGTTTGGCGGGCCCTTTTCCACGGTCGGCGTTCCTCTGACGGGAATCTCTTAGGTGGGGTCAGCGTGCTTGCAGAAGCGGTGCGCGCTCTTCGCCGCGGGGCCACAAAAGCGCTGCGAAGCCTTCGATTATATAAAGATTCCGCGGCGGCGGGTACCATCGACCCATGTTCAGTTACCGCCACGCCTTCCACGCCGGCAACCACGCCGACGTGCTCAAGCACACGGTGTTGATCGCCACGCTGACCCATCTGCTCGAAAAAGACGCAGCGCTGACCGTGGTCGACACGCATGCCGGTGCGGGCTTGTACCGCCTGGACGGCGACTACGCCGACACCAGCGGCGAGGCAGCGGAAGGCCTGTTGCGTCTGATGGCAGCCAAGCCGAAAGACGGTGCGCCGCTTGCCGAAGCGATCACCCGATACCTCGGTGTCATCGGCGATTTCAACCCGAAGGGCGGCGCCAGGATCTATCCGGGCTCGCCGTTCATCGTGCAACACCTGCTGCGCGATCACGACCGCCTGAAGCTCTACGAACTGCATCCAACCGATGCCAAGACCCTCGACGCCAACATCGCCCAACTCGATGCCGGCCGGCAAATTGCCGTACTGCGCGAGGACGGTTTCTTGAGCGCCAGCAAGTTCTTGCCGCCGCCGTCACGCCGTGCGCTGGTGCTGATGGACCCGAGCTACGAGATCAAGAGCGACTACGGCCGCGTCCTCGAATTCGCGGCCGAGGCGCTGAAACGCTTCGCGACGGGCACGTACGCCGTCTGGTACCCGATCATTCCGCGGCCCGAAGCGCACGATTTGCCGCGCCGTCTCAAGACGATGGCGACCAAGGCAGGCAAGTCGTGGTTGCATGCGACGCTGACCGTCAAGTCGAGCAAGCTGATTTCCACACCGACCGGCGAAACCAAGCGACCGGGCCTGCCAGCCAGCGGCATGTTCCTGATCAACCCGCCGTTTACCTTGAAGCCGCAGCTGGCGGCGGCTTTGCCCCAGTTGGTCGAGCTCCTGGCGCAAGACCGGCACGCTGCGTTTTCACTCGACAGCGGCGGCTGAACTCGGACGCCGCTGAAGTGACTTGACGCCGGCCTAACGGCGTTTGCGGCTCGACGACTTGGCCGGTGCCGCGCGAGTGCTCGGCGGCGGCGCTGCAGGTTCACCCGCCATGGGCGCATCTGCAAAATCGACGGCCGCACCGCCGCAGCGCATGTCCTTCTTGTCGATCACCGACAGTGCGACCTGCTTGATTCCCATCGACGTCAGTCCGATCTGGTCGGCGGCGGCGCGGCTCAGGTCGATCACACGGCCCAAGGCGTACGGCCCCCGATCGTTGATGCGCACCAGCACCTCTTTGCCGTTGACCAGGCTTCGCACGCAGACGCGCGTGTTGAACGGCAGTGTCTTGTGCGCGGCAGTGAACGCGCTCATGTCGAAGCGCTCGCCGTTGGCCGTCTTGCGCTGGTGAAACTGAATGCCGTACCACGATGCGCCACCGCGCTCGAAGATCTCGCGAGGCCCCTCGTCGCCAGGAACGCCATCGTCCGATGGGAATTCGCCAGTGCCGGAAATGGAAAGGTCGTAGCGCACCGAAGGCACCTGCGAGCGGGGTGCCGCGCCGGCCGGCACCGCGAGTTCGCGCGGCAAGGGTCGCAAGCGAAAATGCCCGGAAGCGTCGGCCGATCCGTCGGGCTTGGGTGCGGCGGCATCCGGTGGTGGCGTGCCGCAAGCCGCAAGCAAACACAGCACTCCGGCCAGCGCGCCCTGCAGCGCGCGGCGCGATCCGGTCCACACCGCAGGGCGGGCGGCCGGGCGCGCGGCAGTCACTCGATGCGCTCCAGGACTCCCAGGGTCGCCGCGGCCTGGTTCATCGTATAGAAATGAAGGGCCGGTGCGCCACCATCGCGCAGACGAATGCACAGGTCGGTGACGACGTCGAGACCAAACGCCTTGATCGACGCCGTGTCGTCGCCGAAGCCTTGCAGCCGCAGCCGAATCCAGCGTGGAATCTCCGCGCCGCACGCATCGGAAAAACGCATGAGCTGGGTCGAGCTGGTGATCGGCATGATGCCCGGCACCACCGGCACTTCGAGCTTCAGCTTCCGAGCCTCGTCGACAAAACGAAAGTAGGCCTCGGCACTGAAAAAATACTGCGTGATGGCCGAATCGGCACCCGCCGCGACCTTGGCCGCATAGGCCCTCAAGTCGGCCTCGGGCGAGCGCGATTGCGGGTGCACTTCAGGATAGCAAGCCACCTCGATATGAAAGTCGCGCCCGGTCTCTTCACGAATGAAAGACACCAGATCGCTCGCGTACAAAAACTCCCCGCCGACACCGTAGCCGCTCGGCAAATCACCACGCAACGCGACCAGGCGCTTGACGCCCATCGCCTTGAGTTCGCCCAGCTGCTTTCGCACCGTGGCCTTGGTCGCACCGATGCACGAAAAGTGGCTCGCTGCATCGACGCCCTCTTCCAGGATTTCGCGCACCGTGTTGAAAGTGCCCTCGCGCGTCGAGCCGCCTGCGCCGTAGGTCACCGAGCAGAACTCGGGCTTGCGCGCATAGAGCTGCTGACGCACCGTGCGCAGCTTGACCGCGCCTTCGGGTGTCTTGGGCGGAAAGAATTCAAAGCTGAGCGGAAGGCGCATCGCCGGCTCCTGAAGCGCCGTCCGCACGAACGGCGTGAATGAAGAACTCATGATTGCCGTCGCCCCCGACGATCGGGCTGTCGAACCACTGCACGACGCGCAAGCCCAACCCGGCGCAAGCCTCGCGCAAGCGCGCCTCGACGATTGGGTACATCGTCGGATCGCGCACGATGCCGCCCTTGCCGACCTGGCCAGGCTGCAGTTCGAACTGCGGCTTGACCAGCATCAGCATGCGCCCGTCGACTGCCAGAAACGGCACCACAGCCGGAAGTACCAACGTCAACGAAATGAACGACAAGTCGCCCACGATCAGGTCGAAGCGCGGCTCGAAGTCGAGCGCCATCGCTTCGGGTTCGTCGTCTGCATCGACGCTGGCAGCGATCAGGTCGACCGCGGTCAGCGCTCGCGCATTGACCTTTTCGACAGCCACCACGCGCTCGTCCTCGCGCAGTTTCGAATGCAGTTGCCCGTGACCGACATCGACGCCGACCACCGTGGCCGCACCGTGCTGCAGCAAGCAGTCGGTGAAGCCGCCGGTCGACTGGCCGATGTCGAGGCAGTGCAACCCCGTCGCATCGATGCCCGCTGTTTGCAAGGCCCCTTCGAGCTTGAGTCCGCCGCGTGAAACATACCGAGCTTCGGCACCGTCGACCAGTTCGAGTTCGGCCGATTCAGGCAGGTCGTCGCGGTTCTTGCCGACGGCCCGCCATGCGTCGCTGCTGCCCGCATCGCGCCAGCGCAAGCCGCCCGCAATCAAACGGACAGCCTGCGATCGGGACGCGGCCATGCCGCGTTCCACCAACAATTGATCAGCGCGCATGCGCGATATCAATAGCGGTAGGTGTCTGGCTTGTAGGGGCCGTTCTTATCGACACCGATGTAGGCCGCTTGCTCCGGCGTCAGTTCGGTCAGCATGGCGCCGACCTTCTTCAGATGCAGGCGCGCGACCTTTTCGTCGAGGTGCTTCGGCAGCACGTAGACCTTGCCGGCTTCATACACGTCGGACTTGGTGAACAGTTCGATCTGCGCGATGACCTGGTTCGCGAACGACGACGACATCACGAAGCTCGGGTGGCCCGTGCCGCAGCCCAGGTTCACCAAACGGCCCTTGGCCAGCAGGATGATCTTCTTGCCGTCCGGGAAGGTGATGTGGTCGACTTGCGGCTTGATCTCTTCCCACTCGTACTTTTCGATCGACGCGACGTCGATCTCGTTGTCGAAATGGCCGATGTTGCAGACGATCGCCTGGTCTTTCATGGCGGCCATGGTGTCGTGCGTGATGACGTCCTTGTTGCCGGTGGTCGTCACGAAGATGTCGGCCTTGTCGGCGGCATATTCCATGGTCACGACCTTGTAGCCTTCCATCGCGGCCTGCAGCGCGTTGATCGGGTCGATCTCGGTCACCCAGACCTGCGCCGACAGCGCGCGCAGCGCCTGCGCCGAGCCCTTGCCCACGTCGCCGTAGCCGGCCACGACCGCGACCTTGCCGGCGATCATCACGTCGGTGGCGCGCTTGATGCCGTCGACCAGCGACTCACGGCAGCCGTACAGGTTGTCGAACTTGCTCTTGGTGACCGAGTCGTTCACGTTGATGGCGCGGAACTGCAGCAAGCCCTTGGCCGACATTTCGTTCAGGCGGTGTACGCCGGTGGTCGTTTCTTCGGTCACGCCGATGATCTCGGCGGCCTTGCGGGTGT
>CAXTCC010000272.1:0-5156 GCA_964242015.1 uncultured Variovorax sp.
GGCGGCGTGTTGCGGCTGCGGCCGCAGCGCACGATGCCGTCGATCATCACCATGCCGACGCCCGGAATGTCGCCGAGCTGCACGCTCTCCAGCAGGCCGGCGGCAGGCGAATGCTGCGCGCGGTCCATGAAGACGAAGTCCGCATCGCGGCCGACCTGGATCAGCCCGCTGTTCAGGTTGCGGATGCGCGCCGTGTTGCCCGTGGCAAAGCAGAACACCTGCTCGGCCGGGATGTTGGCGAAGGCCGAGATAAACGAGACCATGCGAAGGATGCCGAGCGGTTGCACGCCCGAGCCGGCCGGCCCGTCGGTGCCGAGGATGACGCGGTGCGGGCACTTCAGTTCGATCGCGGCGCGCGCCGCGGCAATGGCGGTTTTCTCGTTGCCGTTGTGCACGATCTCGATGGCGCGCGAGCTCTTCTCGCAGAGCTCGCACACGTGCGCTTCCGGCAACGAGGTGTGGCCTCCGTTGATGTGGCCGATGACGTCGGCATCGGCTTCGAGCACCACGTCCTTGTCGATATAGCCCGAGCCCGGCACCGAAGGGCCACCCGTGTGGATGGTGCTCTGGATACCGTACTTGCGCGCCCACGCCACCATCTCCTTGGCCTCGTAGCCCGCCTTGACGGTGCCCAGGCCCACCTCGCCGAGCAGGCCGACGCCGGCTTCTGCCAGCTCCTTGAAGTCGCTCTCGACCATGCCCTTTTCGATGACCGGCGCACCGGCCAGCACCTTCACGCCCGCTGGCCGGAAGTTGTCGAACGCACGTTGCGCAGTGATGGCGAGTGCCTTCAATCCGACGATGTCCTTCGGGCGGCCCGGCAGGTGCACTTCGCCGGCCGAGATCATGGTGGTCACGCCGCCGTTCATGCTCGATTCGATCCAGCCGAGCTGGCTCTGGCGCGGCGTCCAGTCGCCGAACACCGGGTGCACGTGGCTGTCGATCAGGCCGGGTGCGACGGTGGTCTGGTGGCAGTCGATGACGGTCCTGGCGCCCTCGACATCCACGTCCTTGTACTTGCCGACGGCGACGATCAGTCCATCGTTCACCACGATGGTGTCGGCGTCGAGGATGGGCTTGTCGATGTCGCCCGAAAGCAGCAGGCCTATGTTCTGGATGACGACTTTGCCCGACTTGCCGCCGGTTGCGATTTCTGCCATTTTTTGACCTCGTGGGTGACTGTTGTGGGTTCATCGGAGACGCCGGCATCGACCGTGCGCAACACGGTCTCGATGACGAAGTCTTCCCAGTGCGACACCGCTTCGGGTGTTTCCAATGGCTCGCCCAGAAACGCGGTCAGCGTGTGGCGATTCGACGTATAGAAGTAGCCGGTCGAAGCGATCAGCAGGTAAAGATCGCGTGCCGCGACGTCGACGCGAAAGAGCCCTTGCGCCACGCCGCTGGTGAGCAGCTGCTGGATGATGGCGATGGCCTGCGACGAATACTCGCGCGCCCGCAGCGACTTGGCGATGTGCCGGCCCTTGTGCAGGTTCTCGGTGTTGAGCAGCGTGACGAATTCGGGGTTCTTCCGGTAGTAGCCGAGCACGAAGCGGATCACAGCGGTGAGCGACTCGACCGGCCGCGTGGCATCGAGTTCGAGCGAGGCCTCGGCCTCGTCCATGCGCCGGTAGATGCCCTCGAGCACGGCGATGAAGAGACCCTCTTTGCTGCCGAAGTAGTAGTAGATCATCCGGTCGAACGACTTGGCGGCTTTCGAGATTTTCTCGACGCTGCCGCCGTCGTAACCGTACTTGGCGAAGACCTTGGTCGCCGCCTTCAAGATCGAATCGCGCGTGGCCTGCGCCGCGGCCTCGCGCACGCCGGTGCGGCGCGTCGGCTTGGCGGCGGTCTTGCGCTCCGTCATAGGCCGCCGCCGGGCCGCCCCAAGGCGAGCCGTGCCTCCTCCTCGGGAGGTGGCGAAGCGCACGAAGTGGCAAGCCGGGAGGCCATCATTTCTCAGCGAAGGCGCGTTCAATGACGAAGTCGCCCGGCGTGCTCGTGTTGCCTTCCTTGAAGCCCCGCGCTTCCAGCATGTGCTTCAGGTCGACCAGCAGGCCGGGGCTGCCGCACAGCATGACGCGGTCTTCGGCGGCATTGATGGGCGGCAAACCCAGGTCGTCGGTGAGCTTGTTGCTCTCGATCAGCTCGGTGATGCGGCCCATGTTGCGGAACTCTTCACGCGTGACGGTGGGGTAGTAGAGCAACTGCTTTTCGATCATCTCGCCCAGGATCTCGTGCTTGGGCAAGTGGTCGCTGACCAGGTCGTGGTACGCCAGCTCGTCGATCTGCCGCACACCATGCACCAGGATGACCTTCTCGAACTTCTCGTACGTCTCCGGGTCGCGGATGATGCTCATGAACGGTGCAAGACCGGTACCGGTACCGAACAGGTAGAGCCGCTTGCCGGGCAGCGTGTAGTCGATCAACAGCGTGCCGGTGGGCTTGCGGCCCACGATGATGGTGTCGCCCGGCTGGATGTGCTGCAGCTTCGACGTGAGCGGGCCTTCTTCGACCTTGATGCTCAGGAACTCGAGGTGCTCTTCGTAGTTCGGGCTCACGATGCTGTAGGCGCGCAGCAACGGCTTGTTGTTCACCTTGAGGCCGATCATGGTGAAGTGGCCATTCGAGAAACGCAATGACGGATCGCGCGTGGTGGTGAAGGTGAACAGCCGATCGGTCCAGTGGTGGACGGTCAGGACGCGTTCTTCGCTGAATGCACTCATACGGATTCGTAGTTGGTTATGAACGGAAAAGCAGAGCGCCTATTGTCCCTGCCCGACGAAACCTGCGCTCGAAAACACCATTGCAAGCATCGGGCCCGTTTGCTACATTGGCTCGATTGATGTAGTGAACGCCACATGAAAGTGTAGGGAATGCTACACAAATGTCAGATGCCGGACAAGCGCGCTCGTCGGCACGTTTGTTGCACGCATGCAGAACACGCGTCCAGAAGAATCCTCACGAGATCGCCACGATGACCGAACACACCAAGACAGACGGGCTGCCCGGCATGGACATGCCGGTGCTCGTCAACCCTGAAGGGCACGCTTTCGGAAAGCCCGCTGCGCTGCGCGATGCGGGCAACGAAGGCGCCGAGCGCGCGAAGCCCGCGAAAGTCGAATGCAACGCCTGTCCCGTGTTGTGCCAGATCTCCGAGGGCCGCACCGGCGCCTGCGACCGCTATGCCAATCGCGACGGCGTGCTGATGCGTGTCGATCCGGTGGTGCTGCTGCGGCGCGAACTGTCGAGCGCAGCGCCGGCGTTGGTGCCGTTCGATCGGCCAGCCGCCGAAGCGGCCCACGGTGCCGATGCCGAATGGAACGGCGACCTGCTGCATTCGGACGAAGTGTTCGTCACCGGCGTCGGCTCGTCGACGACGTATCCGGACTACAAGCCGGCGCCCTTCATCGTGGCGTCGAAAGCGCGCGGCGTCGACATGGTCACCGTCGTCACCGAGGGCATCTTCAGCTATTGCAGCCTGAAGGTGAAGATCGACACCGATCGCTTTCTCGGTGCCGAGCAGGCCAACGTGCGCTATCGCGGCGAGGTCGTGGGCCATGTCACCACGGCGGAGTACGGCTCGCAGATGCTGTCGCTCGGCGGCGTGCACCACCTCACCGGCGGCAGCAAGAAAGAAGGGCGCATGACCCTCGAACTCATGCAGTTGCTCGGCAACAAGAAGCCGGCCGAATGCACCATCGATGGCGGCGCCAGCATGGTGATCCAGGCGGGCAAGGCGCCCATCGTCAACGGCGTCGAGGAGCAGCGCATGCGCGTGGGTTGCGGCTCGGCAGCGGTCGGCATCTTCGCGCGGCAGTTCGCCAGCGTCGCGGATGAAGTCGTGGTGGTCGACGACCACATCACCGGCGTGCTCACCGAGCACCAGGCCGGCAAGTGCCTCGACATGCCGAAGTCGGGCGTGCAGATGCGCGGCCGCAAGTCGACACCGGGACGCTACTTCCAGGTCGCCAATCCCGGCAACGGCTGGGGCGGCACCGACATCGACGATCCGCTGTCGATCATCGAAGGCTGGGAAGAGGGCATCGCCAGGCCCGGCCTGCGCTTGCTGATGACATCGACCACCGGCGAACACGCGCAGTGGTACGTGCTCGACGATGCGCTCAAGCCGGTCGAGCAGCCGATGCCGGCCGAAGTGCGCCGCATCGTCGAGCGCATCGGCGAGAACTGCGAGCCTTCGTTGTGCACCGTGCTGTTTCTGGGCGGTGCCGGCGGCAGCCTGCGTGCCGGCGTGACCGAGAACCCGGTGCTGCTGACGCGCGCCATCAAGCGCGCGCTGGTCAACGTGACCTGCGGCGGCGCGCCGGCCTATGTGTGGCCCGGCGGCGGCATCACCGTCATGGTCGACGTGATGCGCATGCCCGACAACAGCTTCGGTACGGTGCCGACACCGGCCATCGTGGCGCCCATCGAATTCAGCATGCGGCGCGACGACTACGCCGCGCTCGGCGGTCACATGGAAAGCATCTTTTCGCTGGAGCAAGCGTTGTCGCGTGGCGCTTGGCAAGACGATGGTGCACCGCTCGCGCGTCAGTGGGTGACGATCGACGAAGCCAATCCGTGGCCGCTCGGTCAGCCGCCGATGCTCGGTTGATCGCGCCTTCGACCATGACGGCTCAACGCAACCGGCTCGACGC
Organism: uncultured Variovorax sp.; assembly: GCA_964242015.1. Lineage (GTDB taxonomy): Bacteria > Pseudomonadota > Gammaproteobacteria > Burkholderiales > Burkholderiaceae_C > Variovorax. The sequence goes on from CAXTCC010000272.1 coordinate 4,656, forward strand.
GGACCGCTGGCATTTCAGCCACGGGCCGATCGATGTCATCGCCGAGGCGCACGGCGATGCGGCTTGCGTTGCCGCGGCGCATGAGGCAGCCTGGCAGCGCTTCACCGGCGTGCTCGACGAACTCGTCGGCGAGCTGCGCGAACTTCGGCAGCCCATCGATGCGGTGCGACCGGCGCACCGACTGCGCGGCCCGATCGCGCAGCGCATGTGGTCGGCCTGCGCACCCTTCAGCGCGCGCTTCATCACGCCGATGGCGGCCGTCGCCGGATCGGTCGCGCAAGAGCTGATCGCCTGCTATGAGCGCGAAGGCATCGCCCGCGCCTGGATCAACAACGGCGGCGACATCGCATTGCACCTCGCGGCGGACGAGCCCGACGCGCGAGTGCGCATCGGTCTTCTGGCCGACATCGCGACCTTCGACTTGCGCGAAGCCGGTGCGCTCGTTACCGACGGACAGTTCGAGATCACGGCCGACATGCCGGTGCGCGGCGTGGCGACCAG
>CAXTCC010000273.1:0-3564 GCA_964242015.1 uncultured Variovorax sp.
TGCGTCAGCCTTTGCGGAGGCTGGCGCAGTAGTCTTTTTCGGGCAGCGCGGGGGTCGTCCAGATCGCGTCGTAGCCCTTGGATTTGCCTTCGCCGCCGGCTTGCAGCTGGATCGACTTGATCGACAAGTCCGTAGGCAAGTGCTGCGCCACACCGATCGTCTTGGTCGCATGGCCGGCGCCGCTGATCAGCAGCACCGTTTTGCCGGGTTGGCGCGCCTTGACGATGGCCTGCGCCATGGCGCGGTCGCGTGCGATCTGCACGCGGGTCATCGGGCCGATTTGCGACTCGGGCAGCAGGTCGCAATGGCCGGCACGCACGGCCGCCTGCTGTGCCGCACGGCCGCTGTCCGACAGCTGGGCGTCGAGCGATACGTCGGCCATCGCGTCCTTCATGCGCGCCAGCGGCAGGTTGGCGCCGACCACCGGCACGCCGGCCCGCACTGCGACCATGATCGCCGGGCCGTAGTCGTCCCAGCCCCAGGCCTTGTCGTTCCACTTGAGGGCGTCCTGGGCTTGAGCTTCGGTCGCTGAGGCCGGCAACTTGGCCGTGCTACCGCCTTCTTCCGCCATCTCGACGGCGAGCGCCGCCAGCTTGCCCCGCGCCACCAACGCATCGACCGTTTCGCGCTCGATGCGGTGATGGTCGGCGGCGTCGTGCTGCTCGCCGAGCAGGATGACATCGGCGGGCATCAGGGCGTCGATGCGGCGTGCGACCGGGACGTCGGCCTCGACCATGCCGGGAGCGCCGGGGAGCGTCGAGCAACCGGCAAGCCACATCGCAACGCCGAGCGCCAGAGCCGAACGAACCGAATGCGTCGGCCGCAGCGACCGCGGTGCTGATAAACGGGAGGACGGATCGGGCGAAGGCATCGGGCAATACTAGCGATGAGAGGTGGAAAAACGCGGTTTCACCCTCTTTAGGCCCGACTTACCGGCGACCGACAATGCTTGCTCAGTGAACGAGAACCGGGTTCTGCGCCAGCTCCGCATAGCCTTCGAGCGTGTCTTCCACTTCTTCCTGCGTCGGCGTGTTGATCTGCCAAGCCGTGATCTGCTGCTGAAACAGCTCCGCCCAGGAGCCATCGAGGTAGACCTCTTTGCCCGAGCGCTTGTCGACGATCTCGAAACCATGGCGCGCCAGCACGGGCAAGTGCGGCGCCAAAGGCTCGTCGCCCTCGGTCGGCTGCACGTGCACGACCGCGTACGAATCGGAGTCGTACAGCATGTGCATGGCGGAACTGGAAAGGATGTCGAGAGCGTTCATGGAGGTTAGATAGCAATCAACGCGCCAGTTTCAAGAATAGATGTCACGAAATGGATTTTTTGGGCTCGCCGATTCCCGTCGAAGAACCTGAATCTGCGCTCAGCTGGGCGGTTTCAACGCAAGTGGTTCGCGCAGCTGCATGTCGGCGAAGTCGCCGTTCGGCTGGGTCTGCTTGATGCGAACAGGGAGATAGCCGAGTTCCGGCGCCAGCCACAGCTCGATGCGATCGTCGAACTCGCGGCGCGGACTGCGCGTCAGTTTGCGAACCGTGAAATCACCCGCCGGCAAGCTCAATTTCTCTTCGCCCTCGACGTTGAAAGTCCAGACTTCGGCATCGCGCGCGCTGATGGTCTGGACCGAAATCGCGCTACCGGCCGGGAAGCGCGCCGGGTCGCCGGCCAGCATCGCGCCGAGCTGCAGCACCACGCTCAGGCGGTCTTGTGCGCCGGCCAGCAAGGTCACGCTGGGCGCGTTGTTGCTGAAGACCACCTTGCCCTGATCCCGCACGAAGTGCGAGGCGACTTCGGTCTTTCGATTGTCCGAAAAACGCGCCGGCTCGATGCCGGTAGGCCCGATCACGCCGCTGCTGTGCTGGCTGCGCAGCGTGCGAAACAAAAAGGTGAGCGCCAGGCGCGCGTCGTAGGCGTTACCGTCCTGCAGCCAGTCGAGTCGACCGAAGACGCCTTGCATCGGCGAGGTGCCTTGCTGCCCCGTCACCGCGAAGGCCATCTGCACAGAGCCGGGAACGCGCAGGGCTGTCGGTCCCGTGATGGCGCCTTGGGGGCTGCTGCCGCTGCCGGCGGTGCCCGCGGAGGCTGCGCCGCCCGATCCGCTTGGCGGATTGGAGCCCTTGCCGCCGGCCGTACCGCCGCCCGTGCCGCCGGCCGCGCCTTGGATGGCTGCAGGAGCGGCGGCGATTGCGGCTTCCTGAACGGGCGCACTGGCGGCGGATTCGGGCGCAGCAGCGATGGCGTTGTCTGCAGGGGCGGGCAGCGGCAGCGGCAGCGGCGCCGTCATGATGGGTTCGACGGTTTCACGAATGGGATCGCTGGGCGGCGATGCTGTCTCGACAGGCGGAGTGCGTGGCTTCGGCGGCGTCACCGCTCTTGCCGTGCGCGGACGCGGCGCCTTCGCGGCGGGGGCGGGCGTCGGCGCGGCGGCCGGTGCCGGTGCGGCAGCCGCCGGCTCGGCGCTCGGCGGCGGCGCGATCACGATGGTCCGCGTGCTGAACTTGCCCGCCAGCGGCGCCGGCTGCGGGCCGACCGCCATCGGCGTCAGCCCGAGCAGTACGAGATGCACGAGGGCGACGGCCAACGTCACCACGATCAGCGCGCGCCAGGGCGGTCGCGGCAGATCCGGCAACGGAGGGGCGGTCGACGATGAGGACATGACGAGTGGAGTAGGGCGTGGGGCAGCAGGTTCACCGCGCGCCGTGGGCCCACTCGGTAAACTGCCGCCGCCCAAACAGTTTCTCCAGTTTCCCAGATTAGCAAGCCGCCACCATCATGAAACTCGCCACCCTGAAGGACGGCTCCCGCGACGGACAGCTGGTCGTCGTCTCCCGTGATCTCACGCTCGCTCATTACGCCACCGGCATCGCCAACCGGCTGCAGCAGGTGCTCGACGACTGGGGTTTCCTGAGTCCGCAGCTGCAGGACTTGTACGACGCGCTCAACAACGGCCGCGCACGCCATGCGTTCCCGTTCGACGCGGCGCAATGCATGGCGCCGTTGCCCCGCGCTTACCAGTGGGCCGACGGTTCGGCGTATCTCAACCACGTCGAACTGGTGCGCAAGGCGCGCAACGCCGAGGTGCCAGAAAGCTTCTACGCCGACCCGCTGATGTACCAGGGCGGCAGCGACGACTTTCTCGGCCCGATGGACGAGGTGCCGGTACCGAGCGAAGCCATGGGCATCGACTTCGAAGCCGAGATCGCGGTCGTCACCGGCGACGTGCGGATGGGCGCCACGCCCGACCAGGCGCTCGACGGCATTCGCCTGGTGATGCTGGCCAACGACGTGAGCCTGCGCAACCTCATCCCCGCCGAACTGGCCAAGGGCTTCGGCTTTTTCCAGAGCAAGCCGGCCACCGCGTTCAGCCCCGTCGCCGTCACGCTCGACGAGATCGGCGCGGCCTGGCAAGACGGCCGCGTGCATTTGCGGCTGGAGAGCACCTGGAACGGCCGCAAGGTCGGCCTGTGCGACGCCGGGCCGGAGATGACTTTCCACTTCGGCCAGCTCATCGCCCACATCGCGAAGACCCGCAACGTGCGCGCCGGCAGCATCGTCGGCAGCGGCAC
>CAXTCC010000273.1:3664-5065 GCA_964242015.1 uncultured Variovorax sp.
CCGATGCACAGGAAAACACGGACTCGTGAACAACTGGTGATCCAGAGGGCTCTCGGCCTCTCCGAGCCGATCGCCGCCCGTATCATCCCGCCCTGCTGCACCCGGGGCCTTCGACCCTGAGCAGCTTTCGTGCGATGGCAGTCCTCATGCGGCTTCCACGCAAATCAAAAAAGATCAGGGAATTTTCCAATGCGTACGTTTACCCTGGCCGCCATCGTCGCGGCCACCACCCTTGTTGTCGGCTGCGAAACCATGAAGACCATGGACACGGCCAAGCTCACCGATGCCGGCAGCACCGCCTACAAGGCCATGTCTTTGAGCGATGGCGACATCGCATCGATGTCGGACCAGTCGTGCGCCGCGATGGACCAGAAGAGCCAGATCGCTGCTGCATCCAGCAAGTACGCGGTGCGCCTGGCGCAAGTGGTGCGCGGCATGCCCACCAGCGTCAATGGCAAGACCGCCAACTACAAGGTCTACGTGACGCCGAGCGTCAACGCCTGGGCCATGGCCAATGGCTGCATCCGCGTCTACAGCGGTTTGATGGACCTGATGAACGACGACGAATTGCGCGGCGTGATCGGTCACGAAATCGGCCACGTGGCGCTCGGCCATTCGAAGGCGCGCATGCAGACCGCCTATGCCGCGTCGGCGGTGCGTGGCCTGGCGGCATCGGCCGGTGGCGTGACGGCGGCGCTGTCGCAATCGCAGGCGGGCGACCTGGGCGAGAAGTTCATCAATGCCCAGTTTTCGCAGTCGCAAGAAAGCGCTGCAGACAACTATTCGTTCGACTTGCTGACGTCGAGCAAGCTGGAGCGCAAGGGCCTGGTCACGAGCTTTCAGAAGCTCGCAAAGCTGAGCGGTACCACCAGCACCGGCAGCTCGATCATGAACTCGCATCCGCCTTCGGCTGAACGCGCAGCGGCCATGCAGAAGCGGCTGGACAGCGGCAAGTAAGTTCAAGGCCAACGCATCGGGACGTGCTCCGCACGCGTCTCGATGCAACGCTTGCCCTGCAGGCGGCGCTACTTTGCGAACGCCTTGCGCGATCCGTCTTCGAAGACCTCGTCGTCGCGCTGCAGTTTGCCGCTCTCATCGAACGCACGCTCCCGCGTGACGCGACCCTTGTCGTCGTAGACGGATTCTGCGAGGAGCACGCCCTTGTCGCTGAAGCTCTGGTGCGTGCCGACCGGTATCTGCCGCGTCGAACGCCCCGCAGCGATGTAGCGGCCCTGCATCGACCGCTGACCGTTGTCATGAAACTGCGCGATGTCGATGGTGCGTGCTTCCCCCGTGCCAGCGTAGATCGACTTGCTGCGCGGCTGGCCGTTCAGATAGAAGCTGTCATCGCTCAACGGCTCGCCTGTCGCGTTCCAGCGTTGGTCGCGTACCAGCGATCCC
>CAXTCC010000274.1:0-5046 GCA_964242015.1 uncultured Variovorax sp.
GCGCTCGAACTGCTCGGCTACGCCGCGGACGAACTGGTCGGCATGTCGGTCGACACGCTGGTGCCGGATGCGATTCGCCCGCGCCATGCCGCCTATCGCGAGGGCTATGCGTCGCATCCGCGCACGCGCCCGATGGGCACGCAGATGGACCTGGTCGCCAAGCGCCGCGACGGCAGCGAGGTCATGGTCGAGATCGCGCTGAGTCCGCTCAACGACCACGGGCTGCCGCTGGTGGTGGCGGCCATTCGCAGCGTCGCTTCGTACCCGCGCGTTCAGCAGGCGCTGCAACGTGCGCGCTATGCCGAGCATCTGGCGCAGTTCAGCCGCCATGCGGTCGATGTGGCGGACCTGCATCTGCTGCTGGAGCAGGTGCCTGCCATCGCCGCCGAGGCGCTGCAGGTCGAAACGGCCAAGGTGCTCTTGCTGGAACCCAACGGCGTCGAGTTTCGGATCGCGGCGGGCGTCGGCCTGCTGCCGGAAGAAGCGATCGGCGATCGCATCGCCAACGAGCCGCTGTCGCCCGCCGGCCACGTCGTGGCAGACGGTCGATCCGTGCTGATGGGCGACTACGCCACCGAGTCGCGCTTCACCATCCCGTCGCACTACCTGGCCGCCGGCTTTGTTTGCGAAATTTCAGTGCCGCTGGCCGATCGCGGCCGCAACATCGGCGTGCTGTCGGTGCGCTCGCGCAAAGCCAAACGCTTCGGCGGCGAAGAGGTTCAATTTCTCGAATCGCTCTCCAGCTTGCTCGCCACGGTGTTGCAGCGAACGCAAATCGAAGAGGCGCTCGGCCACGCGCAGCGGCTCGAAAGCGTCGGGCAGCTCACCGGCGGCATCGCGCACGACTTCAACAACCTGCTGACCGTGATCTCCGGCAACCTGCAAGTGCTCGAAGACTCGCCCGCCAACAGCGGCGATGCGCTGTCGCAGCAGCTCATCGGCGCCGCCATACGCGCTACGCGACGCGGCGCTGAACTCACCGGCAAACTGCTGGCGTTTTCGCGGCGGCAGGTGCTGCAGCCGACCATCGTCGACACGCGTGCCCTGCTGCTCTCGCTCACCGACATGCTGCGGCGCACGCTGGACCAGCGCATCGCCATCACGCTGGTCGCCGACGCAGCGCTGTGCATGGCCGACGCCGGGCAGTTGGAGTCGGCGCTGCTCAACATCGCGATCAACTCGCGCGACGCGATGCCGCAAGGCGGAACGCTGGCGTTTTCTTGCCACGTGGTGTCTGCACTGCCGGCCGATCTGGGTGCGGAGCACGACGTGCCGCTCGGCCCGTCGACGTCGGCGGGCTGCGTCGCGGGGTATGTGGCCATCGCTGTGTCGGACACCGGCGGTGGCATGCCGGCGGCAGTGCAGGAGCGCGCCTTCGAACCCTTCTTCACGACCAAGGAAGCCGGCCGCGGCACCGGACTCGGGTTGTCGACGGTGTACGGCTTTGCCAAGCAGTCGCACGGCGCGGTCAAGCTGGCAAGCGCGCCCGGTGCGGGCACCACGGTGACGCTGTTCCTGCCGCGTGCCGAAGGCGACGACGATCTCGACAACGCCAACGACGGCAACAACGACGACATGGACGCCGCGATCGCAGCCACGCATGCCACCGTGCCGTACGGACTTCGCGTGCTGCTGGTCGAAGACGATGCCGAAGTGAGGAGCGTGCTGGAGAAGTTTCTGGCGTCGATGGGATGCGAGATCGTCGCCTGCGCCCAGGCCGAGCAAGGCCTGGCCGCCTCGATGACCGACAACGCTGTCGAACTGCTGATCACCGACATCGCACTCGGCATCGGCATGCAAGGCACCGAGCTGGCGGCCAAGGTGCATGCGCTGCGACCTGCGATGGCGGTGCTGCTGATGTCGGGCTTTTCAAGCGCGCTGGCCGATGCGCCGCCCGACTGGGAACTGCTGCCCAAGCCCTGCACGCGCGAAGAGCTGGAACGCGCGATGCTGCGGGCGCTCAGTGCAGCGCGACCGCCGCCGACGCTGCCGAGCCACGCTGCATGAAAGCGGTCAGCGCCTCGACATGCGGAATGTGGATGTCACGGCGTCCTTTTTCGGAGAAGCGAATCACGTCGCCACGGGCCAGCCGCGACAGCGCGCGGCTCACCGATTCGAGCGTCATGCCCAGGTAGTTGCCGATCTCGGCGCGCGTCATGCGCAGGGTGAACTGGTCGGTGCGCAGGCCGCGCTGGGCCAGCGCGTCGGCCCAGTAGCGCAGAAAGCCGGCCACGCGGGCATCGGCCGTCAAGGTGCACATCGACAGCATCGAATCCTGTTCCCGCACCAGTTCGCGGCTCATGGTCTGATGCAACGCGGTGAGAAGCGCCGGTGTGCGCAAGCTCGCACGCAGCAAGTCCTCATAGCGAATGGCCCAGAGCTCGCCGGTGTCCATCGCGATGGCGTCGCACCCGTACTGCGACGTGGCCATGCCGTCGAGCCCGAGCCAGTCGCCCTTGAGGTGCAGGCCGACGACCTGCTCACGACCTTCGCTCGACAGATTGACCATCTTGAAGAAGCCGGCGTTGACCACGTAGAGGCATTCGAATTCCTGCCCGGCCTGGTAGACCGAATCGCCCGCATGCACCACGCGCTTGGCGATCGGCACGCTCTGCTCGATAAGGCGCAGCATGTCGCCGATGCGCTGCAGCGGAGCCTGAACTGCAGCCGGAAAGGGACTGGAGACAGAAGCAGTGGCGCGGGTCGCGATGGGCATCGGTTGTTGCAAGGCGGCGGGTGACATGGTGGGTTCCTGGTGGGTTCCTGATGGAGTGAACGGAGCCTATTCGTCGAGTGCAACAGCTTCGCGACCACAAGGGCGCGTTGCGTAACAGAGCGTCAACGCTTTGTGTCTTGCCTTGAGGCTTGCCTTGTATCGGGTGCACCGCCCTGCTTTTCGCGCAATGGCTTGACGCAAATCAACTGCCCAGTCGGCGGCGCACCTAAGGTCGGACTCGTCTATGAACCTGCCCGCCGTACCCGTCGATCGAAAGCTCTGGTCAAGCCAGGGCCTGGGCGGAGCCGATGTTCGACGCACGTTCGACCTCGCGCGCCGCCTCAAGTCCAACGCCCTCCTCGGCGAAGGACAGCCACTGGCCGGAAAAAATCTGGCGATCCTGCGGGCCACGCCGGCGCAGCCTGAAGACTCGGTCTTTCACAGTGCCGCGACCGCGCTGGGCGCGCGGGTAGCGCACGTGTGGCTGGGCGATTCGATCGGCCCCACCGGCAGCGCGCTGCAGAACGTGCCCAAGATGCTCGGCCGCCTCTACGACGCGGTCGACTGCGGGAACGTGTCGGCCATCGCGGCCTCGCAGATCGAAAGCCAGGCCGGCATCCCCGTCTATCGCGGGCTCGACACGTATCCCGCCACGGTGCTGGCCGACCTGGCGGCGCTGTGCGAGCAACTCGCCTCTGGTGCTACCGACACAGCCGATGCGTCGATGCTCTTCATCGGCGATGCGACGACCGGCCGTGCACAGAGCTTTTTGCAAGGCGCCCGGCAGTTGGGCTTCGACCTTCACTTCATCGACGTTGCCGCAGACGCACTTCAGGATGCAGCCGGCTCTGCCGCAGCCTTCATCGTCGACGCGACCGATGTCGAACGCTGGGTGCTGGGCGGCCCGTCGGCGCGCGTCGACGATGCGCAACGCAGCGCGAACCACCGCTTCGTGCTGCAGGCAGTGCTGCTGATCACCCTGCTCGCGCGCTGAAAGATCGCGCCAGCTGCCGACGCCGATTTCCCTTGATCTTTATCAAGCCTCGCCGGGCAACGCCTTCCATACTGACCTTTTCGACATTCGTCTTCCTCACGCCTTTCCCATTTCAGAAAGCACGCCATGTACCAAAAGATCCTGGTCCCCGTCGACGGCAGCGCGACCTCTGCACGCGGCCTCGAAGAAGCCATCCGCCTCGCCGGGCTGACCGGTGGCCGGATCCGGCTGATTCACGTCACCGATGAACTCTCCGCCGGCTTCGCGATGGAGTGCTATGCCGGCTCGGGTGACTGGCTGACGATCGTGCGCGAGAACGGCACCAAGTTGCTCGAAGTGGCGACCGCGACCGTCGAGGCCGCCGGCGTGCCGGTCGACTCGGTGTTGCTCGACGGCCTGGCCGCCACGGTGCAGCTGCTGGTGACCACGCAGGCGACTTCGTGGGGTGCCGACCTGATCGTGCTCGGAACCCACGGACGCCGCGGTGTCGGGCGCGCGTTTCTCGGCAGCAGTGCCGAACAGGTGCTGCGCAATTCGCCGGTGCCGGTGCTGCTCGTGCGTGCACCGGACGTCGCTGAAGTGCCAGTGAAGGCGGCGGCATCGAGCCAGACCGTGCACGTGAAGCTGCCGTCCGCCGCGCTGTCGATCGAGTAATCCCGGAGTCTCATGCCCATGCCAATCTCCATCCCGACGCCGACCAACGACTTCTCGCAGCTCGATGCCTGGTGGCGTGCCGCAAATTACCTGTCTGTCGGCCAGGTCTACCTGATGGACAACGCCTTGCTGCGCGAGCCGCTGACGCTGGCGCACATCAAGCCGCGGTTGCTCGGGCACTGGGGCACCACGCCCGGCCTGAACTTCGTCTATGCGCACATGAACCGGGCCATCAACGCCCGCGACCTCGATGCGATCTTCATCGCCGGCCCGGGGCATGGCGGCCCCGGCGTGGTAGCCAACACCTATCTGGAAGGCACCTACAGCGAGGTCTACTCGTACGTCACGCAAAACGCCGAAGGCATCCAGCGGCTCTTCAAGCAGTTCTCGTTTCCAGGCGGCATTCCCAGCCACGTCGCACCCGAAACACCGGGCTCGATCCATGAAGGCGGTGAGCTCGGCTATTCGTTGCTGCATGCGTACGGCGCCGTGTTCGACAACCCCGACCTCATCGCATGCTGCGTCGTCGGTGACGGCGAGGCCGAGACCGGCGCACTGGCGGCCAGTTGGCATTCCAACAAGTTTCTGAACCCCGCACGCGACGGCGCGGTGCTGCCCATCCTGCATCTGAACGGCTACAAGATCGCCGGCCCGACGGTGCTCGCGCGCATCGGCGACGAGC
>CAXTCC010000275.1:0-4996 GCA_964242015.1 uncultured Variovorax sp.
GCGAAGAACATCTCCTTCGACAGGAAGCCGTTGAGCAGCGGCACGCCGGCCATCGACGCGCTCGCGATGATCGCCAACGTACCGGTGATCGGCATCAGCTTGAGCAGGCCGCTCAGCTTGCGGATGTCGCGCGTGCCGCTCTCGTGATCGATGATGCCGGCGGCCATGAAGAGCGATGCCTTGAAGGTCGCGTGATTCATGATGTGGAAGACCGCCGCGACCGCGGCCAGTGGGCTGTTGAGCCCGAGCAGCAGCGTGATGAGGCCGAGGTGCGAGATGGTCGAGTACGCGAGGAGCGCCTTCAGGTCGCGCTGGAACATCGCGATGAAGCCGCCGAGCAATAGCGTGATGGCACCCGCGCCACCGACCAGCCAGAACCACTCTTCGGTGCCCGAGAGCACGGGCCAAAGCCGTGCCATCAGGAACACGCCGAGCTTCACCATCGTCGCCGAATGCAGGTAGGCCGACACCGGCGTCGGTGCCGCCATGGCGCGCGGCAACCAGAAGTGAAATGGAAACTGCGCGCTCTTGGTGAAGGCGCCGAGCAGCACCAGCACGAGCACGACCGGGTAGAGCGTGTCGCTACGAATCAGCTCGCCCGAAGCGAGCACGACATCGAGGTCGTAGCTGCCGACGATGCGGCCCAGCACCAGCACGCCGGCCAGCAGACAGAGCCCGCCGGCCCCCGTGACGGTCAGCGCCATGCGGGCGCCGCGCCGGGCATCGCGACGGTGGTGCCAATAGCCGATGAGCAGGAAGGAGAAGAGGCTGGTGAGCTCCCAGAACAGCACCATCTGCATCAGGTTGCCGGAGAGCACCACGCCCATCATGGCGCCCATGAACGCGAGAAAGAACGAGAAGAAGCGCGGCACCGGGTCCGATGCCGACATGTAGTAGCGCGCATAGAGCACCACCAGCGCGCCGATGCCGAGCACCAGCATGCAGAACAGCCACGCGAAGCCGTCCATGCGAAACACGAGGTTCAGGCCAAGCTCAGGAAGCCATTGGATCTCTTGCCGCAGCACGTTGCCGTTGGCCAGTCGCGGAAAAAACCATGCCGTTTGAATCGCGCAGCCCAATGCGACGAGCCCTGCCAGAGTCGACTCCCGGTTGCGCGCGTTGGACGGCAGCAGCGCCGCCAGCAGGCTGGCAACGAAGGGGAGGGCGACCAGGAAAACAAGGGGCATTGCGCTTGATTCTATCGAGCGTGTTTTTTGTTTACCTGTGGTGGCGTGGGGTGTTTGTCAACGAAAAGCGAGGCTTCGTAAAATCGCCCGCGTCATGACTGCCCACCCGCCCGGCGTCCCCGCGAAACGCCAACACTGCGCCGCTTGCCTGCGCCCGCAAAACGCCTGCCTTTGCCGCTGGGTGACCCCGACGCTGCACCAGACAGAGGTGTTGATCCTGCAGCACCCGATGGAGGTCACGCAGGCCAAGGGCAGTGCGCGCTTGCTGCACCTCAGCCTGATGCGCAGCGAAGTTCTGACTGGCGAGGTTTTTGGCACGGCGCTCGATGCTGCGCTGCAAGGACCGCGTTGCAACCTGCTGCTCTTTCCGGAAGCCCATCACGACCTGGGCACTGGCTTGCTGCCATCCGTTCGGCAGACGGACTGGCGCTGCCCGCCTCACCCGCTGCGGCTCGTGGTGCTGGATGGCACCTGGCGCAAAAGCCGCAAGATGTTGGCGCTCAACCCGCAGCTGCAACACATGCAGCGACTGTCGCTGACGACGACGCCCGCCTCGCGCTATCTGATCCGCAAGGCCCATGAAGCCCACCAGTTGTCGACGCTGGAGGCCACTTGTTTGGCACTGGCGCAGTTGGAAGGCCATGACTTCGCGATGCAGCCGCTGCTCGAAGCCTTCGATGGCTTTGTCGCTCAGCAACTCGCCCGGCGGCCGCGGTCACCAGGCACCGGCAGCGAGCACCGCAGCGAAGTCCGAAGGACCGGGAGGCGACTGCCGACACAGGGCCTGCCGTCCGCCGACTCCCGCTAACAAGTTTCACCTCGACGACGCGTTACACCATCAACGAGCTGGTCACTTCGCTCCGATAACCCGCCCATCCTGCTGCCAATCCCCACCCAGCGCCTTCACCAGGAACACTGAAGTCAGCAAGCGCTGCCCCGTCAGCTGCGTGGCCTGCCGCTCGCTGGTCAACAATGATTGCTGGGCCGTGATGACATCCAGATAACTCGTCGCACCGCCCTCATACCGGGCCGTCGCCATGTCCAGCACACGACGTGCGCTGGTGACGGCGGTCTGCGCCTGCGTCGATGCGCTTTCCAGCGCGGCCAGTCCCGTGATGCCGTCTTCGACCTCCTGCATCGCCGTCAGCACCACGCGACGGTAGGTGGCCACGGTGCCGTCGTAGCCGGCGCGTGCGAAGTCGACGTTGGCGCTGATGCGGCCGCCGTCGAACAGCGTCTGCGTCGCCGACAAACCGATCGACCACAACAGGCTCGGCGCATCGAACAACGTCGACAGCATGCGGCTGTCGACGCCATAGGTCGGTGCCAGCGTGATGCTCGGATAGAACGCGGCACGCGCCACGCCGATCTGCGCGTTGGCGGCGGCCATCGCGCGCTCGGCGGACGCGACATCGGGCCGCCGCTCGAGGACGTCCGATGGCACGCCCAGCGGCACGGCCGGCGGTTGCAAGGCGCGCACTTCGGCCGTGATGGCGAACACGGGCGCGGCGGTGCCGGTGAGCGTGGCGATGGCGTGCTCGAACTGCGCGCGCTGCTTTTGCAAGGTGCCGACCTGCGTCAGCGTGTTGTCGAGCAGCGCCTGTTGTTGCGCCACTTCCAGCCCGGACGTGGCACCGAGGTCGTGGCGCGAAGTGACGAAGTCGAGCGCGCGGCGCTGCAGGGCGATCGAGCGTTGCAGCACGTCGAGCTCTGCATCGACTTCGCGCAGGTTGACGTAGGCCGAGGCAAGGTCGGTCGTGACCAGCAAGCGTGTGTTCTGGAAATCGGCGGCGGACTGTTCGGCCGATGCGGTCGCGCCTTCGATGGTGCGGCGCACGCGACCCGACAGATCGAGCTCGTAGCTGGCGGTGAGCGACAACTGGAAGTCGCTCTGTACCGTCGAGAAATTGGCGGCGTTGTAGTTGGTCAGCGGTCGATTGGCCGAGATGCGCAGCCGCGCGTCGCGGTTGTTGAGTCCGACCTGCGGCAACAGCGCCGCCGAGTTCACCTGCACGATGGCACGTGCCTGCGCCAGCCGCGCGCTCGCGATGGCCAGCGTCGGGCTGGCGACCAGCGCCTGCTGCATCAGTGCGTCGAGTTGCGGGTCTCCGAACTGGCGCCACCACGGGCCTTTGTCGGCTGAGTCGTTCGGCGTGCTCTGGCGCCAGGGGCTTTCGACTTGCCAGGACACCGGCATGTCGGTGACAGGCTTCTTGTAGTCGGGGCCGGCCGCGCAGCCGGCGAGCAAAGCCACGAGAGCCGCGGCGCATGCCAATGGCTGCAACGCGAGCGAGCGCGCTTGCGTTGCTTGCTTCCTCCGCGTCACGCGCATCGAGCGCATCCAGCGCATCACGAAGGCGCCTTGCCCGGCGTGTTGGCTGCGGCGGCATCCGCAGCGGTCGGCGCACCTGGACTGGCAGGCGCCGCCGTTTTCGGCGGTGCAACCGCGACCACGTCGCCTTCTGCAATCGAGTCCGATGGATTGAGCACCAGTCGGTCGGAGGGTTTCAGCCCTTCGAGCACTTCGACCGTATCGCCGTAGTTGCGGCCGATTGTCACGGTCTGCAGATGCACCTTGCCTTGCGTATCCACTGTCGCGACCAGCGTTCCTGCCTTGCGGAACAGCAGCACGTTGGCCGGCACCGACAGCGACGTGCTCGCGACCAGCGGCAGCTGCACCTGGACATAGGCGCCCGGCAGCAGCACGCCTTCCTTGTTGGGCAGCGACACCTCGACCTGCATCGTGCGCGTGCTGGAGTCGATCGATGCCGACGTGCGCGCGATCTGGCCCTTGAAGCTCTGGCCGCGCAGTTCCGATTGCGTGACCGTCACCGGTTGACCGGCCTTGACCAGTTGCGCATACGACTGCGGCACGTTGACATACACCCGCAGCGGATCGGTCTGCGCCAGCGTGAAGAGCGCGCGCCCGGTGCCGCTGCCGGCATCGATCAAATCACCCGTGTCGACATTGCGTCGCGTGATCACGCCCGCAAAGGGCGCGACCACGCGCTTGAAGCCTTCGAGCTGCTTCAGCCGCTGCACGTTGGCATCGGCCGCCGCGAGGTTGGCACGCGCCTGGTCCGATCCGCTGCGGCGTTCGTCCAGCTCCTGTTGCGACACCACGTCTTTCTTGCGCAGCGCTTCCCAGCGCGCGACGGTGCTCTGCGCCAACGTGAGGCTCGATGCGGTCTGTTGCCGCGCGGCGATGGCCTGTGACAACTGCTGATCGATCTCGGGCGTTTCGAGCTCCGCCAGCAACTCGCCCTTTTCGACGCGGGCGCCGATGTCCTTGGTCCAGCGCTTGAGGTAACCGCTGGCGCGCGCCGAGATCGGCGACTGCACGAAGCCTTGCAACGTGCCGGGGAGGGCCAGCATCTGCCCGGCATCGCGTGCCGTCGGCAGCGTGGTGTTGACGTACTGCTTCGCACGCTCGGTGGTTCCGGCTTCGAGCGTCTTGTTGTTGGCGATGCGGCTGATGACCGTGCGCGCCGCACCGAGCGCCAGCAGGATCAACACGATGACGGCGATGACGCGCGTGCGGCGGATGATCTGCCGGCGCTTCATGCGCTCGCCATGACCTTCCGGATCGTCTCCGTCCAGCGAGTGGATGCCCAGGGCCGCGTGGCGTTGCTCGGACATATGAATCAACTCTCCTGGTAGGAGCCGCTCGGTGGCTCCGGGGTGCGTGGCAATGATGATGCAGCAGCGTTGGAAGCACGTGCTGCCTTGCGCCTTGCGATGCGATCGTGAACACCGGCGAACACCACCGGCACGAAGAACAGGGTCGACACGGTGGCGAACAGCAGCCC
>CAXTCC010000276.1:0-1238 GCA_964242015.1 uncultured Variovorax sp.
GCCGCACGCAACGCCAAGATGGCGCGTTCTGCCCATGCCTATGTCCGCGGCAACACGGCCCGCTTCTATGACTGGCTCGACTCGGTGGAACGGGTCGCCCTGCCGGAAGGACCGACCATCTGGATTTGTGGCGACTGCCACATCGGCAACCTCGGACCGGTTGCCGACGTGCATGGCGAACTCGCCATCGAGATCCGCGATTTCGATCAAACGGTGGTCGGCAATCCGGCGCACGATCTGGTTCGGCTGGGACTGTCGCTGGCTTCGGCGGCACGCGGCTCCGATCTGCCTGGCGTGGTGACTGCGCGAATGATCGAGCAGCTGAGTCTCGGCTACACGGACGCTTTCGCGCCGCACAAGGTCGCACGGCCTCTGGTCAAGCCGCTCACCGTGGTGCAGGCGATGCGCGACGCGAGGCGGCGTACCTGGCAACACCTGGCCCGGGAACGAATCGAAGGCGCAACGCGCGCGATTCCGCTGGGCAAGCGCTTCTGGCCGGTGTCGGAAGCGGAGCGCGCCAGCATCGAGCGGCTCGCACAGGGCGACGCCGTTCGTCACCTGGTGACGCAGCTGAGCCATCGCGACGACGCTGCAGAAGTGCGCATGCTCGATGCCGCCTACTGGATGAAAGGCTGCAGCTCACTCGGTCGGCTGCGCTACGCCGTGCTGATGGACGTCGGTCGCAACACCGCCAAGGGCCGCGACTTCTGCCTGCTCGATATCAAGGAAGCCATCACCGCGGTGGCACCGCACGACCGCGAGGCCGACCTCATGCCGGACGACAACGCACAGCGCGTGGTGCAAGGCGCCAAGGCGATGTCGCCGTTTCTGGGCAGCCGCATGCATGCCGATCGGGTGCTGCGCCGATCGGTGTTCGTGCGCGAGCTGCTGCCGCAAGACCTGAAGCTGGAGTTCGAACAGCTGAGTGTCGAAGAAGCCACCACCGCCGCCTACTATCTGGCGCGTGTCGTGGGCGCATCGCACGCTCGCCAGATGGATGCAGCCACCCGCAAGGCCTGGCGCAAGGAGTTGTTGGCGAGCCACTCGAAGGTCATCGATGCGCCACCCTGGCTGTGGACCAGCGTCGTGGACCTCGTGGCATCGCATGAGAAAGGCTATCTAGACCACTGCCGGCGCCATGCGCTCAGCCCGCAGCCGCTTGCGTTGGACTGAGAAGCGACTTGGGTAGCGCCTGAACCTGCTCAGAACCGATTGTGAAATTGTTTGCTCAATCGCCT
>CAXTCC010000276.1:1338-4985 GCA_964242015.1 uncultured Variovorax sp.
AGATCAGCGCTGCGCTGCGTCGAGGCGTGCGGCGTCGAAGATCACCGAATCGAGCCATGACCGCGCCTCACGCTGGTGCTTGCTCTCGAACACCCGAGCGACCCGGTCGAAGAAGCGGTTCTCCATCACCGTCAGCGCCATCAGGTCGCTGCCCGACAAGGCTTCCGAGGCGCTTGCCCGTTCCTCGAGCACGACCTGCAGTGCATTGCCCCACAGGGCAGGGACCAGGGTCAGGCTGCTCATCATGCGCAACGCGAGCTTGGCCGAGCGAGGAGAGAGGCGAGCTGCAGTGGTGCAGTGGTGGTCCAGCCCGAGGCCCTGCGCCGCCGACGACGCAGAGGGCACGGGGCGTTCATTCTGCGAAGCGTCACCAATCGGCATGCGCTAACTTAACAGCGCGGACGGCCTGCCGCAATCGGTCGATGCCGATGCGGGTGCAAACACCCCGCGCTGCGATCCAACTCAGCTCTTTTCGCGCGCGGCGTTGCGCAGATCGCGAATCAGGTCGTGATTCTTCTGGGCGCCATCGGCCTGTTTTTGCACCAATGCGCGGACGTCCGCGGGCAGGCTCTGCTTGAGTGCCTTGCGATAACGTGCGATGCCGGAATCTTCCCCGCGCTCGCAAGACTCCAGGATGGACAATTCGCTGTCTGCCCCCAGGGTGCCTTTGACCTGGACCCAGCCGCGATGCAGTGCACCGGCGGCCGTTCCGCCAGACGCCGGTTCGCCGCCGTACGTGCGAATGAGCGCGATCAACTCTTCGCCGGCTTGCTTGCATCCTTCTGCTCGGCTGGCGAAGAGTTGCTTGGCATTGGCGGTCTCCACCTGCTCCGCACAGGTGCGAAAGCCGTACTCTCCATCTCGTGCATTCTCGAGAAGATCGTTGAGCACATCGACCACGTCGTCGTTCGACAAATCGTCGTGGTTCACGATGTCGTTGCCGTTGGCTTGCTTGCCGTAATAGGTGTCGTCTGCGGTGCCGTCTACTGTCATGTCATCTCCTTGATCGCCTGCTTGCAGGCCGGGTTGGCCTCTTCACATGAAGAGACAGAGAACCAATCTGCATCGCGGGCAGAAAGGCCGGTGTCGTCGGATTCAGACCGATCGCGTAGGCGCGCAGACCCCACCGGCACGTTCTGGCGATCTCAGGCGGCCTTGCGCTGCGTGTTCGATGCCGTCTTTTTTGCCGGCGCCTTGGTCGGTGCTTTTTTGCCTGCAGTTGGCTTCGCGCTTGCCGATTTCTTGCCTTTGAGGCTGCGCTGCAGCAACTCGGTCAAATCGATGACTTCGGCGCTGTCTTCGGGCGCCTCTTCTTCCGGCTGGATCACCGTCTCCGTGTCGCCGGCCTTGACCTTCTTGTCGACCAGCTTCATCACGGCATGCTTGAACTCGTCCTTGAAGTCTTCGGGCTTCCACGTGCCCGACATGTCCTTGACCAGTTGCTCCGCCATCTTCATCTCGGCCGCACTGATGTTGGCGCCCTTGATGCCGGCGGCGGGCAGATCCAGGCCATCGAGCGACTTGACCTCGTCGCCCCAGCGCACGAGGTTGAGCACCAGCGCCTTGCCCGAGGGCACCAGCACGGCCAGGTGTTGCTTGGTCGCGATCACGACCTTGGCGAGGCCGACTTTCCCTGTCTTCAACAGCACTTCTCGCAGCAGCGCATAGACCTTCTGGCCCTTGTTGATCGGTGCCACGTAGTACGGCCGCTCGAGGAACAGGAACGGGATATCGTTGGCGTCGATAAAGCGCTGGATCTCGATGGTTTGCGTGGTGCGGGGATAGACCGCGGCAATCTCGTCGGGCGAGATCACGACGTACTTGCCGTCTTCGTACTCGACGCCTTTCACGATGTTCTCCGCCGTGATCTCCTTGCCGGTCTTCTTGTTGATGCGCTTGTACCCGACCGGGTCCATGCTGCGCTTGTCGAGCCAGTCGAAGTCGACGCCCTGTTCGATGCTCGCC
This sequence comes from uncultured Variovorax sp., assembly GCA_964242015.1. Taxonomy (GTDB): domain Bacteria; phylum Pseudomonadota; class Gammaproteobacteria; order Burkholderiales; family Burkholderiaceae_C; genus Variovorax. The sequence goes on from CAXTCC010000276.1 coordinate 3,304, forward strand.
GTGTGGAGCCCGACCGGAATGTGCACCAGCCCGAAGGTGATCGCGCCCTTCCAGAGTGTTCGGCTGCCCGTGGCCATCAGAACTGCCCCCGGCCATCGCCGGTGCGGTCGTGGACCCAGCGCATCGCTTGCTGCTCTGCGTGGCGTTGCGCCTCCGCAGCACTCTTGTAAGGCTCCGTATCGTCGGGCAAAACGAAGCGCTCCAGGTTCTGGATCCCGTAGCGGTACAGCACATGCGGCTTGAACAGTCCGTTTTCGGTCTGTTCGACGCTGCAGATGAAGCTGCAGCCTCTGTAGACAAATGGTTCGTCGGTGGCGTTCACTCCTTGTCCCTTTCTTTGGTTTTGCTCGCTGAGCTGGAAGTGCTCGAAGCGGTGACGGAAAGAGAGTGCAATGACCCGCACCGCGCAGCGCAAGCCATCGGAGCATTCGGTTGCAGGACCAGTCCGAATTGCATCGCGAGCTTCAATTCGCAGGTGCCCGCAATGGGATGTCGCCCTACGACGGGTCGCTGCGAGTTGTCGCAATGTTCTGGCGATCAACTCTTTGGGGCTCACCATGAAAACGTTCTCTTGCGGTTCTTCGACCAAGCCTTTTTTGCTGCGCCGCGCCGCAGCGGTTGCCTTGGCCCTGTCCGTCGTGGCCGGATGCACATCGGCACCGCAAAAGGAGGCGCAATGGATCGACCCTGCGATAGGCGCTCAGTCCCGGATGCTTCAGGGCGCAAAGGTTCTGGTGGTGTGCGATGCCTACGACGTGGCAGTGCGCCGGATTTGCCAGGATCAGTTGCTGCGCGAAGTGGCGGCAAAGGGTGCCAGCCCGCTGACCCTGCCCGCAGGCACCGTGTTGCTGAATGACCGCGAGCTCGATGGGCAGCTCGTCGAAAGCGCGTCGGCACTGGGTGCGACGGCGATCTTCACCATGACCCTGACGCCTGCGACGACCAACGCAGGTTCTGGCGTCACGCTGGGGATCGGCGGCTTCAGTTTCGGCCGGGGCGGCGGCGGCGGCGTGGGTTTGAGCGCGCCCATCGGCGGTGGCGGGGACAGCACCGGCTTCGCGGCCAGCGGTCGCGTGACCGACGTGCGCGACCATCGAATGGTGTGGGCCGCCACTCTCGTCGCATCGCCTTCGGCAGACCTCAACACGCAATTCAGGGACCTGTCTCGCGCGATGCTCGACAACGCGCAAAGCGCGGGGCTCTTTTGAACCGGCGCCGAGTCGAGCCGAATGCCTACGTCCGAGTCAGTGCGCGTGCCTGACCGTTTGATCTCCATTCAAACCAACGACCATGGCTAAAAAACCCACCACACCCCCCGCAGAGCTCGATGCCGCTCACGCGGCTGCTCGTAATACCGACAGCGGCCCGGCTCAACCCGCGCCGGCCGCTGCCGGAAAAGACGACCAGCCAACGCAAAAGGCCATCGACACCCAGGCCATGGCCAGCGCCATGCCCTTCAACCCCAACAAGCCATCGGAATACGGTGAAGTCAATGCACTGGACACGCCCAAGGGCGCCAGCGTGGACGCACCGTCCCGGCTGCCGACCGCCAGCACGCTGAGCGAGCAGAACTTCTCGGACAAGGTCGGCACCACGGCGCGCGAAGGCGTGAACGCAACCATCGATACGCTCGACCGCGTCCGCGTGGACTCGAGCGGCCAGGTGCTCACGACCAACCAGGG
>CAXTCC010000277.1:0-4905 GCA_964242015.1 uncultured Variovorax sp.
TGGGTGCCTTGACCAGCTGCATGGCCGCGTTGTCGACGTACATGTGGTCGAGCGCCACGTCCGGATATTCCTTGCCGACCTCGGTGACGATGTCTTTCCAGAACTGGAAGGTTTCCAGCACGTTGGCCTTGTCGACACTGGTCACGCGCTTGCTGCGCTTGCGCGCGGCCTGGAACGCGACGTGGGCGATGCGTTCGACCTCGGGGCGCGAGTAGCGCATCGTGTCGAAAGCCTCTTCAGCGCCGGGAAAGTGGCCGTCGACGGCCGTGCGGCGACCGCGGGGCTGGCCGAAGTAGATGTCACCCGTCAGCTCGCGAATGATGAGGATGTCGAGGCCGGAGATCAGCTCTGGCTTGAGGCTCGACGCGTCGACAAGTTGCTCGTAGCAAATGGCTGGGCGAAAGTTGGCGAACAGGCCGAGGTTCTTGCGCAGGCCGAGGATCGCCTGTTCCGGGCGCAACGGGCGATCGAGCTTGTCGTACTTCCAGTCGCCGACGGCGCCGAACAGCACCGCATCGGATTCCTGCGCGAGCTTGAGCGTGGCCTCCGGCAGTGGATGCCCGTGCGCTTCATAAGCGGCACCGCCGACCAGTGCCGTTTCCATCTCGAACGGAAGGTCGAGCACGTCGAGCACCCGAATGGCTTCCGCCACGATTTCGGTTCCGATGCCATCTCCGGGGAGGACTGCGATTTTCATGAGGTCGTTTTTCTTTGAAGAATCAGTGAGAGATCGGGGAGGCAATGAGGCTGTGCGCCAGCCAAGGCTTCTGCGCCAGACGCTCGGTTTCGAAGGCCTTGATTTTGTCGCGCTTTTGCAGGGTCAGGCCAATGTCGTCGAGGCCGTTGAGGAGGCAATATTTGCGGAACGCCTGGACCTCGAAAGGCAACTCGCTGCCGTCCGGCTTGATGACGACCTGGCGGTCCAGGTCGACCGTCAGGCTATAGCCCGGAAACGCAAACGTTTCGTCGAACAATTGCGCGACCTGCGCTTCAGGCAACACGATTGGCAGCAATCCGTTCTTGAAGCTGTTGTTGAAGAAGATGTCGGCGTAGCTCGGCGCGATGATGGCGCGAAAGCCATATTGGTCGAGCGCCCAGGGCGCGTGCTCTCGCGACGAACCGCAGCCGAAGTTCTTGCGAGCGAGCAACACCGACGCACCGGCGTAACGGGGCTGGTTCAATACGAAATCCGGATTCGGCTTGCGACTCTTCGGGTCTTGGCCGGGCTCGCCCGGATCCAGATAGCGCCACGCGTCGAACAGGTTCGGCCCAAAGCCGGTCTTGCGGATCGACTTCAGGAACTGCTTGGGAATGATCGCGTCGGTGTCGACGTTTTCGCGGTCCATCGGCGCCACGAGGCCTTTGTGCACGGTAAATTTCTGCATGGTGTTCTCCTTGCGTTTCTTGACTGGCGATGGCTCAGGCGAACTGCCGAACATCGACGAAATGGCCATGCACGGCGGCCGCGGCGGCCATCGCCGGACTGACCAGATGCGTGCGACCACCGGCGCCTTGCCGGCCTTCGAAGTTGCGGTTGCTGGTCGATGCGCAGCGCTCGCCCGGCTCGAGCCGGTCGGCGTTCATCGCCAGGCACATCGAGCAACCCGGCTCGCGCCATTCGAAACCGGCCGCCTTGAAGATGACATCGAGCCCTTCGCGCTCGGCTTGTTCCTTCACCATGCCCGAGCCAGGGACGACCATCGCCAGCTTGACGTTCTTCGCGACCTTCTGGCCGAGCTTCTTCACCACGGCGGCGGCCTCGCGCATGTCTTCGATGCGGCTGTTGGTGCACGAGCCGATGAACACCTTGTCCAGAAAGATGTCGTTCATCGGCTTGTTCGGTTCTAGGCCCATGTAGACCAGTGCGCGCTCGATCGCATCGCGCTTGTTGGCGTCCTTTTCCTTGTCCGGATCGGGCACGCGACCGTTGATGTCCACCACCATCTCGGGCGACGTGCCCCAGGTGACTTGCGGCTGGATCTGCGAGGCGTCGAGCTCGACCACCGCATCGAACCTGGCGTCCGGGTCCGACTGCAAGGTCTTCCAGTAGGCGACCGCCTGATCCCATTCCGGGCCGCCGATGAAGAGGCCGTTCTTCGGGTCGGTGCCGGGCGCGAAAGAGCGGCCCTTGACGTATGCGATGGTCTTGTCGTCGACCGCGACAAGGCCCGCGCGCGCACCGGCTTCGATCGCCATGTTGCAGACCGTCATGCGGCCTTCCATGCTCAGGTCGCGGATGGCCGAGCCGGCGAACTCGATGGTGTAACCGGTGCCGCCCGCGGTGCCGATCTTGCCGATGATGGCCAGCACGATGTCCTTGGCCTGGCAGCCGAGCGGCAGCTTGCCATCGACCTTCACGAGCAAATTCTTTGCTTTTCGGGCGAGCAGTGTTTGCGTCGCCATCACGTGCTCGACTTCGCTGGTGCCGATGCCGTGCGCCAGCGCGCCGAAAGCGCCGTGCGTGGAGGTGTGCGAGTCACCGCAGACCACTGTCATGCCCGGCAGCGTCGCGCCCGACTCGGGGCCGATCACATGCACGATGCCCTGGCGCTTGCTCAGGAACGGAAAGAACGCGGCGGCGCCGAACTCGCTGATGTTGCTGTCGAGCGTGGTGATCTGTTCCTTGCTGATCGGGTCGCTGATGCCGTCGTAGCCGCGTTCCCAGTGCGTCGTCGGTGTGTTGTGGTCGGCGGTGGCCACGACCGAGCTGATGCGCCAGAGCTTGCGGCCCGCCACGCGCAGCCCTTCGAAGGCCTGCGGGCTGGTCACTTCATGGACCAGGTGACGGTCGATATACAGGATCGAGGTACCGTCTTCTTCGGTATGGACGACGTGTTCGTCCCAGAGCTTGTCGTAGAGCGTGCGTGGCATGGGTCTCTTTCGTGGGGATAGTTGTTTTGCTGTCGTTCTGTCAGGCCGCGAGGGGCATGGCGGCGTCCGGGGCCTGCAGGTGGTTCACGAGGGAGCGCGCAGCCACCGGCAAGGTCGAAAAGTCGCGCGCCACCAACCGGATCTCGCGGGCGGCCCAGGCGTCCTTCAGGGCGATGGCGACGAGGCCGCGCCCGATGCCGTTCTGCATGAGCTCGAAAGCGCGCGCGGGCATGACACCGATACCGAGGCCGTTCTCGATCATCCGGCACATGGCGTCGAGCCCGGTCACGTGAATGCGAAGCTTGATGGGTCGCGCAGCGTCCAGCGCGGCCTGGTGCATCGCCACGTAGATCGAACTGTTCGCGTGCAGGCCGACATGGTCGAATTCCAGCGAGTCGACGAAATCGATGGCGTCGTGCACCGTCAGCGCGTGGTGGGCTGGAACGACCAGCACCAGCCGATCGCGCCGGTAAGGGAGGCTCTGCAAATCGCTGGCGCCGGCCGCCACGTGGCACACACCCAGGTCGGCAGCGCCTTCCTGCACGGCGCGAAGCACTTCGCTGCTGAGATGTTCTTCGAGATCGATCTTGATGGCCTCGTGAGCGCGACTGAAGCTGCCGAGGTCTTCAGGCAGGAATTGCACGATGGCCGAGATGTTGGCATGCACGCGAACGTGGCCACGCACGCCGTCGGCGTATTCGCTCAGTTCCCCCTGCATCTTTTCCAGGCTGTAGAGCACCGAGCGTGCGTGGTGCAACAGGCTCTCGCCGGCCGGCGTCAGGTCGACGCCGCGCGCATGGCGGTAGAGCAGGGTGGTGTTGAGCGTGGATTCGAGATCCGCGAGCCGCTTGCTGATGGCCGATGCGGCGATGAACTCCCGCTCCGCCGCGCGGCCGATGCTGCCCAGTTCGCACACGGCGACGAACAGCTGCAGCGACGTGAGGTCGATGCGGCGGGCAAAGTTGCGTTCAGACGAAGGCAACGACGACGTGGAAGGCGACAGGGTCATTTCAACTGGGTCATCGTGGTTCAAGATGACGGGTCGCAGATTCTCCTACCAAATGCGACCTTCAGCCATCGCGATCCGAGATGACTGCGATATCGCCTCAATGCGCCTCAATGGTGCCCAGATCCCTGTTGTTGACCCCAGTACCACCGTCAAAGTCTTCCAGCATAAAAAAAGCGGGCTAGGTGCCCGCTTGTCTGCTAGTGCGTGTCTGCTTACTTACTTCTTCTTGTCCGCGGCGTTTTCCATTTTCTGGCCGGCCTTCTGGACATCTTGGCCAGCGCCAGCCATCGTGTTGCAGCCCGCGAGCGAGATGCCAAAAGCAAACGTGACGGCCATTAGTGCAGCGATCTTTTTCATTTCAAGACTCCTTGGAAGCGGATGAGGTATGGAACGTAGTGGAGTTGCCCTCCGTTTCCAAAGTTACGCGGTCGATCACCTTCGGCATGTAAGCCAAGACGCAAAAAAGCTGCCCGCAGGCAGCTTTTGAGGTCGAGCGGAGATCAGGCAATTGCCTGACTTCGCAATGTTCAGCGCGATGCGATCGGCTTGACGTCGCGTTGCACCGAACCTTCGAACAGCTGGCGTGGTCGGCCGATCTTGTATTCGGGGTCGCCGATCATCTCGTTCAGTTGGGCGATCCAGCCGACGGTGCGCGCCAGGGCGAACACAGCGGTGAACAGCGGCACCGGGATGCCGATGGCGCGTTGCACGATGCCCGAGTAGAAGTCGACGTTCGGATAGAGCTTGCGCGACACGAAGTACTCGTCTTCCAGAGCGATCTTTTCGAGCGCCATGGCCAGCTTGAACAGCGGGTCGTTTTCCAGGCCCAGCTCGGCCAGCACTTCCTTGCAGGTCTCTTGCATGAGCTTGGCGCGTGGGTCGTAGTTCTTGTACACGCGATGCCCGAAGCCCATCAGCTTGACGGTCGAGTTCTTGTCCTTGACCTGCTTGATGAACTCGCCGATCTTCTCGACGCCGCCGGCCTTCTGGATGTCGCCGAGCATGTTGAGCGCTGCTTCGTTGGC
>CAXTCC010000278.1:0-4905 GCA_964242015.1 uncultured Variovorax sp.
ACGGCGATGTCGGAAGGCAGAAAGCGGTTGGTACCGCGCACCCATGAGACCAGCTCGCGCTCGACTTCGGTGTCGAAGTGGACGACCTGCATCAGCGCATGGACGCCGGTGTCGGTGCGGCCGGCACACAAGGTCGAAATGCGTTGGCCTGCCAGCTTGGCAAGCGCCGCTTCCAGTTTGTCCTGGACGGTGCGGCCCGAGCTCTGGCTCTGCCAGCCTTCGTAAGCCTGGCCGTTGTAGCGGATACCGAGGGCCAGCCTCACGACAGGATCATCGGCCCGCGGCGCCGCTCAATGCAGTTGCGCGAGCAGATGCTTGGCTTGCGACTTGAGTTCGCCCGAGCTCTCGGATTCGACTTCTTCGACCAGCGAACGTGCGCCTTCGACGTCGCCGAGTGCCTGCAGTTCGCGCGCCAGCGACAGCTTGACCGCATGCGGGCTTTCGCCGCCTTCGTCGAGCGGCTCGAGCCGGCCGGGTTCGGTGTCGCTCGGGGCCCGGTGCAGGCCCGCGAGTGAACTCATGTCGAATTCGATGAAGCCCGAATCGCCCGGCAAGCCGGCGCGCAAGGTGGCGGGCTGCGTGTGCTCTTCGTCGAGGCCCGCAGCGCGGGTCACCGGCTCGAGCGCGCCCGGCGCGGTGTCGAAGTCGTTTTCGAGGTCGAGAACATCGCGGCTGCTGAGCGGGGCGGGCGCCGTCGTCGCTGCCGGCTTGGCGCGCGGTGTGTCGTTCAGGCTCGGCAAGAAGGGCATCACGATCGGGGCGGGTGCCGGTGCCGCGACCGGGGGCAAGCTGGCGCTGACCGGTGCAGCCGCAGGCTTGGGTGCCGGCGGCTTGCTCAAATCGAGATCGAAGTCCAGCGGGGCGACCGATGGCACGAAGGCCGGCGGCGGCGCTGCGACCGGTGCAGCAGCCGACGGCTTGGCGATCGGCAGCGTGATCTCGTTGTCGCTCAGCGGCTGCGGTGTGGTGTCGGCCAGCGGAACGCTGCGCACGCCAGCTTCGTACAGCGGGTTGCCCGGATCGAGTTCCTTGCCCATCTCGACGACACGGTTCCAGTCGTTGCCGGTGCCGCCGGTCAACTTGTGGACGTCGGTCGCCAGGGCTTCATAGGCGCGCAGGTCGCGCCGCTTGGCATGGATTTCGAGCAGCTTCAGATGAATGGCCGCACGTTCCGGGTTCACGCGCAGTGCTTCGCGCAAAATTTCTTCGGCTTGCAAGTCGCGGCCATAGGCCAGGTAGACGTCGGCCTCGGCCACTGGATCGACATCGCCTGCGTCGAGCTGGCTTGGGGAATACGAGAGCGACGACACCACCGAGTTGCCGCGGTTCTTGGTGTCGACCGACTCGCCGCCGCTGGCGCCGAAGAACGAGTCTTTCGGCATGCGGCTCTCGAGGAACACGCTGTCGCCGGCGTCCTGGCGTTTGCGACCCATGACGCGATAAAGAACGAAAGCGATGAGCAGAGCGATCAATGCGGCAGCGCCGAGCATCAGCGGGCTGTCCATCAGGTCGGCGAAGAAACCGCGCTCGACTGGCGCGGGCACCGGTGGCGTGGCCTTGGCGGCAGCAACCGTCGGCGCCGGGGTTGCAGGGGTGGCCGGCGTGGCGGTCGACGTCGTTGCAGGCGCTGTCGGTGTTGTGGGCGTGGCCGATCCGACGGCGGGGACTGTCGGTGCGGTGGTGCTCGAAGATGCGGTTGCCGAGGTTGCCGAGGTTGTCGCCGATGGGGTCGTCGTCGCAGGTGTAGCCGTGGCTGGAGCTGCGGCCACGACCGGGGCGGGCACGGGCGCCGCGGTCGGCGCCGGTGCAACTGTCGCAGCCGGGGTCGGCGCAGGCGAAGCGGGAACAGCTGGGGTCGCTGTTGTAGAGCCGCCGCCGGTGGCAGCCTGAAGCTTGTTCAGGTCGGTGATGTTCTTGTTCAGCTCTGCGACACGGCTCCTGCCGTCTTGCGCCTGGCGGTCGCGTGCAACTTTTTCTTCAGCTGCGCGGGCGGCTGCATTCGCTTGCGAGATCGTCAGTTTGTCCGGCGATACTGCCGCGGCGTTGCGGTCTTCGACATTGGCTTGCAGCTTGCCCGCGGCTTGCCTGTCGGCCGCGGCGACGCGCGCCGTCGGAGCGTTTTCGGCAAGGCGACGGCGGTATTCGCCAAAATCGCGGCTTTGCGCGGTGACCGTGCGTTTGGCCTCGTCCGGGGGCACGTTGGACGCTTGCGACGCAGACGACACGTCGAGCACGGCGCCCGCCTTCATGCGATTGATGTTGCCGCCAATGAAGGCGTTCGGATTGGCACGCAGCAGCGCCACCAGCATCTGGTCCAGCGAAACGTCTGCGGGTTTGTAGGCGCCGGCAATCTTGCTGGCCGTGTCGCCGGGGCGCACGGTGACTTGTTCGCCGCTACCTGAACCAGTGCCCGTACGCACGGGCGCCTCGGGTGCCGCTGCAGGTGCAGGTGCGACTGCAACCGGGCGCTCGCGCCGCGGCACCGCGGGAACGACGACTGGCGCAGCGCGTTGAACAGGCGGTGCGACGCTGATTTGCGGTGCCAGCGGCACGACAGGCGCCGCAGCCTGTCGGCTGCTTGGCGGATCGAGCAGCACCGTGTAGTCGCGAACGATGCGGCCCGAACTCCAGTTGGCTTCGACCAGCAAATCGACAAACGGATCGCTCAGCGAGCGCGTGCCGGTCAGGCGCACCACGTAGCGACCGTCGGCTCGCCTTTGGAGGCTCACGCGAACGTCCGACAGGGCGGGGTTGTAAGCGACACCGGCAGCCCGAAACGCTTCCGACGAGGCGATGGCGACCCTCATGCCGTCGGCTTCCGACGCGGTGATCTCAGTGACATCGATCTCGGCACGCAGCGGTTCGCCCAGGGCGGACTGCACGTTCAGCCGACCGAGCGCCAGCGCGCTGGCGTCGATGCTGACCGTGCCGAGTGCGAGCGCGATGGCGACACTGAGGAGCGACAACGGGCCGTGGCCGGCCAACTTGTTCGTCGGTCGGGTGGCCGGGACGCTGGCCGCAGGCAACATAGGTCTTGTCATGCTGTTAGGGGCAGCTCGGCCCAAAAGTGTAAGAGGACGTTAACACCATCATTCGGCACTGACAAGCCGGCGCGGCCGTTCTACCCAGTGCGCGCCAACTTCGGCGCGCTAGGTATGTTGCGGCACGGCAACGACTGCGATTACTTCGGCGCTCAAATCCGCGCTCAAGCCTCGATCAGGATGCGCAACATGCGGCGCAGTGGTTCGGCAGCGCCCCACAGCAACTGATCGCCGATCGTGAAGGCGCCGACGTATTCTGGCCCCATCGCCAGCTTGCGAATACGCCCGACCGGGATGTCCATCGTGCCGGTGACCGCCACCGGCGTCAGTTGCGCCACCGTCGCCTCGCGGGTGTTCGGCACGACCTTCGCCCAGGCGTTGTCCGCTGCGATCAACGCTTCGATGTCTGCGACGGGCACGTTCTTCTTCAGCTTGAAAGTCAGTGCCTGACTGTGGCACCGCATGGCGCCGATCCGCACGCAGAAGCCATCGACCGGCGTCGGTGCGATGTCGAAACCCGGGCCTTGGCCGAGGATCTTGTTCGTCTCGGCACCACCCTTCCACTCTTCCTTTGAAATGCCATCGCCCAGATCCTTGTCGATCCACGGAATGAGCGAGCCGCCCAGCGGTGCGCCGAAGTTGGCGGTCTCCGCTGCGCTCAGGTTCTGCTGCTTGTGCAGTACCTTGCGATCGATTTCGAGGATGGCCGACTTGGGATCGTCCAGCAGCGACCGCACTTCGGCGTTCAGCGTGCCGAACTGCGTCAACAGCTCGCGCATGTGCTGCGCGCCGCCGCCCGAGGCCGCCTGGTAGGTCATGCTGGTCATCCATTCGACCAGGCCGGCCTTGTAGAGCGCGCCCACCCCCATGAGCATGCAGCTGACCGTGCAGTTGCCGCCGATCCAGTTCTTGCCGCCCTTGGCCAGCGCGGTCTGGATCACCGGCAGATTGACCGGGTCGAGCACGATGATCGCGTCGTCGTTCATGCGCAGTGTCGACGCTGCATCGATCCAGTGGCCGGTCCAGCCGGCAGCACGCAGCTTGGGGAAGACTTCGCTGGTGTAGTCGCCGCCCTGGGCGGTGATGACGATGTCGCACTTCTTCAGCGCGTCGATGTCGTGCGCATCCTTCAGCTTGCTTTCGTTCTTCGCCATGGCAGGCGCCTTGCCGCCCGCGTTGGAAGTCGAGAAGAACATCGGCTCGATGAGCCCGAAGTCGCCTTCGGCCTGCATGCGGTCCAGCAGGACCGAGCCGACCATGCCGCGCCAGCCGACCAGGCCGACCAGAGGTTGTGAGGATGCGTTCGTCATTTCAATGTGCCCTTGTCAAAAAAAGTGTTTTCTCTTTGGCGCCCGGCTCGTCGAGCCGGGGGGCGTGACGAAGCGGGCTGCGGTTAGCCGGTGATCGTCTTTTTGGTGATCGAAGAAGAAAGCGAGGATGACAGCGCTGCCACCACCGCGTCGCCCATCGCACGGGTGCCGACGCGCTTCGTGCCCTCCGACCAGATGTCGCCGGTGCGCAAACCGGAGGCGAGCACCGACTTGACCGCCGATTCGATTCGGTCGGCAGCCTCGGGTTGGTTGAGTGAGAAGCGGAGCATCATGGCAGCGGACAGAATTGTAGCCAACGGATTGGCAACCCCTTGGCCGGCAATGTCGGGCGCACTGCCGTGGCTCGGCTCGTACAAGCCTTGATTGCTCGCGTTGAGCGACGCCGAAGGCAGCATGCCGATCGAGCCGGTGAGCATCGCCGCCTCGTCCGACAGGATGTCGCCGAACATGTTGCCGGTAACGATCACGTCGAACTTCTTGGGTGCCTTGACCAGCTGCATGGCCGCGTTGTCGACGTACATGTGGTCGAGCGC
>CAXTCC010000279.1:0-4837 GCA_964242015.1 uncultured Variovorax sp.
AATCCTGTGCCAGGGTCGCGGCTCGTCCGCCAATTCGGCCGTCTGCTATTGCCTGGGCATCACCGCCATCAACCCGATGGTCGGTCATCTTTTGTTCGAGCGGTTCCTGAGCCGCGAACGCAACGAGCCGCCCGACATCGACGTCGATTTCGAGCACCAGCGGCGTGAAGAAGTCATCCAGTACATCTACGAAAAGTACGGCCGCGAGCGGGCCGCCATCGCCGCCGTGGTGATCTGCTATCGCTCCCGCAGCGCGTTGCGCGATGTCGGCAAGGCGATGGGCGTCGATGCGCGGCTGGTCGACGAATTCGCCAAGGACCATTACTGGTTCGACACCTCCATCCTCGATCAGCATCTCGAACAGGCGATGGAACGATCGGGCGTGCGCGAACCGCCGCGCAAGCTGGCGCAATGGCTCGAACTCACGAACGAGCTCAAGGGCTTTCCGCGGCACCTGAGCCAGCACGTCGGTGGCTTCGTGCTGACGCACACCAAGCTGACACGGTTGGTGCCGGTCGAGAAGGCGTCGATGAAAGACCGCTCCGTCATCCAGTGGGAAAAGGACGATCTCGAGGCGATGGGCATGCTCAAGGTCGACGTGCTGGCGCTCGGCATGCTGAGCGCCATTCGCCGCGGGCTCGACTTCATGAACCAGTGGCGCGGCACGGCGCTGCAGATGCATCAGATCCCCAACGACGACCCCAAGGTCTACGACATGATCTGCGCGGCCGACACCGTCGGTGTGTTCCAGATCGAGAGCCGTGCACAGATGTCGATGCTGCCGCGCCTGCAGCCGCGGGAGTATTACGACCTGGTGGTGGAAGTGGCGATCGTTCGGCCCGGCCCCATTCAGGGCGGCATGGTGCATCCATACCTGAAGAATCGCGAAAAGTTGCGCCGGGGCGAGGAGATCGAGTACCGCTATCCCGCACTCAAGAAGGCACTTGGGCGCACGCTGGGCGTTCCGATCTTCCAGGAGCAGGTGATGGAGATCTCGATGATCGCGGCCCGGTTCACCTCCGACGAAGCCGATGGTCTGCGCCGCGCCATGGCCGCGTGGAAGCACACCGGGCACATGGAAAAGTTTCAGAACAAGCTGATCGACGGCATGGTCGACAACGGCTACGACCGGCCGTTCGCCGAAGCCATCTTCGAGCAGGTCAAGGGCTTCGGCGAATACGGTTTTCCCGAAAGCCACGCCGCCAGTTTCGCGCTGCTGGTGATCGTCAGCAGCTGGTTGAAGTACCACGAGCCCGCGTGCTTTCTGGCCGCCATGCTCGACTCGCAGCCGATGGGTTTCTATTCCGCCTCGCAGCTGGTGCAGGACGCGCAGCGGCATGGCATCGAGGTGCGGCCGGTGGATGTTACGGTGAGTGAGATGGACAGTACGTTGGAGGTTGCGGACAAGGGTGGAAACCATCCGGCGGTACGGCTGGGCCTGCGCCGCATCGGCAGCCTCAGCGCGGCCGGCGCCAAGCGTTTGCTCGAAGCCCGCGCGCAAGCCCCTTTCACCAGCACCGAAGACCTGGCGGTGCGTGCCGACCTCGACGCGCGCGACATGGCCGCTCTGGCCGCTGCCGACTCGCTGATGGCCTTGTCGGGTCATCGCCGTCAGCAGGTCTGGGACGCCACCGCGCAACGCCGCGCACCGGCGCTGCTCAAGGGCGTGCCGATTCATGAAACACCCTTGCTCTTGCCACCCGGCACCGAAGGCGAAGAGATCGTCGGCGACTACGCTTCGATGAACCTCACGCTGCGCCGCCATCCGCTGGCCCTGCTGCGGCCTCGAATGTCGCGCCTCAAGTTGCTGAGCGCTGCCGAGCTGCACGACCTGCCGCATGGTCGCGTGGTGCGTGCCTGCGGCATCGTCACCATGCGACAAAGACCGCAGACGGCCAAGGGCACCATCTTCGTCTCGCTCGAAGACGAGACCGGCATCGTCAACGTGATCGTCTGGAACGATCTGGTCGAAGAACAGCGCGAGCCGTTGCTGAAGTCGAAGTTGCTGGCCGTCAAGGGCGTGTGGCAGCGCGACGTGGCCAGCGGCGGCAATGTGCGGCATCTGCTGGCGCAGGGTTTCAAGGACCTGACGCCCTGGCTCGGCCGTCTTGCCGACCAAAACAAGAGCCGGGATTTCCATTAGCCGGTGATCGCTATTAACCTCTCACCATGCTTGCCGAATTGATCGCACACGAAGTCCCGGTCGAACCCAATCCACCGGCGCCGCCGCCCCCGCCGCCCATGCCTGAAGGCGACCCGCCGGCGGTCGTGCCGCCCATTACCGAGCCCGGCGATCCCGCCGAGCCCGGCCGCACGCCGCCGGTGATCGAGCCGCCGCCCGGTGACATCGTGCTCAGCCGCACGCATGCGCGTCGGCTGCGCGAGGTCTATCGCTCGGCCGGGTGGCCGTGCTGCGACGCGATCGAGGTCGATCTGCTCGCTGCGGGTTTGCTGGAGCGCATGCGGTCGGCGTTGGGGCATGAAACCTTGCGGGTCACCGACCGCGGTATCGCGCACATCGCCGAGTCGCTGATGGTCAATCGCGCGGCGTTGTCGGCGCACGAGGCGCTGGTCGAGCGCGTGGCGCGCGAGATGACGCGGGCCGGCCGCATCGCCTGGCGCAACCTGAGTTTGCGTGCACGGCTGGCCGGCGCGGCCGAAGGCGATCCGCATCGCTGGTGCATCGCGCGCCCCGATGTCTTCTCGATCCGCAACACCAGCGTCGAGGCTTATGCGCAGCCGATCGTTCACGAGATCAAGGTGCGTCGGTCCGACCTCCTGTCGGACCTGAAGAAGCCCGACAAGCGCGCGGCGTACCTCGATCTGGGCGGCGAGTGCTGGTACGTACTGGGCTGCGATGCGCGCGGCCGGCCGATCGGTTCCGCCGACGAAATTCCAGTCGAATGCGGCGTGTTGATGCTGGAAAACGATCGGCTCGTGGTGGCCCGTGCGGCAGTTCATCGCACCCAAGCACGCATGCCGTTCGCGGTGTGGATGGCACTGGCCAAGTGCCAGCCCGTGCCCGGCTTCGAAGAAGATCTGCAGGTGCCGCTGGGCGACTGCTCAGCACAACCGTGATCGAGCAGGCGGGCGTTCAGGCCGACCCGAAGCCGAAGAACCGTCCGCTCGGTCTTTTCGTTTCTTCTGCTGCTTCCGCGCCTTCGGCTTTCTTGCTGTCTGCATCGTCAGCCGCATCCGTTTTGCCGTCATCCCGGGGCCCATCGTCGAGGTCGGTGATCAGTGCTTGCAACGCGACCAGCCCGGCCGCCATCGCCTTGCTGTAAGTCTTGAAGTTCTTCGGCGCTGCCTGAAGCTCGCTCCATTCTTCACTGTCGGCCACGCGCTCCACGATGCGCCAGCGATACGAACCGGCGGAGGGTTCGTCGACAGTGATGGCAAGAGGGCGAAGGCGTTGGGTCATGTCCTTACTTTGCTGGCTTTTCGGCACGCTGTCATCACTCAGCCGACGCACGGGCGGCGGGATGGTTGCTGTATATTTGTACAGCTTATTCCATGGCGCTCCTTTCCGACCCTTTGCCTGCTCGCGTGGCCGTCCCGCCGAGGCCCGTGCTCGACCCAGTCGACATCACGGTGTCCGTCAAGTCGCTGTGCGCCTTCGCGGCCAAGGCAGGCGATCTCGATCTGCGCTTCGCTCCCGCCCCCAGCGCGCAGGAAGGCATCGCCGGCCATCACCTCGTTCAGTCGCGGCGCGGGCCAAGCTTTCAAGGCGAGGTTTCGCTGTCTTCGAGTTTCGGTGGCTTGCGCGTCCGGGGCCGTGCCGATGGCTTCGATCTCGACCTTGCCCGCATCGAAGAGATCAAGACGTTTCGTGGCGAGTTCGACGCCATCAAGGGCAACCATCGCGCACTGCACTGGGCCCAGGCCCGCACCTATGCAGCCATGCTGTGCGAGAAGCACGCACTGGCGCACATCACGGTCGCGCTGGTCTACCTCGATATCCACAGCGGCGACGAAACCGTGCTCGAGGAGCACCGCACGCGCGGCGACCTGCAGGCCGACTTCGAAGCGCTTTGCGGCCGCTTCATGGCATGGGCGCGGCAGGAGTCGTTGCATCGCGCCGCGCTGGCGCGTGACCTGTCGTCGCTCGCGTTTCCGCACGCCGGCTTTCGACCCGGTCAACGTGAACTGGCAGAAGGCGTCTACCGCGCTGCAGCGGCCGAGCGCTGCCTGATCGCGCAGGCACCGACCGGCATCGGCAAGACGATCGCCACGCTCTTTCCCCTGCTGAAAGGCTGGGCCGCGCACCGCACCGACAAGCTGTTCTTCCTGACCGCGAAGACCTCCGGCCGCACCGTGGCGCTCGACGCACTGCGCGTGCTGCGCAAGGACTGTCCGACATTGCGCGTGCTCGAACTCGCGGCGCGAGAAAAGGTCTGCGAGTACCCCGGCCGCGCCTGCAACGGCGATGCGTGTCCGCTGGCGGCCGGCTTCTACGACCGCTTGCCGGCCGCACGCAGCGAGGCGATCGGGCAGTCGGTGCTGAACCGCGAAACCGTGCGCAACGTCGCGTCGACACACCACGTGTGCCCGTACTTCCTGGCGCAGGAACTGGTGCGGTGGAGCGACGTGGTGGTCGCCGACTACAACTACTACTTCGACGGCAGCGCGTTCCTGTACGCACTGATGGTCGATGAAGAATGGCGCGCCGCGGTGCTGGTCGACGAGGCGCACAACCTCGTCGAGCGGGCGCGCAGCATGTACTCGTCCGAGCTCGACAGCGCCGCGCTCGCGGTCGCGATGCGCGTCGCGCCGGGGCACATCAAGCAGGCGCTGGGCAAGCTGGAGCGCGAGTGGGATTCGCTGCAGCTGGCGCAGC
>CAXTCC010000280.1:0-4788 GCA_964242015.1 uncultured Variovorax sp.
CGGTCGCGGCCTCGGCGCCGGTGATGGTGCAGAGCAGCTCCTCGACGATCGAATCGCGGTCGCCGCGGCCGCCCGAGGCCAAGTCGTATTCGAGGTTGTTCGGCGAGCGCATCAGCGTCAGCAGGTGCTGCAGCGCCGAGTCCGCGAGCAGGGCGCGCCCGAGGTTGGTATGGATGACGGTGCCGGTGAGATTGAGCACGGCCTGCATGCGCGGTGCGAGGCGCGCATGAACCCGCTCGGTCAGCGCGTCGGCGACGGCTTGGGGCTTGATTGCCTCGGCGGACAATGCGCCCGCAACCGCTTGCGCACGCAAACCGTCGAGCAGCGCACGCGCTTCCTTCACCACCAGCGTATGACCGTGTTCTTGAAGCAACGCGACCGCCGTTGCACTGCGCAGCAATGAATCGACCGAGGGCAGATCCTGGGGCCTTGCCTTCGAGCCGTGGACCACGGACTCTTCGGGCGCGGCCATCAGCCGCCTCCGCCGTCGTTGTCCGCCGGACTTGGCTCAGGGTCACCGAACAAGAGCATCAGGTTGTGGCCGCTCCGCTCGAAGCCCGCTTCGGACACCAGCAGGTCGAGCGCGACGCTGGCCAGATCGTCCGCAACGGGTTCGACCTCGGGGTCTTTCTCCATCGAGACTTGCTTCAGGTAATGGCCGCAGGTGTCGCAGCACTCGGCCTTGACCGCGCCAGACCTTGCGCCCGTGACCGGCACCGCGACGCCTTCTTCGGCCGCCAGTTCCTGGTAGTGGATGCCCTTGGTGCTTTCGCAGTTCGTGCACTTGATGCGAACGTAGTGCCACTGCGTGCTGCACAGCGAACAGTGCAGGTACCGAAAGCCCGACTCTTCGGCGCCGATGCGAGTCACGCTGGCCGTGGGCACGCTGCCGCAGCACGGGCACTCGGTGTTCGGCTCGGTGTGGCCGAAGACGCGCTCGCCGTGCATGTCGGCGGTCAGCATCGCGAGCTGCGCCCAATAGGTTTGCAAGCCCGCAGCGATCAATGGCGCGGTCGCCAGGTCGAGGCCGACGGTGATGCGGCGCGACAGCAAGTCGGCCTGGTGCTCGATCCATGGGTCGGGACTGGCGAGCAGGCGATCGACGGTGTCGCGCGCGGGGCCGGCTGTGAGCCGTTCCTTGAAGATGCCGAGCAAGCGCTGAAGCTCGGTGCGCCAAACCGGATCACGCGGCCAGCCGAAGGCCGGCATCGGCGGCTTCAATGCTTTGGCTGCCGCCTGGCAGGCATCTGCATCCGGCAGGGCGGCCGTCGGATAGTTCTGCAGCACCTGATGCTGGGCCATCGCCAGGTCGGCGATGAAGATCAGGTACTCGCGCATCGGGTGCGATGCGGCGAGCTGGCGCAGTCGCAGTTGCCGATCGTTGAACAGATTGAAGCGCTCGGGCAGTCGCACGAACGGCATCTGCCGCCCGGCCTGCATGGCGATTTCTTCGACGCTCAGGACACGGACGTTGCGAACGACCGGCGCGCTGCTGCTTGGGGCGTTGCTTTCGGGGTTGCTGGTCATTGAGGCCGATTATTCACGGCCGGCCGGTCGCCTGTCATCTCACGGTGCCACAGCGGGTGGTTCAGACGCGCCCACGGTTCGGTCACGGTGCCGCGCGTCATCGCTCGCATGCTGCCCTTGACCCACAACGCCGCATACACGTGCGTGATCACCGACAGCACCAGCACGAAGGCCGAGATCGCATGCACCAGCACCGCGATGCGGCGCAGCGTGATCGGAAAGTAGTGCACGAACCATGGGCTCCAGAAGATGAAGCCGGTGACGAACAGCAGCACCAGGCTGACCGCGAAGGCCCAGAACACCAGCTTCTGCCCGGCGTTGTACTTGCCCACCGGCGGCATGCCCGACTTGTCGCCCTTCAGCATCTGCGGTGCGTTCTTGACCCACTCGACGTCGCTGCGGTCGAGCAGGTTGGAACGCCACATCGTGAAGAACAGGAAGACGAAGCCCAGCACCATCGCCACGCCCATGTACGGGTGCAGCACGCGCGTCCACTGCGGCCCGCCGAAGAAAGTGGTGAAGAAGAACAGGCTCGGGTGAAAGAACGCCAGCCCCGACAAGCCGGCGCACAGGAACATGAACGCCACGAACCAGTGGTTCAGGCGGGTCGAGTCCTGGTAGCGGCGCAAGTAGCGAATCGTCATGGCGTGCTCCTTATTCCGCAGGCGGCACATCGGCACGCGAAGACGGACCGGACCTTGCCAGCGCCAAACGCGCCGCGTCGTTCGGCGGTGGCGGCAGTCCTTCGATGATCTCGACGTCACCACTCGCGTCGTCGTCGATACCGGCTTTTTCTTTGGGCTCGATCGGCCCGACCTTCATGTAGTGGAAGAAGCTGCCGACCACCGCACCGGCCATCGCCAGCACCGCCAGTGGCTTGGCCACGCCCTTCCAGAGCGAAACGAAGGGGCTGATGTGCGGGTCTTTCGGCAAGCCGCTGTACAGGCCCGGACGGTCGGCATGCTGCAGCACGTACATGACGTGCGTGCCGCCGACACCGGCCGGGTCGTATGTGCCCGCATTCGCAAAGCCGCGTTCCTTCAAGTCGACGATGCGTTCGTCGGCGTACTGGTGCATCGCTTCCTTGGTGCCGAAGTGGATGGCGCCGGTCGGGCACGCCTTGACGCACGCCGGCTCCAGGCCCACGCCCACGCGGTCGGAGCACAGCGAGCACTTGTAGGCCTTGTTGTCGCCCTTGCTGATACGCGGCACGTCGAACGGGCAGCCGGTGACGCAGTTGCCGCAGCCAATGCAGTTCTCGCTGATGAAGTCGACGATGCCGTTGCTGTACTTGACGATGGCGCCCGGCGCCGGGCACGACTTCAGGCAGCCCGGGTCTTCGCAATGCATGCAGCCGTCCTTGCGGATCAGCCACTCGAGCTTGCCGGGCTCGGGCTCGACCTCCGCGAACTTCATGACCGTCCACGAGGCGGGTGTCAGGTCGTTCGGGTGGTTGTAGCTGCCGGTGAAATCGCCGACCTCGTCGCGCAGGTCGTTCCATTCCATGCAGGCGACCTGGCAGGCCTTGCAGCCGATGCAGGTCGAAACGTCGATGAGCTTAGCAACCTCCTGCACGGCAGGGCGATGCCGTACATCCGGCGGCGGTTGCGTGGTGGCCGAGCGGGCCGCGATGTCCAGAGTTTGAAGTGAGGACATGGCTCAGGCTTTCTCGATGTTCACGGTAAACGACTTGTACTCGGGCGTCTGCGTGTTCGCATCGCCGACGAACGGCGTCAGCGTGTTCACCAGATAGCCGGGCTTGGCGAGCCCGATGAAGCCCCAGTGATTCGGCAAGCCGACCATGTGCACCGTGCGGCCGTCCACCTGCATGCCCTGGATGCGTTTGGTCACCAGCGCCACCGCCTTGATGTAGCCGCGCTTGCTGCTGACCTTGACCCAGCCACCGTTCTCGATACCTTTTTCCTTTGCCAGCTCTTCGCCGATCTCGACGAACTGCTGCGGCTGGATGATCGCGTTGGTGCGAACGTTCTTCGTCCAGTAATGGAAGTGCTCGGTCAGCCGGTAGCTCGTCGCCACATATGGGAAGTCCTTCGGCACGCCGAGCCGTTCCAGGTCGCCCTTGAAGATGCGCGCCGCAGGGTTGGCGCGGGCCACCGCGTTGTTCGGGTGCATCAGGTTGTTGACCAGCGGCGACTCGAAGGGCTCGTAGTGCTCGGGCAGCGGGCCTTCGGCCATGCCGGTCGGCGCGAAGAGCCGCGCCACGCCTTCGGCGGTCATGATGAAAGGCCGCACCGCGTCGGGCGCCATCGGGTTGGCGTCGGGCCGGATGTCCGGGATGTCCGAGCCGGCCCACTTGGCGCCGTCCCACTTGATGAGCATCCGCTTGGGAATCCACGGCTGCCCCGTCGTCGGGTCGACCGAGGCGGCGTTGTAGATCACGCGGCGATTCGCCGGCCAGGCCCATGTCCAATTGAGTGCCTGCCCGATGCCGTACGGATCGGAGTTGTCACGCCGCGCCATCTGGTTGCCGGCCTGCGTCCACGCGCCGCAGTAGATCCAGCAACCCGATGCGGTGCTGCCGTCGTCGCGCAGCAAGCCGAAGCCGGACAACTGTTCACCCGCTTTTGCCAGCGTCTTGGTGGCGTCGGTCGGGTCGGCAAGGTCTTTCAGCGCCTTGCCGTTGTATTCCATCGCCAGCTCTTGCGGCGAGGGCGAATGCGGGATCTTGTAGGGCCAGGTGAGGTTGACGATCGGGTCGGGGAAAGCGCCGCCATCCTTGGCATAAGCGGCGCGCATGCGCGTGAAGATGCCTGCCACGATGTCGATGTCGCCCATCGCTTCGCCCGGTGGCTCCGCGCCCTTCCAGTGCCACTGCAACCAGCGGTTGGAGTTGGTGAGTGAGCCTTCTTCTTCGGCGAAGCAGGTCGACGGCAGGCGGAACACCGTGGTCTGGATGTCTGCGCTCGTCACGTTGTTGAATTCGCCGTAGTTCTTCCAAAACTCGCTGGTCTCCGTCACCAGCGGATCGATGGTCACCAGCCACTTGAGCTTCGACAGCCCGTCGACGATCTTCTTCTTGTCAGGGAACGATCCGACCGGATTGAAACCCTGGCAGATGTAGCCGTTGATGGCGCCCTTGTTCATCAGCTCGAAGGCTTGCAGCACGTCGTAGAGCTTGTCGATCTTGGGCAGGTAGTCGAAGGCCCAGTTGTTGTCGGCCTGCGCCTTGTCGCCCCACCAGGACTTCTGCTGGCTGACGAAGAACTTGGGGTAGTTCTGCCAGTAGCTCATCTGGCCCGG
>CAXTCC010000281.1:0-4762 GCA_964242015.1 uncultured Variovorax sp.
GTGCGCGCATAGGCGCCCAGCGCGACGTTGTCGAGCAGGCTCATGTGCGGCCGCAACTTGACGTGCTGGAAGGTGCGCGCCAGTCCCAGCCGCGCGACCTGGCGCTGCGGCAGGCCGGCGATGTTCTTGTCCATGAACCGCACCTGGCCCGAAGTCATCGGCATGGTGCAGGTCAGCAAATTGAACATGGTCGATTTGCCCGCGCCGTTGGGGCCGATCAGCCCGATGATCTCGCCCGCGGCGACGTCGAAGCTCACTTCGTTGACCGCGATCAGGCCGCCGAAGCGCTTGACCGCGCCCTGCACCGACAGGATGGGCGTGCCGCGCGCGGGCAGCGTGCGCTGTGCCAACGGAGGGACCGGCCGGGCAGGCGCAGACGCCGCTTGCGGCGCCCAGCGACCGCGCGTCCAGCGCCGCACGAAACCCATCAATCCACCGCGCGCGAAGTGCAGCAGCAGGATGAAGACGGCCGCGAAGGCGACGGCTTCGAGTTGTCCCGCGCGTTGCGTCAGCAACGGCAGGACATCCTGCAAACCGTTCTTCAGCAGCAGCACCAGCGCGGAGCCGACCAGCGCGCCCAGAAGTTGCCCGAGGCCACCGGCCACCGCCATCAGCAGGTACTCGATGCTGGCGCGCACGTCGAACGGCGAAGGGCTCACGAAGCGGTTCATGTGTGCATAGAGCCAGCCGGCAAGGCCTGCGAACAGGGCCGCCGTCACGAACAGCGTGAGCCGCACGCGGTAGGCATCGGCACCCACGCTGGCCAGCAGCGTCGCGCCACCGCGCAGTCCGCGGATGGCACGGCCGGGCCGCGAGCTCAGCAGGTTGCGGCTGAACAGGAAGGCCAGCCCGACCAGCGCCCAGATCAGGTAGTAGATGGAGCGCGGCTCGGCCAGCGACCAGCCGGCGATGCGCAACGGCGGAATGTTCGACAGGCCGGTGTGGCGCCCGAGCGCCTCGACGTTGCCGAACAGCAGCGCGATCGACAGGCCCCAGGCGATCGTGCTCAGCGACAGGAAGTGCCCACCGAGGCGCAGCGTCAGCATGCCGATCGCCAGTGCGGAAAGGCCGGTGAGCGCCAGCGCGAACACGAGTCCGATCCACGGCGACAGGCCCTGCGTGGTCGTGAGCCAGGCGGTGGCATAGGCCGCGATGCCGACGAAGGCGGCCTGCCCGAAAGAGGTCGAGCCGCCGATGCCGGTGAACAGCACCAGGCCGAGCGCGACCAGCGCGCCGATGCCCACGTCGTTGAGCAGCGACACGGTGAAGTTGCCGGCCACCAGAGGCACCAGCGCGAGCAGCAGCACGATGACGGCCGCGAAGATCATGCGATTGCGCGGCGTCATTCGTCCACCTCGTCCTGTTCTTCTTCCTGATGGCGCGACAGGTACGAGCGCAGCAGCAGCACCGGGATCAGCAGACTGAACACGATCACGTCTTTCAAGGCACCGCTCCAGAACGATGCGTAGCTCTCGACCAGCCCGACGGCGAGTGCGCCGAGCGCGGTGACCGGGTAGCTCACCAGCCCGCCGATGATCGCGGCGACGAAAGCCTTCAGGCCGATGATGAAGCCCGAGTCGTAGTACATGGTGGTCACCGGCCCGATCAGGATGCCGATGAGCCCGGCCAGCAGCGACGCGCTGCCGTAGGCCATGAGGGCCGTACGCGCCGGCCGAATGCCGACCAGCCGCGCACCCACGCGGTTCACCGCGGTCGCGCGCAGTGCCTTGCCGGCCACGGTGCGTTCGAACACCAGAAAGAACAGCCCGCTCAGCACGATGGCGGAGCCGACCATCAGCAGCACCTGGCCGCTCACCACGAAGCTGTCGCCGAGCGCGAACACGCCGCTGGCCAGCGGCTCGGTGCGCGAGCCTTCGGGGCCGAAGAACAGCAGGCCGAGCCCCGACAGCAGGAAGTGCAGCGCGAGCGACACGATCAACAGCACCAGCACCGACGCATCGGCGATCGGCTGGTACACCACGCGCGCCAGCAGCGGCGTGATGGGCACGATGAGCAGCAGCGTGGCCGCGATCTGCACCAGCGCCGGCATGCCGGGGCGTGCCGTCAGCCACGCCAGCAGGCATGGCACGAGCGGCAACAGGCCCCAGGCCAGCAGCGCCTTGGGCATGCGCGCCACTTCGCCGCGGCGCCAGAGGCTGCCGAGTTCGGTGGCGGTCGCCAGCACGGCCAGCACGACCACCAGCCCGATGGTCGGCGGCACGCGGCCGGTCTGAAAGGCAGCGAGCGTGAGCGCCGCGAAAGCGGCCACGTCGCCAAAGGGCACGAAGACCACGCGCGTGACCGAAAAGATCAGCACCAGGCCCAGGCCCGCGAGCAGGTAGACCGAGCCGTTGGCCAGGCCGTCCATCGCCAGAATGAGCGCGACGTCCCAGGTCATCGGACCGTCCTTCGCGCCAAGCGTCGAGTCGGCATTCGCAAGCCCTGTGCGAGATGGCTGAGTCGACTCAAGGGGCGAGCTTCCACTGGCCGTTGTCGAGCTTGACGATCACGCGAGCGCGCTCGTCCACACCGTAGAGCGCGCCGGGCTTGAAGTTGTAGACGCCGTGCGTGCCGACGACTTCCTTGCTGCTGAGAATGGCGTCGCGCAGGGCGAGGCGGAACTCCGGCGTGCCCGGTGCGCCCTTGGGCATGGCGCGCGCGGCGGCATCGAGGAAGACCAGCCACGCGTCGAACGAATAGGCCGAGAACGCATCGGTGGTCGGCGCGTTGTTGACCTTCTGGTAGACCGAGCGGAAGTCGAGCGCGATCTTCTTTGTCGGGGCGCTGTCGGGCAACTGCTCGGCCACGATCACCGGGCCGGTCGGCATCAGCGCGCCCTGCGCCGAGGCGCCTGCGACGCGGATGAAGTCGGGGTTGATGAGGCCGTGCTGACCGTACACGCCGCCCTTGAAGCCACGCTCTGCCAGCGCGAGAAACGGCAAGGCGCCAGGGGTGCCGGCGCCGCCGGTCATCACCGCATCGGGCCGCATCGCGACGATCTTCAACACCTGGCCGGTCACCGACGAATCGCCCCGCGCGTAGCGTTCGTTGCTCATCACCTTGATGCCGGCAGCGGGCGCGGCCTTCATCAAGGCGTCGTAGACCAGGTCGCCCCATACGTCGGAGAAGCCGATGTAGCCGACCGTCTTCACGCCGTTGCGCTTCATGCGCTCGACCACCGCATCGACCATCAACTGGGTCGGCTGCGCCACCGTGACGGCCCACGGGTTCTCGATCGGGTCCCATGAGATCGGGGTGAGCGCGATCATCGGCGTCTTGCTGTCGCGGCCGACTTGCGCGATGGCGACGGCCGACGGTGCACCCGAGGTGCCCATGAGCACGTCGACCTTTTCTTCTTCCACCAGCTTGCGCGCGTTGCGGCCGGCCGCTGTCGGGTCGGAGCCATCGTCGAGCACGACCAGCTGGATCTTCACGCCGTTGAGTTCGCCCTTGTAGGCGAGCGCAGCCTGCATGCCCTTGGCATAGGGAATGCCGATGGACGAGTTGGGGCCGGACAGCGAGGTGCTGAGTCCGACCTTGAGGTCGGCCGCCATCGCGGTCATCGCAAAGCCGATGGCCAGTGCCGCTGCGAGCGCGCCGCGCGTCAGGGTCGGGATCAGGTGCTTCATGGTGTCACTCCTCTTGGGTTGAAATGGAAAAATGGAAAGACGGGATCAGTTGGAAGTCATGTAGCGTGCCCATGCGCGGAACTGGTTGCGCATCAACAGCTCGTTGGTGCCATTGGTCGTGACGGTGCCCTGCCCGATCTCGGCCGCGTCGAAGTTGCGATGCAGGCTGACCCAGTCGTTGCCGTTGGCCGCAAGGCCGCGCTGCATGCTCTCGAACAGGTGCACGTCGTCGTGCGCGACCACCGACATCGGCGAGAACACGAGGCGGTTGTAGGTCATGGCGCGCTGGAACAGCACCTCGGGCGCACCGGCGGCCCGGAAGCTCCAGGCCTCGATCAGCGTGCGGTTGGCAGCCAGCGGCCGTATCACGCGGATGGCCTGTGGCGAGCCCTTGACCGACAGGCTCGGATAGAAGACCGAGTTCTGCGGCGACCGCTCCAGGATGTCGGCCGCGCGCTGATCGCCGTGCGCCGCACGCATGGCAGCCTCGTACTCCGGCAGCTGCGCGTAGCCCGAGTGGATGCTGAAGTTGACGCCCAGGATGCTGTGGCCGTTGTCGAACACGCGCCCGCCCATCTTGTCGAAGAAGTCGTAGCCGGCACCGAACGGCAGAATCTGTTCCATCGCCATCGGCTTGGGTTCGTCCGCATCGTGTGTCGCCCACACCGACTTCGCGGCCTGCGTCGCCGACTCGTGCGTCGACATCGGATGCACGGTGTCGTTGATGTTTTCCAGGTACATCTTCCAGTTGCAATGGACGATGCTGCGCAACACGCCGCCGCCGACCGTCAGCTTGCCCTCGGGCGAACGGTCGACCATGTCGCCGAAGTAGCTGTCGAAGTCGACACCCTCCTCGGCCATGCGCACGAAGACGAAGTCGCGATACACCACGGTGTTCTTGACTTCGACGAGTCCCTGGCCGGACTCGCACTCTGCCAGGCGCGTGCCTTCGTAGCCGCTCTTCAACGGCATGCCGAGCGGTGCGCCGTCGAGCTTGTAGGTCCAGGCGTGGTACGGGCAGCGGAAGAACTTGCCGGTGTTGCCGTGTTCGTCGGTGACGAGGCGACTGCCTTTGTGGGCGCAGCGGTTGTAGAACACGCGCACCCGGCCGTCGGGTTGGCGCACGAGCATGA
>CAXTCC010000282.1:0-4710 GCA_964242015.1 uncultured Variovorax sp.
AGGGCGCCCAGCCCGGTCCGCACCAGGTCGATCTGGCGCGTGCAGCCGATCTTTTCCATCAACACCGCGATCTGCTTTCGCACCGTGTGGATCGACGTGCCGTAGGAGCGCGCGTGGTCGGCGGGTGACTCGCCATCGATCAGCGCGGCGAGCACGCGGCCTTCCGCCGGCGTGAGGTTGAATGCCATGCAGAGCCGCTCGGCGCTCGCAGGCACGGGCGCCCGGCTGCGCCGCATTCGGACGAAAACCATCGACTCGTTGCCCATGCGCAAACGTGCATCGGCCCGTGCGAGGTCCAGCTGCAGGCCTGCGCCGTAGCGGCTTCCGGTCATTGCCAGCTGAGTGATGCCCGGCGACGCAGCAGCACGTCGAAGGGCGCCTTGCAATGCGTCGCGCATGCTGGCGACCGGATGCCACAGGCGACCCTGACGGGCGTGCAGCCCGGCACTCGACTCGAGCCACTCGTTGGCTTTCGGCGAAAGATGGATCAGCGCGCCGGTGTCGCTGACCAGGCAGATGGCTTCGTCCAGCAAACTGAACGCGGCATCGGCAGACGCCAGCCACTGGTCGGATTCGGTACGACGCTTCCCCATTACATTCAGCACCGCATCCGTCAGCTGGCGTACCTTGGCGCTTTCGAGATGCGACCGTTCGTTGCGGGCGGGGGTCGTCCGCTGAACCGTCAGCCCGCCGTGGGCAACAGGACTTTCGTCGACGATGAAGGTCAGCATCTGCCGCATGTTGTGGCGGCACATGAAGTCCACGTAGTACGCGTTCTTCGACAGCAGCGTGGGCGAAAACAGCTCTTCGGTATCGAACCAGGTGCCGCGCGGGGCGCCGGTGGTCGCTGGCGTCACGATGTCATGGGCGTAGTAGTGGTTCACGTACTCGCGCTCGGCGGTCGGGTCGATGTTGTGCTGCTGCAGTGTCAGCAATTCGCCGATGCCATCGAACATGATGAAGGTGGCGCTGTCGCCGCCTACGACCTGCCGTATGCCTTCGAGCGCGTCGGGCCAGGAGGGCCTGACGTCCGACAGATGGTGTATGGCGTCCAATGCGCGGCGCAGCGCAACATCGGAATTCGCAGACGCAGCGTTCGAAGACGCGGACAGCATCGCCATGAAAGCTCCTCGGTTTTTGTGCCCGCCCGTGATCGCAAATTACCGCGGGACGGCCCGATAAGCAATCTTTCGTACGACATAGGTAAGCACCCGCACACCGCGGAGGCGCTGGCTCAGCTGGCTTGACTGGCTAGCTGGCGGAGGCGGCCTTGTTGCGCACGACGCCGTAACGCTGCAACGTCCGTTCGCGCGCCTCGGCATGGTCGACGACCGGCTTCGGATAGCTCTCGCCGAGCACGATGCCCGCGGCTTCGAGTTCCACCGGCGTCGCGTTCCACGGCGCGTGGATCGACGTGTTCGACAGCTTGGCGAGCTGTGGCAGGTAGCGCCGGATGAACTTGCCTTCAGGATCGAAGCGCTCGCTCTGCGTGACCGGGTTGAAGATGCGGAAGTACGGCTGCGCGTCGCAGCCGCTCGAACTGGCCCACTGCCAGCCGCCGTTGTTGGAAGACAGCTCGAAGTCGTTCAGGTGCAGCGCGAAGTAGGCCTCGCCGCGGCGCCAGTCGAGCCCCAGGTCTTTGCACAGAAAGCTCGCGACCACCATGCGCAGGCGGTTGTGCATGTAGCCGGTCTGGTTGATCTGCGCCATGGCCGCATCGATCAGCGGGTAGCCGGTGCGGCCCTCGCACCAGGCGTCGAAGAGGCCATCGGCGTGCTTGCCGTGATGCCAGATGATCTTGTCGTACTCCGGCCTGAAGCTCTTGCCCTCGGCGATCTGCGGGTTGAACGCCAGCACCTGAAAGTAGAAGTCGCGCCAGATCAGCTCGCTCAGCCAGGTCGCAGCGCCGACGTCGCCCTGCAAGGAGAGCTGATGCGCCACGCCGGCCAGTTGCCGGATCGACACGGTGCCGAAGCGCAGGTGCACGCTCAGGTAGCTCGGGCCGCGCACGGCCGGGAAATTGCGCGATGCCTCGTAGCGGTCGATGCGCTGAAAGAAGTCGTCGAACAGCGCGGCGCCGCCTTGCGTGCCGGTCGGGATTTCCAGCTCGGCCAGATTGGTCTTCTCGAAGCCGATGTCTTTCAGCGTCGGCACCTCGGCGCGATGCGATTCGGGTGGTGGCGCGAGCGCATCGGCGTAGTGGCGCACCGGGTAGGCCTTCAAATAGAACGCTTCGAGCTTGGCGAGCCAGGCGCGTTTGTACGGCGTGTAGACCGTGTACGGCTGGCCGGTCTTGGTGAGCACCTCGTCACGCTCGAAGATGGTCTGGTCCTTGTATGTCTGAAAGGTGACGCCGGCATTGGCCAGTGCACCGAATACCTTGGCATCGCGTTCGAGTGCCGCCGGCTCGTCGTCGCGGTTCGCGAACACCGCCTGCACTTCGAGCGTGTGGGCCAGCGCAGCGATTTCGTCGGCCGCGACCGCGTGCCGAACGATCAGTCCGCCCCCCAGCGTGCGCAGCTCGGCATCGAGCTCCACCAGCGATTCGCGGATGAACTCGACCCGCCGATCGGCGCTCGGCAAGCCATCGAGGATGGCCTTGTCGAAGACGAACACGCAGAGCACCTGCCGACAGCTGTGCAGCGCGTGATAGAGGGCCGCGTTGTCGTTCACGCGAAGGTCCCGGCGGAACCACATGAGCCCCTTGGGATAGGTTTTGTCGACGGCCAGTAAAATCGGAGGCATGTCTTCCGATTTTGCCCCGATGAACCTGACGCATCATTTTTTGATCGCGATGCCGGGTCTGGCAGACAAGACCTTCAACCGCAGCGTGGTCTACCTGTGCGAGCACAGCGAACGCGGTGCGTTGGGCCTGGTCATCAACAAGCCCAGTGACATGAACCTGAAGGGCTTGTTCGAAAAGATCGAACTGCACCTGAGCAGCCCCGAGCTGGGCGAGGCGCCGGTGTTCCACGGCGGCCCGGTGCAGACCGAGCGCGGGTTCGTGCTGCACGAGCCGGTGTTCGCGCCCGGCGACAAGCCGGATGAATCGGTCTACGCATCGACCATGACCATTCCGGGTGGCCTCGAGATGACGACGTCGAAGGACGTGCTCGAAGCGCTGGCCACCGGTGCCGGGCCGCGCAAGGTGCTGGTGTCGCTCGGCTATGCGGCGTGGGAACAGGGCCAGCTCGAGTCCGAACTGGCCGAGAACAGCTGGCTCACCGTGGACGCCGACCCGGCCGTCATCTTCGACACGCCGATCGAGCAGCGCTACGACCGCGCACTGTTGTTGCTGGGGCTGGAAGCCTGGAAGCTGTCGCCCGACGCGGGTCACGCCTGAGCGTTGTGGCCATGTCGAACGAGCCAGCCGACACCGCTCCATCCCCTGACGTTTCCGCTCCTTCCGCCGCCCCGGTCCCCTCGCATTTTCAAAGCTTCCTGGCGTTCGATTTCGGCCTGAAGCGCACCGGTGTCGCGACCGGCAATCGTCTTCTCAAGACCGCATCGCCGCAGGCCACCATCAAGGCCGAGGGCGATGCCCGCTTCGCGCAGGTCGAAGCCCGCATCCGCGAATGGCAGCCCGATGCGCTGGTGATCGGCGTGCCGTTTCATCCCGATGGCGCGGCGCACGAGAACACCCGGCGTGCGCAGAAGTTCGCGCGGCAACTGAAGGGCCGCTTCAAGCTGCCGGTGTACGAAGTCGACGAGCGCTACAGCACCACGGAGGCGCTCGCGTCGGGCGCACGCGATGCCGACGCGGCCTCTGCCTGCATCATCCTGGAGCAATTCCTGAGGAGCCTGCCCTGAACACGACTCAGACGGTCCCCGACGCCGAGTCGCTCTACACGGCGCTCGTCGCCGGCGTGAAGCGATTGATGCGACCCGACACGCGGCTGGTCGGCATCACCTCCGGCGGCGCCTGGCTGGTCGAGCGCCTGCAGAAAGACCTTGGCTTGCCCGGTGCGCCCGGCGTCATATCGTCGGCCATGCACCGCGACGACTTCGCGCGTCGTGGCCTGTCGGCCAGTGCGCAGACCGTGCTGCCCTTCGATGTGAACGGTGCCGATGTCCTGCTGCTCGACGACGTGCTCTACACCGGCCGTACCCTCCGCGCGGTGCTCAACGAACTGTTCGACTTCGGCCGTCCGGCCTGCGTGCGGCTGGCGGTGCTGGTCGACCGCGGTGGGCGTGAACTGCCGGTGGCGGCGGATTTTGCAGCGACGCATCTGACGCTGCCGGACACGCAACTGCTGGCTTTGGCTCGCAGCGACGGCGGCGCGTTCAGCTTGCAGGTGGAGGCAAATCCCTGATGCTCTACAAGCGCAATCCGCAACTCAACAAGAACGGCGAACTGATCCATCTGCTGTCGATCGAAGGGCTGCCCAAGAGCATCCTCACGCACATCCTCGATACCGCCGCCAACTTCGCCAGCGTGAACGACCGCGAGGTCAAGAAGGTGCCGTTGCTGCGCGGCAAGAGCGTGTTCAATCTCTTCTTCGAGAACTCGACGCGCACCCGCACCACCTTCGAGATCGCGGCCAAGCGGCTGTCCGCCGACGTCATCAACCTCGACATCGCGCGCTCGTCGGCGACCAAGGGCGAATCGCTGCTCGACACCATCGCCAACCTCTCCGCGATGGCGGCCGACATCTTCGTGGTGCGGCACAGCGAATCGGGCGCGCCGTACCTGATCGCGCAGCACGTCGC
>CAXTCC010000283.1:0-4674 GCA_964242015.1 uncultured Variovorax sp.
CCGACCACCGTCGCCAGTGCGGCTCCCGACTGCAGGCCGAAGAGGCTGATCGCCGTCGCCACCGCCAGCTCGAAGAAATTGCTGGCACCGATCAGCGCCGACGGCCCGGCGACGCAATGCGCCACGCCGAGCTTTCGGTTGAGAAGGTAGGCGAGCCCGGAGTTGAAGATCACCTGGATCAGGATCGGCACGGCGAGCAGGGCGATCACCAGCGGCTGTCGGAGAATCGCCTCGCCTTGGAACGCGAACAACAACACGAGAGTGAGCAGCAAGGCGGCGATCGACCAGGGCCCGAGCCGCGCAGCGATCGTCTGAAAATGCACCTCACTCTTGCGCAGCAACGCGCGACGCAGCAGTTGCGCAAGGATCACCGGCAGCACGATGTAGAGGCCGACCGACGTGAGCAGCGTGTCCCACGGCACGACGATGGAAGAGAGGCCCAGCAACAGCGCGACGATCGGCGCGAAGGCCAGCACCATGATGGCGTCGTTCAGCGCCACTTGCGACAGCGTGAAGTACGGGTCGCCACGGCACAGCTGGCTCCAGACGAACACCATCGCCGTGCACGGCGCGGCGGCCAGCAGAATCAGTCCGGCGATGTAGCTGTCGAGTTGATCGGCCGGCAACAACGGTGCGAACACATGGCGGACGAAGATCCAGCCGAGCAGCGCCATCGAGAACGGCTTGACCGCCCAGTTGATGAACAGCGTGACGCCGATGCCGCGCCACTGCGCGCCCACCTGCCCGAGCGCGCCGAAGTCGATCTTCAGCAGCATCGGGATGATCATGATCCAGATCAGCAGGCCGACCGGCAGGTTGACCTTGGCGACTTCCAGTGCCGCGATGCCGTGCACGCTTTGCGGCAACAATCGACCCAGGGCCACGCCGACCACGATGCACAGGGCGACCCACAGCGTCAGCCAGCGTTCGAAAAAGCCGATGGCCGGTGTCGGTGTCGGAGCCGGTTGCAACACCGGCTTCAGCGCTGATTTCAGCACTTTCAGCACGCGCACGCCGCAGCGGGGGAGACCTCGCAAGTCTCGCCTTCGCAGCAGTTCTCGGTGAGGTAGCCGATGAGTGCATTCACTTCACCGAAAGCAGCGCGGTAGATCAGGTTGCGGCCATTGCGCTCCTGCGTGATCAGGCCCGAGTGAAGCAGTTCCTTCAAATGAAAAGACAGGCTGGTGCCGGGCACGGCGATCGCCTCGACCAGCGCACCGGGCGTCAAGCCCGAAGGCCCGGCGACGACGAGCGCGCGAAATATCTGCAGGCGCACCGGCTGGGCCAGCGCGGCGAGGGACTTCACGGCATCAGGAGCTTCCATATTTCAATATTAGTTGGATAATTGGAATGATGCAATCCGAAGACCCCTCCATCACGATCTTTCACAACCCGGCGTGTGGCACGTCCCGCAACGTGCTGGCCCTGATACGCAACAGCGGCGTCGAGCCAGAGGTCGTGCAATACCTGAAGACGCCGCCTTCCAACGAGCGGTTGCGAGAACTCGCAGGCGCCATGGGCATCCCGGTGCGTGGCCTGCTGCGGCAAAAGGGAACGCCCTACGACGAGCTGGGCCTGGCCGACGCGACGTGGAGCGATTCGCAACTGCTCGATTTCATCCAGCAGCATCCGGTGTTGTTGCAGCGCCCGATCGTGGTCACGCCCCTCGGCACCCGCATGTGCCGGCCATCGGAGTTGGTGCTCGACATCCTGCCGAGCCCGCAGCAAAGCGCGTTCACCAAGGAAGACGGCGAGCGCGTGATGGACAAGGACGGCCGACGTGTGGAATGAAGACCCCGCGATGCCGGCGCTCGAAGCCGATCTGCTGCGCCTGCCCGACGCACAACGCTTGTGGCCTGCAACGAGGTCGACCCACGCGCCGCGCATCCTGATGCTCTACGGCTCGGTCCGCGAGCGCTCCTTCAGCCGATTGCTCACCTTCGAGGCGGCGCGCCTGCTGTTGGCGCTGGGCGCCGAAGTTCGCGTGTTCGATCCGCGTGGCCTGCCGCTGCCCGACGACGCACCCGAGACGCATCCGCGCGTGGTCGAGTTGCGTGAGCTCGCGGGCTGGGCCGAGGGCATGGTGTGGACATCGCCCGAGCGTCACGGCGCCATGACCGGCATCATGAAGGCGCAGATCGACTGGTTGCCGTTGTCGATCGGCGCCGTGCGCCCGACACAGGGCAAGACGCTGGCGGTGATGGAGGTCAGCGGGGGTTCGCAGTCATTCAACGCAGTGAATCAGCTGCGCCTGTTGGGCCGCTGGATGCGCATGCTCACCATCCCCAACCAGTCGTCGGTGGCCAAGGCGTATCTGGAGTTCGACGAAGCGGGTCGCATGAAGCCCTCGGCCTACTACGACCGCGTGGTCGACGTCATGGAAGAGCTCGTCAAGTTCACGCTGCTGACGCGCGACGTGGCGCCGTACCTGGTGGACCGGTACAGCGAGAGAAAGGAAAGCGCGGATGCCCTTTCCTTGCGTGTCGATCAGCGCTCGATCTAGAACACACCCTCGTCAGCGCGTTTCATCCGCCGTGTCTATCATGGCCGCATGAGCATTCCCACCACCCGACTCGGCCGCACCGGCCTCACCGTGTCGCGACTCGCGCTCGGCACCATGACCTTCGGCCTGCAGACCGACGAAGCGACCTCGTTTCGCATCCTCGACAAGGCGACCGAAGGCGGCATCAACTTTCTCGACACGGCCGATGTGTATCCGCTCGGCGGCACGGTCGAGACGGCGGGCCGCACCGAGGAAATCATCGGCCGCTGGCTCAATGGCAAGGGCGGCAGCCGGCGCAGCGAATTC
Organism: uncultured Variovorax sp.; assembly: GCA_964242015.1. Lineage (GTDB taxonomy): Bacteria > Pseudomonadota > Gammaproteobacteria > Burkholderiales > Burkholderiaceae_C > Variovorax. Next base: position 2,810 of record CAXTCC010000283.1, read on the forward strand.
ATCCTCGCGACCAAGGCGGCCAACAAGGTCGGGCCCAATCCGTGGGACCAGGGCAACTCGCGCAAGCACCTGCTCGACGCCATCGACCTTTCGCTGAAGCGGCTGCAGACCGACCATGTCGATCTCTACCAGCTGCATCACAACGACCCGCACACGCCGCTCGACGAGAGCCTCGAAGCGCTCGACACCATCGTGCGTTCCGGCCGCGCGCGCTACATCGGCGTCTCCAATTTCCTGGCTTACCGTCTGGCGCGCGCCATCGGCCGCACCGAGCTGCACAAGCTCACCAAGCTGGTGTCGGTGCAGCCGCGCTACAGCCTGCTGTTTCGCGAGATCGAGCGCGAGCTGCTGCCGCTGGCCGACGAAGACGGCATCGGCGTCATCCCGTACAACCCGCTGGCCGGCGGCATGCTCACCGGCAAGTACAAGCCGGGATCGAAGCCCGAAGACCAGACCCGCTTCACCCTCGGTACGGCCGGCGCGATGTACCAGGACCGCTACTGGAACGACCGCAGCTTCGCGACGATCGCGCAATTGCACGCGTTGGCCGACGAGGCCGGCGTGCCGCTGGCCACGCTCGCCGTGGCCTGGGTCATGGCCAATCCGCTGATCACCGCACCGCTGCTCGGCGCCAGCCGGCCTGAGCAGCTCGACGCCACGCTGGCCGCCGCCAGCTACAAGCTCGACCCCGCACTGAAGCAGAAACTGGACGAACTGACGGCCGAGTACCGCAAGGGCGACGCGCCGCGATGACTGTGCCGGTGACGGCGCCGCAGTGACAGGTGCCCGTTGACAGCGTGGCGCAGGGCCGCCAAGAATAGAGAGGTCCTCCTTGGCGGGAGCCAGCATGCCTGTAGGTCGTGATCTCATCGTCATCGGCGGTTCAGTGGGCGGCTTGAGCGCACTGTGTCGCTTCGTGGTGCCGCTGGCCGCCAGCTTCCCTGCGGCCATCGTGGCGGCGATCTACAACGGCGCCGGCGCCGACAGCGCCCAGCTCCCCGCCACTGTCGCCCAGCACACACGCCTCCCGGTGCTCGACGCAGCCGATGGCGAAGAATTTCATCCCGGCAGCATCTACCTGGCGCCCCAGGGCCGTCACCTCGTGGTGCTGCCGAACGGGCGCTTCGGTTTCGACGACGCCGCCGACGTACGCTACCCGGCGCCCGCTGCCGACCCGCTGTTTCGCTCAGCGGCCGCTGCATACGGTCGGCGTGTGATCGGCATCGTGCTCAGCGGCACCGAGGACGACGGCTCCGACGGCCTGAAGGCGATTCACCGGGAAGGCGGAATCTGCATCGTGCAGAGCCCATCGGACGCGACGGCGCGCGGCATGCCGACCAGCGCGCTGCTGTCGAACCACACCGACTTTTGCGTGCTGCTGGATGAAATGCCCAAGCTGCTCACGTCCTTGGTGAGCCCGACGGAGCGCGCCGGCAGAAACTGACAGAACTGTCAGCAGACCGACAGCGTGCGGTGGGGCTGCACTTTCTAGAGTGCATCCACCATGGGCTTTTCTAATGCATCGCGCACGCTGCTGGCTGTTTTGAGCGGGGGTTTCGTGCTCGCCGGTTGCGCCGTCGGCCCCGACTACGTACGGCCGTCGATCGACGTGCCAGCCGTCTTCAAGGAGAGCGCAGGCCATCCGGACGCAGCCGACAACGGCTGGAAGCGTGCTTCACCACAGGTCATCGACACGCGCCAACCCTGGTGGGACGCCTACCAGGACGCCGTGCTCAGCGGCTTGATGGCGCAAGCCAACGTGGCCAACCAGAACATCCGGCAAGCCGAGGCGCAATACCGCGAGGCACGAGCCATCGCCGATGCCGCACGCGCCAACTTCTGGCCGACCGTCGGGCTCGATGCGG
>CAXTCC010000284.1:0-4651 GCA_964242015.1 uncultured Variovorax sp.
GCTCAACGCGACCTCGACGCGGGCCGATGGCGCGATCGGATGCCAGCGGTGCCGACCCTCACGGTCCAGTGCGAACGACTGGCGCACCAGTGCGCGCGGATGCAGCCGCACTTCGCCACGCACCCGCGTCGGCAACGGGGCGGAGACCTCGTCGATCTCGATGACCAGCGCCTCACCGTCCCATCGCAGGGCGCTCGGCCCGATGCGCAGCGACGTGCGGTCGCGCTGCACGCTGCTGTTGCTGCCATACCCGCCGCGCTCCGTCATGGTCCAGCGACCATCGCCGCGCCGAGGTCCGTAGAGCGCGACGTTGAGCGCGCAGTGGTCGATGGCTTCGGGCATCGGTGCCCCCTTGCGCATGGCACGGTGCCGGGCGCGCAAGTAGTAAGGCGAGAACACGCTGCCGATGAATGCGATCAGCGTGATGCCATGTTGCCCGTCGTCGCTGAAGGCATCGACGTACCACCAAGCATAGCCGCCCGGCGCTACAGGCGCATCGAAGCGCGGTCCGCCAGCAGGCTCGACGCGGCCAGCCGGCCCGACAGCGCCGCCATCGGCACGCCCGGACCCGGGTGCGTGCTGCCGCCCGCCAGGTACAGACCGGGCAGCCGGCTGCGCGAACCCGGCCGGCTGAACGACGCTGCCCAGCCGTGCGATGTCCCGCCGTAGAGGGCGCCGCCCGTCCCCGGAAACAGTTGCTCGAACTGGTTGGGCGTCGTCACCTGCATGTGGTCCGGTCGGCAGGTCACCTGGAGACCGCAGCGCGCCAGCCGCTCGAAAGTCTGCGTTTTGCACGTGGCGATCTCCTTGCGCGTGAAGGTCTTGAAGTCGCCGATGGCCGGCGCGTTGACGATGCACAAAAGACGTTCGAGTCCTGCCGCACCAGCATGGCCGTTCGTGTCGCTGGTTGCCTCACCGGTCGCATCGACGTCGGAACCGCGGTCTTGCGCGCAGACGTACACGGTCGGGTCGGCCGCGAGCTGGCCGCGGCCGAAGATGTCCTTGAACTCGGCCGAGTAGCGGTGCGAGAAAAAGACGCTGTGACGCAGCAGCGGAAAGCCGCTGGTGCGCGCCAGCAGGTTGAAGGTGATGGCCGACAGCGAGCGCATCGGCCGCCTTGCCACGGGCAGCGCGCCGACCACGTCGGGTCCGAGCAGGCCGCGCCGAAGTGCGGCGACATCGCCGTTGAAGACGACGGCATCGGCGGCGATGCGTTCTCCGCTGTCGAGCAACACGCCGTGTGCACGCCCATCGCGCACGATGATCTCTTCGACGTGCGCACCGTAGCGGATCTGTGCGCCCTGGTCGGTCACCAGCTTGGCCAGCAAGGCCGCGATGCGGTGCATGCCGCCGTCGACCAGCCAGACGCCATCGCGCTCGACGTGCGCCACCAGCATCAAGGTCGCTGGCGCCTCGTAGGGGGACGAGCCGCAGTAGGTGGCGTAGCGGCCGAACAGCTGGCACAGACGTTCGCTCTTGAAATACTTGCCCAGCGCCTTCCAGAGCGTGGTGAACGGGGAGATGCGCGCCAGCTCCATCAGACCCTGCGGCCCGTGCGCGCCAGCGCGCGAGGCCAGCGACAACGGTGTCGGCCTCGCGCTGCGAATGAAGGGAGATTCGAGCGTGGCGTAGATCTGTCGTGCGCGCGCGCAGAAGTCGCGGTAACCACGCGCGTCGGCCGATCCGGAAAAGTCGCCGATGGCATCGCAGGTGCGTTCGGGGTCTGCGAAGAGGTCGAGTCGCGATGTGTCGTCCCACGCATGTCGCGCCAGCACGTCGGCCGGCTTCAGCACCACATGCGCATCGAGGCGGGTGCCGGCCTGCGCGAGCAATTCGTCGAACACCCAGCGCATGGTGAAGACGGTGGGACCGGCGTCCATCGGCCGGCCGCCGAGCGACACCTGGCGCATCTTGCCGCCGGGTTGCAGTGCCCGCTCGACCATCACGACCTCGACGCCGCGTGACGAAAGGTCGAGCGCCGCAGCCAGGCCCCCGATGCCGGCGCCGACCACCACGACCCGCTGGCGGCTCATGAGAAGGTGCCTTCGACGATCGCCGATGCAGACAGGTCCGATTGCATGTGTCTATTGTACTTGACACTTTGAAGTGACTACGACAAATTACAGTTTCGGACCGATCCATATCCCGTCAACACAACACGTCGATACCTCCCGTCGAACAAGGCCTCTATGAAACCGCTGTCGCGAATCGAACATTCCCTGGCCATGGCCATCTCTTCTGGCGAGGCGCCGGGTTGCCCGCCCAAGCTGGCGGGGGCCATTCGACATGCCGTGTTCCCAGGCGGTGCGCGTGTTCGTCCACAGTTGTGCCTTGCGGTGGCCGGCGCGTGCGGTGACGACGATCCGGAGTTGTCGAACGCGGTTGCGACAGCGATCGAGCTTCTGCATTGCGCCTCGCTCGTGCACGACGATCTTCCGTGCTTCGACGACGCACCGGTGCGACGCGGCCGGGCTTCGGTCCACTATGCGTATGGCGAGAGCCTGGCGGTGCTGGCCGGCGACGCGCTGATCGTGTTGGCGTTCCAGGTTCTCGCCATCGGTGCAACGAAGTCGCCGCAGCGCTTGCCGGCCCTGATGTCGACGGTGGCATCGGCCGTCGGCATGCCCTTCGGCGCGGTGGCGGGCCAAGCGTGGGAGTGCGAGCCGCGGGTCAACCTGGCCGACTACCAGCGCGCCAAGACCGGTGCGCTGTTCGCCGCCGCGACTGTCGGCGGTGCGCAGGCAGCCGGTGCATCGCCCGACCTTTGGCGCCCGTTCGGCGACTGGCTAGGCGAGGCCTATCAGGCAGCCGACGACATCCGCGATGTGGTCGGTGACCCGCGCGTGCTCGGCAAGCCGGTCGGTCGCGATGTCGCATTGGTGCGGCCGAGCGCGGCGCGCGAATTGGGGCTCGAGGGCGCCATCGCGTATTTCGATCAGCTGGTGCAACGCGCGGTCGACGCGGTGCCCGAGTGTCCCGGCGCGCCGGGGCTGCGCGCGCTGGTTCGCAACGAGTCCGAACGCCTGGTACCCAAGGCGCAGCAGGCCGAGCTGTTGCGAGCTGCGGCCTGAGTTCGCGCGGATCGCAGCAAGGTCGCACGAAGGTCACGATGCAAGCCATGCCCGCAGCGCACCGCGAGACGGGCACGCCGCAGCGTCTCTCGTGGACCGCGCGATGGCTCGGCATGCGCGACCGTCTGCTGGCCAGTTCGACGTTCCGTCGCAAGGCGGCTGCCTTTCCGTTGACGGCGCCGATCGCGCGAGCCCGTGCGCGCGAGCTGTTCGACCTGGTCGCTGGCTTCGTCTATTCGCAGGTGTTGCTGGCGTGCGTGCAATTGCGCTTGTTCGACATCCTGGCCGAGGGGCCGCAGAGCGTCGCTCGCCTGGCGGACCGGCTTGCCTTGCCGATGGAGTCGGCCGAGCGCTTGATCGCCGCCGCCGTGGCGTTGAGATTGGTCGAACGTCGCGGAGATCATGTGGGAGAACAGTGCTTCGGACTTGGCCCACTGGGCGCATCGATGGTCGGCAACACCGCCATCGCCGCCATGGTCGAGCATCACGCGGCGCTCTATGCGGATCTGCGCGATCCGGTGGCGCTGCTGCGCAACGGAGGGGCGGGCTCTTCGCTCGCAAGGTATTGGCCCTATGCGGACGCGTCCGCACCCGATGCGTTGTCGAAGGAAAGCATCGGCGACTACTCGGCGCTCATGTCTGCGTCGCAGCCCCTGGTGGCCGATGAAATTCTCGACGCGTATCCGATGTCGCGGCACCGTTGCCTGCTCGATGTCGGCGGTGGCGAGGGCGGCTTTGTCATGAGTGCAGCGCGCCGCGCACCGGCATTGCAGCTGATGTTGTTCGATCTGCCCGCCGTGGCCGATCGTGCGCGCACGCGTTGCGCACCAAGCGACGTCGCTGCCCGGCTCCGGATCTTCGGTGGCAGCTTTCTGACGGACCCGCTGCCACAGGGTGCAGACATCGTGACGCTGGTGCGCGTCATGCACGACCACGACGATGCGACATGCCTGCAGTTGCTGCGAGCCGTGCGACACGCATTGCCACCGGACGGCACGTTGCTGGTTGCGGAGCCGCTTGCGCAAACGCCGGGGGCCGAGCGCATGGGGGACGCCTACTTCGGTTTCTATCTGCTGGCGATGGGTCGGGGCCGACCTCGTACCGTCGAACAGCTGCGCGCTTTGCTCGAGAGGGCCGGCTTCGATCGGGTGCGCCAGATCGCCACCCGGGTGCCGCTTCAGACAGGGCTGCTGTGGGCTCGCGCCGCGGCGCCGGCGAGCCCGAATGCAACGAATTGACTTGCTTGGTGTAATTTACAGTAGACATTGTAATGTGTAAGTCTAGAATGACACTTGAAATGGAAATCCTGAGCGCTCGAATGAGGACGTTGTCTGGCCCGATGCGCAGGAGAGTCACCGCATGAACACCCTTGCTGTCGTCCTTGAAAAGCCGGAGCAGATCGCTCTCAACCGGCTGGTGCTGGACGACGCCACCGAGGACGACGTGATCGTCGACATCGAATGGAGCGGCATCAGCACCGGCACCGAGCGCCTGCTGTGGTCCGGCCGCATGCCGTCGTTTCCGGGCATGGGGTATCCGCTGGTGCCGGGCTATGAATCGGTCGGGCGCGTGGTCAGCGC
>CAXTCC010000285.1:0-1845 GCA_964242015.1 uncultured Variovorax sp.
ACTGCTCCCACACAAGCTCGCTGACCATGGACGGTTCGATCCGTCTGAGAATCTCTGCAACATTGATGAAGTACAACGACTTCACACGACTGAAGGTGCCGGCGATGTCAGCGTGAGGCAAACGCGCGTTTTGCGCGCCAAAGTCCGACTTGTTATGTGTCACAAATGCAAGTCGCTCACCGGGCGGTGCCGCCTTTACGAGATCGGCGTAGAGCTCGAAGAGGACAGCGTCGGCAATGCTGTTCTTGTTCTCGTGGTGACACGGAGCCTTCCTGTGCAGAGCCCGGTCTGCCGCTCGGAGCATGGCAGCATCGGATGGGTGCAGATGTTTAGCTGCGGCTAGAAGCGTCTCAATCCTGTCCAGCACTCCTTCGACTTGACCACCGACGATAGGCGCCTTGTGATTCGCATCGTCGAGCCGTTTGAGCAGGGCCTTTTTGCTTCGTGCGTCGCCCGGCAAGCGTGTCAGCGCCTCACGGACCTGTTGGAAGTGGCCCTTGAGGCTTCGAGATGCAGCTTGCGCAACACGCGCTCGATTTCGCTTGAACTCGTCGTGCACGATCTGAGGGACGACAAGGCGAAGCGTGCCATGCTTCACCATGTTCTCGATAACGAGCAAAAGGGGGGTGAGCTTTTTTTCCTGCGCCAGGTCGAGCCAAACGCAGGTATCGAGTAACACGTTGAACATGATCAGTCGTCGCTCTTGCGATTCCCTTGGGCGACGCTGAGGGACAGCGCGCGTTGCAAGAGCTGCTTGCAGTACTCGTCAAGGTGGAAACGCTGACACCGCTCGTAGAACGACGCGCGGTGCTCGATCGCCATTTTCGCGAGCATGGGTGCCGACTGCTCCTGAATCAGGCGGCCTTCGTATGCTGCGCACCGTTCCGTTTCGTTGACGATCCCGATGTCGCGGCAACTCTTCCACGCGCTCGCCAACATCATTCCGGCGATGCTGGCCTCGTGATCGACTGACACCCGATCCGCTTCGAGCTTCTCAACGGCACGCTTGTTCTTCCAGTCGTCGTATACGCCAGGGCCGAACGCAATGGCGAGGATCAAGAGCGCGACCTTGATCTTGTTGTTCCACAAGACCATGACGAACTCGGTGACTGTCATCTCTCCGTGAATCATGGGCCTCTCTTGGTCGTCATTCTGCCTTGGGCGACCCAGTGTCAGGTCGTTGTAACCCCGAGAATAGTTGCACATGGCTGCCTTCTCGATGTTCGGTCCGCGAGCAAGCTGACGTTCGCAGGTGCGTCGGCAAACCTCCGCTATCAGTCTGAAGCAGACGGCCTACCCCCGCTCCCGTCCCATCACCCCCACCACCTCCCGCAGCGCCCGAATCCCCGGCTCGATCTGCCCCACATCGATCGACGACAACCGCAACCTGAAATAAGGACAAGGCCGCGGCGGCTGCGCGAAGAACACGTCGCCGGGTTCGATCAGCACGCCGTAGTCGCGCGCCCGCAGCGACAGCGCACCGCCATCGAGCCAGTCGGGCGTCTTGACCCAGATCGATGCACCACCCTGCGCGGGCGTGCAGACGAATTCCGGTAGGTGCGCAGCCAGCGCCTTGGCGGCCACCTCCATGCGTTGCTGCTGCACCTGGTTCACGCGGCGCGCGTGCGAGTCGTGGTGGCCGAGCGAGAGGAACAACGCATAGGCATGCTGCAAGAACGCGCTCGGGTGCCGGACCATCGCATGCCGCAGCACGCGCAGCTCGCTCACCAGTTCCTTCTGCGCCACGATGTAGCCGAGCCGCAATGCGGGCGACAGGCTCTTCGACAGCGACCCGATGTAGATCACGCGGCCGGTCTTGTCGAGGCTCTTCAACGCAGGCGTCGG
>CAXTCC010000285.1:1945-4647 GCA_964242015.1 uncultured Variovorax sp.
CCGGGCTCTTCGAAGCCGACGCGGGTGCGCTGGTCGAACAGCGCTTCGGCCACCAGATAGAAGGCGTGCTGCGCGCCGACGGTCACCAAAATTTCTTCGGGCCGCGCGAACACGCCGCGCTTGGGCAACAGGCGCGTGCGGATCTGCTCGACCAGATCGGGCATGTCGTCGGTCTCGAAGTCGGGCGTCCAGTTCGGCAACTGCGAGCGCGCCAGGCTGCGCACGCAGCACTCGCGGAAGTCTTCTGTCGGAAACAGCTGCGCGTCGTGCGTGCCGTAGACGAAGGGGTAAGCGAAGTCGCGCCACTGCGCCGGCTTCGACAGCGTGGGCATGTCGCGCAGCGAGCGCAGCACGCGACGTGACCACGCGGGCGGCGTGCCGGCCGAAGCACCGCTCGCACTGAAGGGGTCGACGATGTGCTCGGTCGTGGCGCCGATCGACACCGGCCGCGCGCCGGCCTTCACGAACACGCCCGATCTTGGGCGCGACTCGAGGTACGCCTCGTCCACCAGTTGCTGGTACACGGCGGTCACCGTGTTGCGGCTCAGGCCGAGTGCTTGCGCCAGGTCACGCGATGACGGCAGCGCCGCGCCTTCGGCCAATCGTCCATCGAGGATGACCTGCACCACGCGCGAGCGCAGCCGCGATTGCAGCGGCAGGCCGGTGTTGTCGTCGAGCGCGAACAGGTGCGCCCACAGCGGCGCGGTCGATGGCGGCTTGATGGGAGTCGTCACACGCTCCTCGTTGGTGCATGCGCTTCGGGTCTGGCTTTCACGATTGCGAGGGCCTGGCTCTATGGGGTGCAGAAGGCCGAGCTTAACCTCGGCGCATCGAGCGAAAGCCCTGTCGTCATGGGGCTTTTCGCTGCCATCACACCTTGTCAGGACGCCGCCTTGAACACCACCACCTCGACCGCTGCAACGACCGCAGAGCCCGCCGTGACCGCCACCACGCTCGCTGAATTTTCAGACGCGTGGAATCGGCACGACCTGCCGGCACTGATGTCTTTCATGCACGCCGATTGCGTGTTCGAAACCGCGGGCGGCGCCGAAGCCTGGGGCACGCGCTATCAGGGCCACGCCGCGGTCGAAGCAGCTTTCGCGTCGGCATGGAAAGCCTTCCCTGATGCGCAATGGCGCGACGGCAAGCACACCGTCATGGGCGATCGCGGCATGTCGGAGTGGACCTTTACCGGGACGGCCGCAGACGGCACGCGCAGCGAATCCAACGGTGTCGATGTGTTTACCTTCAAGGACGGAAAGATCCTCGTCAAGAACGTGTTCCGCAAGGCGCGACCCGCGTTGCCACCGCTCTGATCGACCGCACTCGGACACCAACATGAGCATCGCCACGCCCAAGGAAATCTTCGCGCCCTACGACCCGGCGTACGACCCGCTGGTGTCCGACGGCCCCGGCCGCAACCGCGACTACGCGCCGACCTACTGGGCCGCCACCGCAGGCCCGGCGCCCGACGACGACGGCCCGGTGTCGGGCGACATCGATGCCGACGTCGTCATCATCGGCTCGGGCTTCACCGGGCTTGCCACGGCGCTGTTCCTTGCCAAGGAACATGGCATCAAGGCGGTGGTGCTCGAAGCCAATCGCGTGGCCTGGGGCTGCACCAGCCGCAACGGCGGCCAGGGCCAGAACGCCAGTGGACGGCTGTACCGCTCGCAGTGGATCGAGCGCTGGGGCCTCGAGACAGCGCGGCGGCTCGATGCCGAGATCCGCTACGGCTTCGAGACCTTCAAGGACCTCGTCGCCGATGCCGATTGCGACCCGCAACCGGGCGGTCATCTCTACATCGCGCACCGCGACAAGAAGATGGCGTTCTTGAAGAACGAAGCGCAGGTGATGCGCGACAAGTTCGGTTACGACACGCGCTTGCTGACCGCCGCCGAGGTGCGCGCCGAGTATTGCAACGACCAGGATGCACACGGCGCCATGCACGAGGCCGAAGGCATCTGCGTGCACCCGCTCAAGCTGGCCTACAGCTACCTGAAGCGGGCACGCGCCATCGGCGCCAAGGTGCATCCGTCGAGCCCCGTCATCGGCTGGGAAACGAAGAACGGCGTGCACCACCTGAAGACCCCGGGCGGCACGGTGCGCGCGCGTGCCGTCGGCATCGCGACCGGTGCCTACACCGCGCCCGGCCTGCACCCGACGTTGAAAAACCGCATGTTTCCGGTGCTGTCGAACTCGCTGGTGACGCGCCCGCTCACGCCGTCTGAACTGGCCGAGACCAACTTCCTCACGCGTGAAGCCATCACCGACACGCGCACGCTGCGCTTCTATTACCGGCTGCTGCCCGACAACCGCGTGCAGATCGGTAGCCGCAGCGCAATCACCGGCGCCGATGCGAGTGCGCCCGAGCATTACGCGCTGCTGGTCGACGGACTGGCGCGCAAGTTTCCGCCGCTGAAGGGCATCCAGGTCGACTACTCGTGGTGGGGCTGGGTCGACGTGGCGCACGACATGATGCCGCGCGTGGTGCAGCCCGACCCGAAGCAGAGCGTGTTCTATGCACTGGGCTACGGCGGCAACGGCGTCTCGTTCTCCGCGCATGCCGGCCGCCGCATGGCGCAGCGCATCGCGGGCGAGCCCGACACCGTGTTCGACCTGCCCATCTACGACAGCCCGCTGCAGTTTCCGGCACAGGGCGAATGGGCCGCACGTTTCAGGCGCATGGGTCAAAGCATGCT
>CAXTCC010000286.1:0-4637 GCA_964242015.1 uncultured Variovorax sp.
ATCGGCATGTTCCGCGGCGACTTCGAGTTCCATGAAGACGCAGCGCCATCGCACCTCGGCGGCGGCACGGCGAGCGTCGCAGCCGTGCCCGAACCCCGACCCGAAGCTGGGGTCGAACCGCTCGCCGAAACCGCGTCTGACATACGGCTCGACGCTGCCCCGATCGCGCTCGCAGCCTGGGCCGCAGACGCCGAGAAAGAACTGCGAAAGATTCCCTTTTTCGTGCGCGGCAAGGCGCGCCGGAACACCGAGCGCTATGCGCTCGACATGGGCGTGTCGGTCATCACCATCGAGACTCTGTATGACGCCAAAGCGCACTTCAGTCAGTGAACGGCCGGGATCGCAGGCCGGGCCTGGCGGGCCGGGCATGCACGTGGTGGTCGTCACCATGGACAGCCACCTGGCGAGCGCGACCGAACGCGCGCACTTGTCGCTCATCAAGGCGTTGCCCGGACTGAAGCTCAGCGTGCATGCCGCTGCCGAATGGGGCGACGACCCGCAGGCGCTCGCGCGCTGCAAGGCCGACATCGCCCAAGGCGACATCGTCATCGCCGCGATGCTGTTCATGGAAGAGCATTTCCTCCCCGTGTTGCCGGCGCTGCAGGCGCGACGCGATCACTGCGATGCGATGGTCTGCGCGATGTCGGCCGGCGAGGTGACCAAGCTCACGCGCATGGGCAAGTTCGACATGTCGGCGCCGGCGACCGGGCCTTTGGCATTCCTGAAGCGGCTGCGCGGCAAATCCGCCAGCACGGGCGACAACGCCGCCGACAGCAGCGCGCGCACGACCGCCGGTGCGCAACAGATGCGCACGCTGCGCCGGTTGCCGAAGATCCTGCGCTTCATCCCCGGCACGGCGCAGGACGTGCGCGCTTATTTCCTGACGTTGCAGTACTGGCTCGCCGGCTCCGAGGACAACATCGCGCACATGGTCCACTTCCTGGTGGACCGCTATGCCGAAGGGCCGCGGCGCGCCTTGCGCGGCATCGCCAAGACGCACGAGCCGCTCGAATACCCCGAGGTCGGCGTCTACCATCCGCGCATGAAGCGGCGGCTGGCCGATCGGCTCGACGCACTGCCGCTGGTCGCCACCACCGGCCAGCGCGGCACCGTCGGCCTGCTCCTGATGCGCTCGTACCTGCTGGCCGGCAACACCGACCATTACGACGGCGTGATCACCGCGCTCGAAGCACGCGGGCTGCGTGTGATTCCGGCGTTTGCTACGGGACTCGACGGGCGGCCTGCAGTCGACGTCTTCTTTTGCCAAGACGGCCGGACCACGGTCGATGCCATCGTCTCGCTCACCGGTTTTTCGCTGGTCGGCGGTCCGGCCTACAACGACTCGAAAGCCGCCGAAGACATCCTGGCGCGGCTCGACGTGCCTTACCTTTCCATCACGCCGGTGGAGTTTCAGACGCTCGACCAATGGGGCGGCTCGCCGCGCGGCCTGCTGCCGGTCGAGGCCACCATGATGGTGGCGATTCCGGAGCTCGATGGCGCGACCGGCTCGATGGTGTTCGGCGGCCGCGGCAACACCACGCAGATCGCCTGCACCGGCTGCGCCCACGCATGCACCTTCAAGAACGTGAGTGGCCTGCACGACATGCACAGCTGCATCGAGCGGGCCGATGCGCTGGCGGCCCGCGTCGGCAAGCTGGTCGACCTGCGCCGTTCCGAGCGCGCCGAACGCAAGATCGCCGCGGTCGTCTTCAACTTTCCGCCGAATGCCGGCAACACCGGCACCGCCGCCTTTCTGTCGGTCTTCGAATCGCTCTTCAACACACTGAAGGCGATGCAGCGCGAGGGCTACACCGTGGCGCTGCCGGCCAGCGTCGACGACCTGCGCGAGCGCGTCATCGCCGGCAATGCCGCGACCTTCGGCGCGATGGCCAACGTGCACACGCGCATCACGGCCGACGACCATGTGCGGCGTGAAAAGCATCTGCGCGAAATCGAAGCGCAATGGGGGCCCGCGCCCGGCAAGCAGCAGACCGATGGCAGCCACATCTTCGTGCTGGGCGAACGCTTCGGCAACGTCTTCGTCGGCATCCAGCCGGCCTTCGGCTACGAAGGCGACCCGATGCGGCTGCTGTTCGAAAAAGGCTTTGCGCCGACGCACGCCTTCTCTGCCTTCTATCGCTGGCTGCGCGAAGATTTCGGCGCCCATGCGGTGCTGCATTTCGGCACGCACGGGGCGCTCGAATTCATGCCGGGCAAGCAGAACGGCATGTCGGCGAAATGCTGGCCCGACCGGCTCATCGGCGACCTGCCGAACCTGTACCTGTATGCCTCCAACAACCCGTCGGAAGGCACCATCGCCAAGCGCCGCGCCGCTGCCACGCTCATCAGCTACCTCACGCCACCGGTCGCGCAGGCGGGCTTGTACAAGGGATTGGTCGACCTGAAAGAAGCGCTCGAACGCTACCGCGGACTGGAGCCCGATGCACTCGCCGAAGCCGCTGAACTTGCTCTGATGGTGCAGGCCCAGGCCGCGACGCTCGACCTGGCCGCCGCCGAGCCGGCGTGGCGAGACGATGCCCCTGCACGCATGGCCGCGCTGAACGACGCGGTGCTCGAACTCGAATACACCTTGATCCCCTACGGCCTGCATGTCGTCGGCCAGGCGCCGAGCGTGCCGGAGCGCATCGACCTGCTGCTGTCGCTGGCGGATGCATCGCACGGCGTGCGACCGCCGCGCGCGTTGATCGAATCGCTGGTGGCGGGCAGCACGCCCGAGCAGGCACTCGCTGCGCATGAAGGCCGTGCCTCGGCCGCCGCTGCGCCGGACGATGCGATGCAAGCAGACACGCTCCTGCCGCTGCTGCACGAACTCGCCGCCACCGACCGACTGATGGCCGAGGACCACGAGATCGACGGCATCCTTCGCGCGCTCGACGGCCGCTTCCTGCGCCCCGCGCCGGGCGGCGACCTGCTGCGCACCCCGGCCATCCTGCCGACCGGCCGCAACCTGCACGGCTTCGATCCGTTCCGCATTCCCAGCGCCTACGCAGTCAAGGATGGCGCGCGCCAGGCCGACCGCTTGCTGCACAAGCACATGAGCGACGGCCACGCGTTCCCGGAGTCGATCGCCATCGTGCTGTGGGGGACAGACAACCTGAAGAGCGAAGGCGGTCCGATCGCGCAGGTGCTGGCGCTGATGGGCGCGCGCCCGCGCTTCGACAGCTACGGCCGCCTTGCCGGCGCCGAGCTGATGACGCTCGCCGAGCTGGCACGGCCGCGTGTCGATGTGGTCATCACGCTGTCGGGCATCTTCAGGGACTTGCTGCCGCTGCAGATCAAGTTGCTGGCCGAAGCAGCGTTCATGGCGGCGTCGGCCGACGAGCCGATCGAGCAGAACTTCATCCGCAAGCACGCGCTCGCCTACCAGGCCGAACACGGCGGCGACCTGGAGACCGCCTCGCTGCGGGTCTTCGGCAATGCCGAGGGCGCCTACGGCTCGAACGTGAACAGCCTGATCGACAACAGCCGCTGGGACGACGGCGATGAAATTGCCGAAACCTACAGCCGGCGCAAGGGCTTCGCCTACGGGCGCGGCGGCCGCGCGGTACAGCAGCCGGCGCTGCTGCAGAGCGTGCTCTCGGGCGTGCAGCTGGCTTATCAGAACCTCGACTCGGTGGAGCTCGGCGTGACGACCATCGACACCTACTTCGACACGCTCGGCGGCATCAGCCGCGCCATCAAGCGCGCCAAGACCGTCAAGGAAGGCCCGACCGCCGAAATGGCGCCGGTCTACATCGGCGACCAGACCAAGGAAGGCGGCGGCGGCACGGTGCGCACGCTCTCCGAACAGGTGGCGCTCGAAACACGCACGCGCATGCTCAACCCGAAGTGGTACGAAGGCATGTTGCAGCACGGCTACGAAGGCGTGCGGCAGATCGAGGTGCATGTGACCAACACGATGGGCTGGTCGGCCACCACCGACCAGGTCCAGCCGTGGGTCTATCAGCAACTGAGCGAAACGTTCGTGCTCGACCCCGCGATGCGCGAGCGCCTGTCCAAGCTCAACCCCACCGCATCGGCCCGCGTTGCCAGCCGCCTGCTGGAAGCGTCGGACAGAAAGTTCTGGAAACCGGATGCCGCCATGCTGGAAGCGCTGCGGCGTGCCGGCGAAGAGCTGGAAGACCGACTCGAAGGCGTTTACGAAGGAGCCGCAGCATGAGCACCATTACCGTTCCGTTCCCGGACATCAAGCGGCCCGGCCCGCGTCCATCACCGGGCGCGATGCGCTCCGACGGCGAGGGCAGCGTGCAGGTCCAGCTCGACCCCGACCTGAAGATCGGCAACGCCAAGGTCTTCGCCATCTACGGCAAGGGCGGCATCGGCAAGAGCACGACCTCGAGCAACCTGTCGGTGGCGTTCTCCAAGCTCGGCAAGCGCGTGCTGCAGATCGGCTGCGACCCCAAGCACGACTCCACCTTCACGCTGACCAAGAAGCTGATGCCGACCGTCATCGACGTGCTGGAAACAGTCGACTTCCACGCCGAAGAGCTGCGGGTCGAAGACTTCGTTTTCCCCGGCTACAACGGCGTGATGTGCGTCGAGGCCGGCGGCCCGCCGGCCGGCACCGGCTGCGGCGGCTACGTGGTCGGGCAGACCGTCAAGCTGCTGAAGGAACA
>CAXTCC010000287.1:0-1893 GCA_964242015.1 uncultured Variovorax sp.
TAGGTCTGGGCGTTGGCCTCGATCTGCTCGCGGGTCAGGGGCGGCCGGGTCGAGTTGCGACCTGAAGGGTCGCCGATCGTCGTGGTGAAGTCGCCGATCAGGAAAATGACGGTGTGGCCCAGATCCTGCAACTGCCGCAGCTTGTTCAACACCACCGTATGGCCGATATGAATGTCCGGCGCCGTCGGATCGAGACCGAGCTTGATGCGCAACGGCTGGCCCGTGGCCTCGGAGCGCTGAAGCTTCTTGATCCACTCATCCTGCGGCAGCAGTTCGTCAGCGCCACGCAGCGAGATTTCGAGAGCTCTTCCTACACCATCGGAGAGGCTTGGGGATGTAACAGAACCGGCATTCATTGGGCTTTTTTGGCTGATTTAGGTATGGCCGACGCTATACTCAGCCCGACTTTGCAAGCGCCGGATTCTAAGCGGCGCTTTTTTCCGCACCGTGTTGCCGCCTCCGTCTTGAGGCCTTCTGCTGCACGGACTCGCTGAAACCTGATCTGGATTTTTGAGCTTTGATTGACAGAATTCTTGCCGCCGAGGAGCTTTTCGCTTCCCGAGTGGCTTACACATTCCGGACATATCCCAGGCAGATCACCGCGGTGATCGCAGCGGTCTTGATGTCCGCAGGCGGTGGTGCATTCGCGGTTGCTTCGCTTGGCCCCGACGCGGCCAAGATCCCGGTCAAGCAGGTGCTTGAGACGGTGACCCCGCTTGCTGTTTCGGCGCAGACCGATGCGCTCGACGCCTTCAGTTTCACCTTGTTCCGGAGCGAGACCACGCGCTCGAGCGACACGGCCGAAGCGTTGCTCAGGCGCCTTGGCGTGAGCGATCCGGCCGCAGCAGCGTACATCCGTGGCAACGCCGAAGCGCGCTCCGCGCTGTTGAGCCGGGCCGGCCGTACCGTGACGGCCGAAGTCACGCACGAAGATCGGCTGAAGAAGTTGAGCGCCCGCTGGATTCCGGATGGCGACGGCTTCAAGCGTCTTGTCGTCGAAAGCGCGGGCGTCGGCTTCATCGTGCGCTCCGAGGCCGACACGCTGACTGCCGGCACCCGTCTGGCGAGCGGTGTGGTGCGCTCTTCGCTCTTCGCGGCGACCGACGATGCGGGCATCCCGGACTCGGTCGCGAGCCAGCTGGCCGACGTGTTCGCGGGCGATATCGATTTTCGTCAGCTGCGCAAGGGCGATCGCTTCGCTGTCGTCTACGAAACCTTCGAAGCCGACGGCCAGTCGATGCGGAGCGGGCGGGTGCTGGCGGCGGAGTTCGAAAGCGGCGGAAACATCCACCAGGCGTTGTGGTTCCAGGAACCCGGCCGCAAGGGTGGCTACTTCAGGCCGAACGGCGACAGCCTGCGTCACGCGTTCCTGAGCTCGCCGGTCGAGTTTTCGCGCATCTCCAGCGGTTTCGAGATGCGGCTGCACCCGATTCTGAACACCTGGCGCCAGCACAACGGCATCGATTTCGCGGCACCTTCGGGCACCGCGGTTCGCGCAGTCGGCGACGGTGTCGTCGAATTCGCCGGGCAGCAAAGCGGCTACGGCAACATCATCATCGTCAAGCACCGAAACGACCTGAGCACCGTGTATGCGCATCTGAGCCGCATGGACGTCAAGGTCGGGCAGAGCGTGACCCAGAGCCAGTTCATCGGTGCCGTCGGCAGTACGGGCTGGGCGACCGGCCCGCATCTGCATTTCGAGTACCGGGTGAACGGTGAATACACCGACCCGGCGGTCATTGCCAAGCAAGACGGCGGCATGACGCCGATCACGCCAGCCTCGCGCCCGGCCTTCGAAAAATTGGCGGTGGCCACGCGCGCCGAATTGGCGGCTGCGTTCTCCGTGGTTCAGGCCAGCGCCGACTGACCGACCGACCACCGGCATCACCGGCA
>CAXTCC010000287.1:1993-4599 GCA_964242015.1 uncultured Variovorax sp.
ATGGCCGACTTGCAGATGGCCGACTTGTTCATCGGCTTGATGTCGGGCACTTCGCTCGACGGCGTCGACGGCGTCATCGCAGATTTCTCGGCTGGGGGCATCGCAGTCAAGGCGCACGCCACCGCGCCGTTTTCGGTCGGACTGCGCACCGAACTGCTGGCGCTCAATACACCCGACGGCGTCAATGAACTGCATCGCGCGGCGCTCGCCGGCAACGCGCTGGCGCGGGTGTACGCAGCGGTCACGCAGGATTTGCTCGACCAGGCCGGCGTGGCTGCCGACGCCATCGCCGCCATCGGCGCCCATGGCCAAACCGTACGTCATCGGCCCGGCGACTTCGACGACATCGGCTACACGCTCCAGCTCAACAACCCCGCACTCCTCGCCGAGCTGACCGGCATCGACGTCGTTGCCGAGTTTCGGACGCGCGACGTCGCAGCCGGCGGTCAGGGCGCACCCTTGGTGCCCGCGTTTCATCGCGCGCTGTTCGCACAAGCAACCGACGCCGTTGCCGTGCTGAACCTGGGCGGCATTTCAAACCTGAGTTTGCTGCCCGCCACCTCGGGCGAAATGGTCACGGTGCTCGGCTTCGATTGCGGTCCCGGCAACGCGTTGCTGGACCACTGGTGTCAGACCCATCTCGGCCAGCCCTACGACGCGGCTGGTGCATGGGCAGCGACCGGCCAGGTGCTGCCCGACCTGCTCGAGCGGCTGTTGCGCGACGCCTACTTTGCCAAATCGCCGCCGAAAAGCACCGGCCGTGACAGGTTCAACCCCACCTGGCTCGCCGCCCAGTTGCAGCACGCGAGCGCCGCCGACGCCGCCGATGTGCAAGCGACGTTGGCAGAACTGACCGCCAGTTGTTGTGCTGCCGGGGTGATCCGCTACGGCATCGACAGCAAGACCTTGATCGTGTGCGGCGGCGGCGCGCTGAACGACCATCTGCTCGCACGGTTGCGCGCGCTGCTCCCCGGTGTCGCGGTGATTTCGTCCGTCGAGCGGGGATTGCCTCCGCAACAGGTCGAGGCCGCAGCATTCGCATGGCTCGCCCGCTGCACGATGCGGCGCGAGCCTGGCAATCTCGCCAGCGTCACCGGCGCCAAAGGCGCGCGGGTGCTGGGCGCCATCTACCCGGCCTGACCAGGCTCGAACGCCGAGGCCTCAGCCTTGGCCGGACACCTCGGGCTGTGCCGGCCGAACGGCCCTGGCTTCCGCGGGCAGATGCCAGAAGATCAGCGTCGATGCCAGCGTGATCAATCCCATGCTGACGAACGTCGCCTGAAAGGCATGCAGCGTTTCGGTCGCCGTGATCGGCGCAGTGCCGCCGAAGATGCCCGTGTAGCCCGCGAGCACCGCGCTGGCAGCGGCCACGCCCAGACTCATCGCGAGCATCTGAACCATCGACAGCAGGCTGTTGCCGCTGCTCGCCATGCTGCCGTCCAGATCTTTCAAGGTGATCGTGTTCATGGCCGTGAACTGCAATGAGTTGACCGCGCCGAATGCCAGCAGCTGCACGATGTGCAGCGCGATCGGCTGGCCCGGCTCAGCGAGTCCGAACGTCGCCATCGTGCAGCCGACCAGTGCCGTATTGACGACCAGCACCTTTCGGTAGCCGTAACGCGTGATGAGCGCGGTGGTGAAGCGCTTCATCGCCATCCCGGCCAGCGCGATCGGCAACATCATGAGCCCGGCGTGCAGCGGCGAATAGCCCATCGAAACCTGCAGCAACAGCGGCACCAGAAATGGCATGCAACCGCTGCCGAGGCGAGAGAACAGGTTGCCCAGCAATCCGATGCTGAGCGTCTGAACCTTGAAGAGCGACGGCGCGAAAAGCGGATCGGCGCGCCGTCCGGCATGCAGCCAGTACGCGACGATGCTGGCGAATCCGAAGATCAACAACATCAGCACGCCGACCTGCCGCAGGCCGGCGCCCGAAACACCGTCGAGCGCCAGCGAAATCGCCACCATGCCGAAGGCGAGCATTGCGTAGCCTGCTCCGTCGAAGCGATGCCGCGCCGCGCCGCGCAGATCCGGCATGAACTTGAGCGTTGCGATGCAGCCGGCCAGACCCACCGG
Source organism: uncultured Variovorax sp. (assembly GCA_964242015.1). Lineage (GTDB taxonomy): Bacteria > Pseudomonadota > Gammaproteobacteria > Burkholderiales > Burkholderiaceae_C > Variovorax. The sequence continues at coordinate 4,070 of CAXTCC010000287.1, forward strand.
GACGTTGATCAGGAAGATCCAGTGCCACGACGCGTACTGCACCAGCCAACCCCCCAGCGTCGGGCCGAGTAGCGGGCCGATGAGCCCCGGGATCGCGACGAAGCTCATCGCCTGCAAAAACTCCGCACGAGGGACGGTGCGCAGCAGCGACAAGCGTCCGACCGGCAACAGCAAGGCGCCTCCGAGCCCTTGAAGCACCCGTGACGCCACCAGCTGGCCAATACCGTGCGATGCGGCGCACAGCACCGAGCCGAGCACGAACAGCACGATGGCAGAGAAGAAGACCCGGCGCGTGCCGAAGCGGTCGGCGATCCAGCCCGAGGCCGGAATCAGCATCGCCATGGTGAGCGCGTAGGCCACCACCACCGACTGCATACGCAACGGGCTTTCGCCCAAGCTCGCTGCCATGGCGGGCAACGCGGTGTTGATGATCGTCGCGTCGAGCGTCTGCATGAAGAAGCCGACCGCCACCAGCCAGAGAAGACTTTTGCGGTAGGTGGGCGCAATGGCGGCCGCTGCGGGCGGCGGCG
>CAXTCC010000288.1:0-4594 GCA_964242015.1 uncultured Variovorax sp.
CGGTCACCGCGTCGGCGCCGGCGTTGGGCACGATCAGCACGGTGCCGCTTTCCTTCGCGGCCTTGGCCATCGCCATCGCCACGCCCGAGTGCACGGTGCCGACGATGACATCGACGTTGTCGCGCTTGATCAGCTTGTTGACGTTGTCGGTCGCCTTCGCCGGGTCGGACTCGTCGTCGACCTTCACGTACTCGATCTCGCGGCCGCCCAGCTTGCCGCCTTGCTCTTCGACGCGCAGCTTGAAGCCGTTTTCGATCGCGACACCCAACGCGGTGTACGTGCCGCTGTACGGCAGCATCAGACCGACCTTGAGCTTGGCTTGCTGTGCATGGCCGAGCGTGGCGATGCAGGCCAGGGTCAATGCGGTGAGCGTGGCCTGGGCAACGCGTGTGAAGCGGGGTGTCATGAAAGTCTCCTTTTATTGATGAACGAAACGGTCGCCAATATGGCTTGTTCCGGCTGATCGCGATGCGGGGAATGCCCGCAGTCGGCCAGCTCGAGCAACTCGGTCTGTGGCAAGCGCCGCTGGATGCCGCGGATCTGTTCCAGCGTGCCGTACTCGTCGTCGACGCCTTGCATCGCCAGCACAGGGCAACCGATGCCGGTCAGCTCGGCTTCGATGTTCCAGTGCTTGAAAGGCGGGTGCAGCCAGATGCGGCTCCAGCCCAGAAAGGCCGAATCGGCGCTGTCGTGATAACGACCCAGCTTCTTCGGCAGGTCGGTGGTTTCGTAGGCCGTGCGCGCCTGTTCGATGGCCTGCACCGTCTTGTCTTCGACAAAGATGTGCGGTGCCGCGACCACGACGCCTGCCACCTGATCGGGCGAGTGCGCCGCAAACAGCAAGGCGATAGAGCCGCCATCGCTGTGGCCGAACAGCCAGATGGGCTCGTGGATGCCGAGTGCGCCGAGCAGCTTGGGCAACACCTCGTGCGCCTGCCGGTGCATGAAGTCGAGCTCCCATTTTTCGTTCACGCCGCGGGGTGTCGAGCGACCGTAGCCCGGACGCGAAAACACCAGCCCGCGGAAGCCGCCGGCATCGCACAGCTGCTGCGGAAAATCCTTCCACATCGCGACCGAGCCCAGCCCTTCATGCAGGAACACGATCAACGGCGCATCGGTTCGTTCGGGGGCGATGCGCACGACCTCGATTCGCACGTCTTTTTCCCGCCACTGGATGGCGGCGAATTCGGTGTCTGCGCTCACTGGGCTTGTTCCCGCTCGCGCAGGCGGAAGCGCTGGATCTTGCCGGTGGCGGTCTTGGGCAATTCGTCGACGAACTCGATGAAGCGCGGGTACTTGTAGGGCGCGAGGCGGTCCTTGACGAAGGCTTTGAGTTCGTCGGCGCTGGCCGTCTTGCCGGCCTTGAGCACCACGTAAGCCTTCGTCTTGGTGAGTCCATCGGCATCGGGCTTGCCGATCACCGCGGCTTCGAGCACCGCGGGGTGCAGCATCAGGGTCGACTCGACTTCGAACGGCGACACGTAGATGCCGCTCACCTTGAGCATGTCGTCGCTGCGGCCGGCATAGGTGTAGTAACCGTCGGCGTCGCGCGAGTACTTGTCGCCGCTTTGCGTCCAGCCGTCCTTGAAGGTGGCGGCGGTCTTCTCGGGATTCGCCCAGTACATCAACGCGGCGCTCGGGCCCTTGATGTAGAGGTCGCCGACCTCGCCGTCGGCCACGGGTTTGCCGTCTTCGCCGCGCAGTTCGATCGCATAGCCTTCGACCGGCTTGCCGGTGGTGCCGTAGCGGATGTCGCCGGGCCGGTTCGAGATGAAGACGTGCAGCATCTCGGTCGAGCCGATGCCGTCGATGATTTCGCAGCCGTAGTGCGCCTTGAAGCGCTGCGCGATCTCGCCTGGCAAAGCCTCGCCGGCGGAAGAGCACATGCGCAGTGCGACCGTGTCGGCTGGCGGCAACCCGGGTGACGCGAGCATGCCCGCGAAGCCGGTCGGCGCACCGAAGAACACCGTCGGCTTCATGGCCGCCGCAGTGCCGTGGGCGGCGGTGCCGGTCCATCGCTTGAACGTCGCATCGGGCGTGGGGCGTTCGGACATCAAGACCACGGTCGCGCCGACCGAGAGCGGAAAGGTCAGGGCATTGCCGAGCCCGTAGGCGAAGTACAGCTTGGCCGCGGAAAAACAGACATCGTTTTCATGCAGCGCCAGCACCGGCTTGCCGAACAGCTCTGCCGTCCACCACAGGCTGCCGTGCGCGTGCACCGTGCCCTTGGGTCGGCCGGTCGAGCCGGAGGAGTAGAGCCAGAACGCATGGTCGGTCGGCGCGGTGATTGCGGCCTCGGCCATCGGCGCGTGGGCGTCGATCAGCGATTCGAAATCCTGCGCGTCGGCGGGCAAAGCCGTATCCAGGGAAGCAACCGGATGCGACACGAAGAGTTTGCGCAGTCCGTGCGGCGCTCGCGCCATCGCCTCCTGAAGCACCGGCAGCAAGGCGCCCGAGACCAGCGCTGCGACCGAGCCGCTGTGCTCCAGCATGTAGGCGTAGTCGTCGGCGGTGAGCAGCGTGTTGACCGCCACCGGCACCACGCCGGCATAGAGGCAGCCGAGAAAGCTCACGGGCCAGTCGATGCTGTCGAGTTGCAGCAGCAGCACGCGCTCTTCGCGCTGGATACCTGCTGCCTTCAGCGCGGCGGCAAATCGGCGCGCGCGATCTTCGAGCTGGCCGTACGTGAGCGCGCCGTGATCGTCCAGATAGGCGATTTTTGGTGCGCGCCCACGGTTCAGCGCAAACAGGTGCTCTGAAAAATTGAAGGGGCTCGGCAGGCTCATCGTGTCTCTCTCCGTCGCAACTTGCGGGATGACTGCATGTGCAGTATCTTGCTTGTGCACGAACCATAAGCATCGCCCCTGGGGGTGTCAAGCAATATAGTGCATGTATGGTGTTTACCCCGAGGGATCGAATGAACGAGCAAGGCGACGTGGTGCTGCCGGCACCCGCGGAGGCGGTCGAGAGTGAAGAGAAGAGTCCCTTGCTGGTCGCCTTGGGCGACCGCGTGCGCAACCTGCGCGCGCAGCGCGGGCTGACGCGCAAGGCGGTGGCGACGAGCGCCAACGTGTCGGAGCGGCACCTGGCCAACCTCGAATACGGCACCGGCAACGCGTCGATCCTGGTGCTGCAGCAGGTCGCAACCGCGTTGCATTGCCCGCTGGCCGAGCTGGTCGGCGACTTCACCACCAGCTCACCGGAATGGCTGCTGATCCGCGAACTGCTCGAGCACCGGAACGAGGCCGATCTGCGCCGGGTGCGGGTGGCGATCGGCGAACTGCTCGGCACCGCGGGCGTAGACGCGGCACGGCACCGGCGCATCGCCCTGGTGGGCCTGCGCGGCGCCGGCAAATCCACCCTCGGCCAGATGCTGGCGGACGACCTGGAGCTGCCCTTTGTCGAGCTGAGCCGCGAGGTCGAGAAGCTGGCCGGCTGCAGCGTGCGCGAGATCCACGACCTGTACGGCACCAACGCCTATCGCCGCTACGAACGGCGCGCGCTCGAAGAGGCGATCCAGATCTATGGCGAGGTGGTCATCGCGACGCCCGGCGGCATCGTGTCGGACCCGGCCACCTTCAATGAGCTGCTGGCGCACTGCACCACGGTGTGGCTGCAGGCCGCCCCCGAAGAGCACATGGGCCGGGTCGTCGCGCAAGGCGACACACGCCCGATGGCGGCCAGCAAGGAAGCGATGCAGGACCTGAAGCGCATCCTGGACGGCCGTGCCGCCTTCTATTCGAAGGCCGATCTGACGATCGACACCCACGGCCAGACGCTGCAGCAAAGTTTCGACGCCTTGCGCACGGCCGTGCGGCCAGTCATCGGCGTCTGAACCGCCGCATCTGAAAAAAAGCGTATCAGTCGGTTGACGGTGTTGACTCGCCCGATGACATGCATGATGATGCATGTCATCGGAGAAAGACGGCGCAACGACATGCACTATCTTTCATGTTAGCCAGTCTTCAGGAGCACCCACCATGAGCGATCTTTCGCAACCTCTGCAGCCGAACCCGGCGTCGCAGCTTCCGCACGTCGACTACCGCACCGACCCGACCCAGTACAAGCACTGGAAGCTGAGCGTCGAGGGCAGCGTCGCCCGCCTGTCGCTCGACATCGCCGAAGACGGCGGCATCCGGCCCGGCTACAAGCTCAAGCTCAACAGCTACGACTTGGGCGTCGACATCGAGTTGAACGACGCGCTGAACCGCGTGCGCTTCGAGCACCCGGAAGTGAAGTCGGTGATCGTCACCAGCGCGAAAGACCGCATCTTCTGTTCGGGCGCCAACATCTTCATGCTGGGCGTGTCGAGCCATGCCTGGAAGGTCAACTTCTGCAAGTTCACCAACGAGACGCGCAACGGCATCGAAGACACGTCGAAGCATTCGGGGCTGAAGTTCCTGGCGGCCGTCAACGGCGCCTGTGCCGGCGGCGGTTATGAGCTGGCGCTGGCCTGCGACGAGATCGTGCTGGTCGACGATCGCTCGTCGTCCGTCTCGCTGCCCGAGGTGCCGCTGCTCGGCGTGTTGCCCGGCACCGGCGGCCTGACGCGCGTCACCGACAAGCGCCATGTGCGCCACGACCTGGCCGACAT
>CAXTCC010000289.1:0-4591 GCA_964242015.1 uncultured Variovorax sp.
TGATGCGCCTGAAGCAGGGCATCGCCATCGCCGGCACGCACGGCAAGACGACGACCACCAGCCTGGTCGCCAGCGTGCTCGCCGCCGCGGGGCTCGACCCGACCTTCGTCATCGGTGGCCGCTTGAACAGCGCGGGCGCCAACGCCAAGCTCGGCAGCGGCGACTACATCGTGGTCGAGGCCGACGAATCGGACGCCTCCTTCCTGAACCTGCTGCCGATCATGGCGGTGGTCACGAACATCGACGCCGACCACATGGAAACCTACGGGCACGACTTCGCGAAGCTGCAGAAAGCCTTCGTCGATTTCCTGCACCGCATGCCGTTCTACGGCGTCGCCATCCTCTGCACCGACGACGCAGCGGTGCGCGCCATCGTGACCGAGGTGTCGTGCCCGGTGACGAGCTACGGCTTCAACGAAGACGCACAGGTGCGTGGCGTGAACGTGCGTGCCGTCGGCGGCCAGATGCACTTCACCGCGCAGCGCCGCAACGGCATCACGCTGCCCGACCTGGACATCGTGTTGAACCTGCCGGGCGAGCACAACGTGCTGAACGCACTGTCGGTGATCGCGGTCGCGGTCGAGCTCAACGTGCCCGACGAAGCGGTGCAGCGCGGTCTGGCCGACTTCAAGGGCGTGGGCCGCCGCTTCCAGAGCTATGGCGACGTGCCGGTGCAGGCCGTGCAAGGCACGCATGCGACGGGCAGCTTCACGGTGATCGACGACTACGGCCATCACCCGGTCGAGATGGCCGCGACCATCGCTGCCGCGCGCGGTGCGTTTCCGGGCCGCCGTTTGATGCTGGCGTTTCAACCACATCGCTACACCCGCACGCGCGACTGCTTCGAGGACTTCGTCAAGGTCATCGGGCAGGCCGACGCCGTGCTGCTCGGCGAGGTCTATGCGGCCGGTGAGCAACCCATCGTCGCCGCGGACGGCCGCTCGATGGCGCGCGCACTGCGCGTCGCCGGCAAGGTCGAGCCGGTGTTCGTCGACGACATCCTGGCGATGCCGCAAGCCATTCTGGACAACGCTCGCGAAGGCGATGTGGTGATCTGCATGGGCGCGGGATCGATCGGCGCGGTACCGGGCAAGGTCGTCGAATTGGGCGGCGGCGCCGCACGCACACCAGGCACCGCGCCGGCCAAGGACGAGCGCTTCACGCGCGAAGGACGGGCGCTATGAACCTCTTCCACGAACCCGCTGCCTTCGGCAAGGTCGCCGTGTTGTTCGGCGGCAGCTCGGCCGAACGCGAGATCTCGAATCTGTCGGGCACCGGCGTGTTGCAGGCACTGCAGTCGCGCGGTGTCGATGCACACGCGTTCGATCCGTCGGTGCGCGAACTGGTCGCGCTCAAGCACGAAGGCTTCGCACGCTGCTTCATCGCGCTGCATGGCCGCCATGGTGAAGACGGCACGGTGCAGGGCGCGCTCGAACTTCTCGGCATCCCGTACACCGGTTCGGGCGTGATGGCCTCGAGCGTGGCGATGGACAAGGTCATGACCAAGCGCATCTGGCAAGCCGATGGCCTGCCGACGCCCAAGTACGTGCGACTGGCTTTCGACCAGCAGGGTCGCGAGCAGATTCGTGCGGTGCCGGATGTGCTCGGCCTGCCGCTCATCGTCAAGCCACCACGCGAAGGCTCGTCCATCGGCGTGACCAAGGTCAAGGGCTATTCGGAGATGCAGGAAGCGGTGTCGTTGTCTGCGAAGTACGACTCCGACGTGCTGTGCGAAGAGTTCATCGAAGGCGAAGAAGTCACCTGCGCCTTGCTTGGTCACGGCCTCGATGCCGAGGCGTTGCCGGTGGTGCGCATCGCCGCGCCCGAAGGCGCCTACGACTACCAGAACAAGTACTTCACCGACGACGTCAAGTACCACTGCCCGAGCGGCTTGCCCGAGGCCGAAGAGCGTCACGTCCAGCAGATCGCGCTGGCGGCGTACCGCACGCTCGGCTGCCGAGGCTGGGGCCGCGCCGACGTGATGATCCGCGCGAGCGACCGCAAGGCCTTCCTGCTGGAGATGAACACCTCGCCCGGCATGACGACGCATTCGCTGGTGCCGATGTCGGCGCGCGCCGCGGGCATCGACTACCCCGACCTGTGCCTGCGCATCCTGGCGTCGGCCTCGCTCGATTCGAAGGGAGTGCACTGATGGCAGATGCGCTCCCCGTGCCGTTCGACGTCAAGATCATGAACATCACCGCGACGCTCATGTTCGCGCTGGTGGCCGTCATGTTGCTGGCGGCGGGCGCATGGTGGGTGCTGCGTCAGCCGTTCTTCCCGATCGCGGCGATCAAGGTCGACGGCGAGGTCACGCACAACAACGCGATCACGCTGCGCGCCAACGTCGCGCCGCAACTGGCGGGCAACTTCTTCACCGTCGACCTGGCCAAGGCCCGGACCGCTTTCGAGTCGGTGCCATGGGTGCGCAAGGCGGTGGTGCGGCGCGAGTTTCCCAACAAGCTGCGTGCCACGCTGACCGAGCAGGTGCCGGTCGCGCACTGGGGCGAAGAGCCCGACTCCAAGCTGGTCAACGGCTTCGGCGAAGTGTTCGAAGCCAACGTGGCCGAGGTCGACGATTCGCTGCCGCGCCTGCAGGGGCCTGGCGACAAGGCGGGCCCGGTGCTCGGCATGTACCGCGTGCTGGCCCCCTTGTTCGAGCCTTACGACCTCGTCATCGACGAGCTCGCGCTGTCGAGCCGCGGCAGCTGGGAGGCCACGCTGGACACAGGTGCCGTGATCGAGCTCGGCCGCGGCCAGAGCGAAGAAGTCGCGGCACGGACCCAACGCTTTTTGAAGACCGTGACGCAGGTCGCGGGCCAGTACGGCCGCTCGCTCTCTTCCGTCGAGAGTGCCGACCTGCGACACAACGACGCTTACGCGCTGCGCTTGCGCGGCGTCACCACGGGCGCGCCCGAACCGAAGCCTGCTGCAGCGGCCAAGCCCGCTGCCAAACCTGCAGCCAAGCCTTCGGTCAAGCCGGCCCCCAAGAAAAATTAAAGAACACCGAGGACATCTTCCATGCCCAAAGAATACAAAGACCTCGTCGTCGGACTCGACATCGGCACCGCCAAGGTGATGGTGGTCGTGGCCGAAGTGCTGCCGGGCGGCGAGCTCAAGCTGGCCGGGCTCGGCGTTGCGCCCAGCAACGGCCTGAAGCGCGGCGTGGTCGTCAACATCGACGCCACGGTGCAGAGCATTCAGCAGGCGCTGAAAGAAGCCGAGCTGATGGCCGACTGCAAGATCACCCGCGTCTACACCGGCATCACCGGCAGCCATATCCGCGGCATCAACTCGAGCGGCATGGTCGCCGTCAAGGACAAGGAAGTGACGCCCGCCGACGTGGCCCGCGTGGTCGAAACGGCGCGCGCCATCAACATCTCGAGCGACCAGCGCCTGCTGCTGGTCGAGCCGCAAGAGTTCGTGATCGACGGCCAGGACGTGAAGGAGCCGATCGGCATGAGCGGCATGCGGCTCGAGGCCAAGGTGCACATCGTGACCGGCGCCCAGAGCGCGGCCGAGAACATCATCAAGTGCGTGCGCCGCTGCGGCCTCGAAGTCGACCAGCTGATGCTGAACCCGCTGGCTTCGAGCCAGGCGGTGTTGACCGAAGACGAGCGCGAACTGGGCGTGTGCCTGGTCGACATCGGCGCCGGCACCACCGACGTCGCGATCTTCACCAACGGCGCGATCCGCCACACCGCGGTGATCCCGATTGCCGGCGACCTGATCACCAGCGACATCGCGATGGCATTGCGCACGCCCACCAAGGACGCCGAAGACATCAAGGTCGAGAACGGTTATGCCAAGCAGTTGCTGGCCGACCCCGATACGCAGGTGGAAGTGCCGGGCCTCGGCGATCGCGGCCCGCGCATGCTGAGCAAGCAGGCGCTGGCCGGCGTGATCGAGCCTCGCATCGAAGAGATCTTCTCGCTGGTGCAGCAGGTGATTCGCGAGTCGGGCTACGAAGAAGTGCTGTCGTCAGGCATCGTGCTCACAGGCGGCAGCGCGGTGATGCCGGGCATGGTCGAGTTGGGCGAAGACATCTTCCTGAAGCCGGTGCGGCGCGGCATTCCGAAGTATTCCAGCGCGCTGTCCGACATGGTCGCGCAGCCTCGTGCGGCTACCGTCATGGGGCTGCTCGAAGAAGCGCGTTATGCGCGCATGCGCGGCTTCAAGGTGGCGCAAAAGAACGGCTCGGTAAAGACCGCGTTCGGGCGCTTCAAGGACTTCATCGTGGGGAACTTCTGACCATGAAGATCCACCCACTGTGGCTGGCACGGGCCGGACCACCACGTCATTTCAACGAGCGATGGCGACGCACCGGGCCGCCATCCTGAAGTCATCCGGTGACCCGCTACCTTTCAAAAGAATTCATCCCTAAACAACGGCAACTGCAAATTCACGGAGTTAAAAAAATGGCCATCGAAATGATCGAAGTAGAAGAATTCAACCAGGGCACGCAGATCAAGGTGATCGGTGTCGGCGGCGGCGGCGGCAACGCGGTCGCCCACATGATGGAGCGCGGTGTGCAAGGCGTGCAGTTCGTCTGCGCCAACACCGACGCACAGGCGCTCACGCGCAGCAACGC